>JAZKAD010000057.1:8955-17406 GCA_040389305.1 Pseudomonadota bacterium | reverse complement strand
TAGTTGCGGGTCAGCTAAGGCAAGAAGAGCTTGACCGTTGCGTGGCTAACCCTAAAGCTGAGATGCAAATATCTGCCAATATAGTGGACAGCCTAGTGGGCAGCAAAAAGAAAAAGCCATCGAAATATACCCCAGTAGCAAGAAGACAAGATAAACCAGATGCAATTTACTGGCTTATCAAAACATGTCCTGACGTAAATGATGCACAGATTGCTAAACTTGTGGGCACTACGAAAACAACTATTGCAGCTATCAGAGACCGTAGCCATTGGAATATGAAAAACATTCGTCCTCGCGATCCGGTTCTTCTTGGGATTTGTAGTCAGTCTGATTTAGATAGACTTATGGCGCAGTTCGGCAGTTCATCTTCTAAGCATATAAATGAAGATCTGATTATTTGATTATATGATGAACCTTGCATCATTGCAGAGCAAATATAGAGCTCAAATTCTAGATATAGCGGAGGCATGTCAGGTAGAAGAGATAAAAGTATTCGGCTCTATCGTCCGAGGAACTTTTACCTCTGAGAGTGATATAGATTTTTAGTGCGTATGAAGCCTTCTTCTGGCTTTGCTATAGGCGGATTAAAATGGCGCCTTGAAGAGCTACTTGGTAGGAAAGTGGATGTAGTATCAGAGAAAGCTCTGTATAGATTAATTAAGGACGACATCATAAAAGAAGCTAGACCTTTATGATTAAATCTTAACTCATAAAAGACTGCGATTTATAAAAGTACTACCTCAAGCACAAACTCACCCCTCAAACTTCACAAAATTTATGCAAACGCTACCAATCATTCTTGCATCTGCTTCCCCTGCAAGATTAGAGCTCTTATCTCGTATCGATATACATCCTATAGTAAAACCCGCTGATGTTGATGAAACAGAGCTCCCAAGGGAATTGCCAGGGCAGGCAGCATCACGCCTCGCTACCTTAAAAGCCAATAAAATTTCCCAAGAAATAGAGGGCGGTTATATAATAGCTGCGGATACAGTAGCTGCTGTAGGCAGGCGCATTATGCCCAAAGCATTGACTCCAGAAATGGTTGCAGACTGCTTGAAGCTTTATTCCGGAAGGCGCCACAGAATCTATACTGGGGTGCATATAATCAAGAAAACTGAAGATGGCACGAGAGAGTCAAGGTCAAGACTCGTCCAAACCGTTGTCGCCTTTAAGAGATTAACAGATCAAGAAATAGACTGGTATGCTAATTGTGGCGAGGGTATTGGAAAGGCTGGAGGATATTCTGTGCAAGGGTCCGTGCAGGGCTTCGTATCTTTTATCAGTGGTTCGTTTTCTAATATTATAGGACTCCCATTATTCGAAACCCGTAATATGTTGATATCTTTAGGCTATAAGTGAGAGAACTATAAGCTATGGAAGTTATATCGCAAACCCTCCCTTTTCAAAGTCCTAGCCTTCTAAAACTCCTTCAAGCGCTGAATTATACGGGGGGCAAGCCTCGTATTATCGGAGGAGCAGTGCGCGATGCTATGCTTGGTTTTAAGAGTGAGGATATAGATATTGCGACCTCTCTTCGTCCAGAAGAAGTTATAGAAAGCCTTTCTCATCAAGGATTTAAAGTTATTCCCACGGGTATAAATTTTGGTACCGTAACGGCGCTTATAGATAACAAGCATTTTGAAATCACATCACTTAGGCGTGATATTAAATGCGATGGAAGACATGCGGAGGTAGAATATACAGATAGCTTTGAAGAGGATGCTTCAAGGCGAGATTTTACAATAAATGCTCTAAGTTATTGCCCTTTCGAGCATAAAATATACGACTATTTCGGCGGCATTGATGACTTAAAAAACAAGAAAGTCAGGTTTATAGGAAATGCTAGTGATCGCATATCCGAAGATTACTTACGTATTTTACGGTTTTTTAGGTTTTCCGCTTGTTACGCCGTTAGTATAGATGATGCAGGATATGAGGCATGCAAACTCGCAAAGGACCAGATCACTCGTCTATCGCGTGAGAGAATCAATGGCGAAATGAAAAAGTGGCTCACCAAGACAGATGATGTGATTGTCTTAAAAAAGATGAATGAAGGTGGGATTAGAGTTTTTGGGCCTCTTGAGATTGGCATAAATAATCTAGAGGCTCTATACAAAGCAACATCTTTTTGCAAAATAAAGGCGAGGCTTTCTACAAAATACGCGATGCTTTTTGCGAATTCTAACATGGAGGATCTTAAGGCTTTGCTGCGTGATCTCTTATTTTCAAAAGCCGACACTCGGGAGATTATGTCCATTTTATCTATCCAGCGGCAGGACGCGATGCTCGCTCTTATGGAGGATTGGGTAGACGGCTATGATGTAGCCCAGCGTATTATAGCATCTCTTGCCCTTGGAAAAATTACGCAAGAAACCTCGAAAGAACTGCCGCATGAATTCAAAGATAGTCCCAAGGCCTTACCTGTGCGAGGTGACGACTTAAAAAAGCTTGGTATAATTGGCCCTGATATAGGAGTCGCTTTATCGCGCATTAAAAAAATCTGGATGCAAAGCGGCTGCAAAATACAAAAACAAGAATTAATACGGATAATAGAAAATGAATTATAAGAACTTACTATTAATCATCCTTGGTTTATGTTTCGCAAGGCCTTCGGTAGCTACTAATATCGTTACTAGCATTACTCCGGTAGCTAGTCTCGCTTCGATGATTGCAGGGGGCAGAGCCAAAGTGATAAATATCGCAAATGACCCCGGATGCCCTCATCATTACAGCTTAAAGCCAAGCGACATCAAAAATTTTGAAAATGCAGATTTATTTATATATATCGACGAGAAATTCGACGGATTCGCTGCAAAAATTTTACCTCAAATCTATGGCCATGTACTTCACATTGGAGGTATTGCGGGACTCAAGATAGAAAATAACAATTGGCATTTATGGCTGCTTCCTCAGAATGCGATGATAATTTTAGAGGAAATTACAAAGCTTTTATGTCAAATATCACCAGAAAATAAGGCATTCTTTGAGCATAACCTTGCTTTGAATATAGAAAAATTGCAACAATTAGAATTAAAGCGTCAGAGTGTCATGAGTAGCATATCTGATACTATTATACTTAGCGATAGCGTGGAATATTTATTTGATCAATCTACGAAATGTACAAAATTCTATCAAAGCTATGAGCATCTTAGCGTCAAAGCTATGAACGATTTATCCGGCCTTAGTAAAAAATCAAATTTATGTTTCATCACGGATGGTCAAAGCCTTGGGAGATATAGAAAATTACTTGGAAGATCCGCGCATTTAATAGGGATTAGCTCTGAGAATTGGGCTCCTTTGGGCGCTCTAGATACACTGTATTTTAGAGAGTATGACAAGATACTAGACGAGATAAAAGCGGGTTGCAGAAGCTCGGAATAAAAGAGGAATACTCTTGTTTGTTTATCTCGACTGCGTTAAAACTATCACAAGATATTAAAAAGCACTTCCCCCCCTGAGTTAAAGCGAAACTTTCAATTGTAAGCTATATGTCAATAGCATTAATATCACCTTTATCGGTTATCATATTCACGGTGAATAAGATGAGTCGGTTAAGAAATCACGCATAAGTTAGTTACGTAACTTCTTTTAAATAGACTAGAATTCTCAGGTTACGTAAAAAACTTATGTATTAAATATAGGAAGGTTAATATGGGTGTAGCTACTTTAATAGGACAATCAGTGCAGACTGCTAGAAATTACGAAGTACATTCTAAAAAATTAAGCACAGGGCTTGATACAACAAATCCTGCAAATAATGCAACTGTTGAAGGTCTTCAAAGAACGGTAAGAAAATCAACAGCTTATGCTCAAAATATTGTTTCAGCAACTGCGTTTTTGCAGACCGCACAATCGGCAGCAGCGCTTATCACTGATAAATTCAATGCCATGCTAGGTCTCTCACTTTCAGCTTCAAGCGGAAGTGGTAGTGATCTTACAAAGATGCAATCTCAGTTCAAAACTTATCAAGATGAAGTAGCTCAGCTTGTTATGAAAACTAGCTATAACGCTAATAAGATTTTTGATAGTATTACTTCGGCAGAGACGTTTAAAGTGGGGGATGGTTTATCTGTTAAGGCCGATCTTGACCCAAGTGGACCCAGCGCAGCAGCTACGGGTGCAATAGCTGGTATTAGCCTTCAAGATTCTTCTGCTATCAGGAAATCTGCCGCTGCTACTGCAGTTGCTACTACAGGCGCTCTTACTGACACTATTGTAATTTATGGAGAAGCTACGTTTTCTGCTGGTGTTGCTGCTGGTGTTGCTGCTGTTGGTAACATTACTTTATCTCCTGGTGCTGTGATGGTTGTGAATATCGCTGGAGCAGAAGTATTTTTTACATCTGATTCTGGCGTCATAGCGCTTGCTGCTCAAACTCTTACATTTACTGATACGGGTTTAGCTATCGCTGCTGGAGGTAAATACAATTTTACAGGAGGAGAATACTTCACTCCGACCGTAGTAGCTGCCACGCTGACTCCCACTACAGCTCTTACAGCTGGTACTGGAGGTGCAGTAGGAGATATTAACTCTGAGGGCGCGATTACAGCATACGGCTCTTCTATTGATACTATAGCAAAAGCAAAAGTAGCTTTTGACTTTGTAAATGCAGCACTTGAGGCTATGTCTGTTATTAATACTAAGATAACTGTATCACTAGGCAGTTTAGAGACGCATGCGACAAATACTAATAATACTATATCAAACTTTAATACAGCAGCTTCTCAGCTGCAAAGCGCTGATATTTTATCAGAAACAGCTTTGTCTGCCGAAGCGCAAAATAACCTAAGTGCGACAGCGGGCTTGATACAAGCTTCTCTATCTAGAGATGCAGACCTAGTAGATATGATGAAACGCGTTCTTTCTTAATTCTTAATTCTTAATTTAAAGAATTAGTAGATAGTTTTTTCTAAAAAAAGCCACCGGGAAGCCATTGGAATTTTCTGGTGGCTTTTTGTTTTTGTGCGTCACTGCCTGCGAAGCTAAGCAATCCTCCTTTCTTGTCATTCTCTCTTGTCATTGATCGCTCTATCATTTTCACTCAAAATTGGTATAATCCTCATAAATATATATATGAGATAGTCATGGAGCAAAATACAATAACAATTGGCAAAGTGAAGATAGCAAATAATCTTCCATTCACTCTAATCGCAGGACCATGCCAGATTGAAAGCAAAGAGCATGCACTATTTATGGCGGGGCATTTGGTTGAGATCACATCGCGCCTTGGAATTCCCTTTATTTATAAATCATCATTTGATAAAGCAAATCGAACTTCTGGATCTAGCCAGAGGGGAGTCGGTATGGAGCAGGGGCTTGAGGTCCTAGCTTCTGTTAAAGAAAAATTTGGCTGCCCGGTTCTTACTGACGTACATAACGAAACGCAATGCGCTATGCTTGCTAAAGTGGTAGATATTTTGCAAATTCCAGCTTTTTTATGTCGTCAAACGGACCTTTTAAAGGCTGCCGCAGAGACGGGCAAAGTTATTAAGGTCAAGAAAGGGCAGTTTTTAGCGCCCTGGGATATGAAGAATGTGCATCAGAAGCTTAGGTTGTTCGGAGCGAAAGACATTATCCTAACTGAGAGGGGTGCAAGTTTTGGGTATAATACTTTGGTATCTGATATGCGTAGCTTGCCTATTATGCAAGAGACGGGAGCTCCGGTATTTTTTGATGCAACGCATTCCGTGCAGCAACCTGGTGGACTTGGAGGGGCTAGTGGTGGCGAGAGAAAGTATGTGCCCATTCTTGCGAGGGCTGCAATTGCCGTAGGCGTTGCCGGACTTTTCATGGAAGTGCATCAGGATCCAGATTCGGCCCCCAGCGATGGCCCATGCATGCTGAAGCTAGAGAATTTAGAGTCTACTCTAAAAACCCTCCAAAGATATGATGTTATTACTAAGGGATAGAGCACAGTGCATTCCTTCTACTGTCATCCCCTCGAAGGAGGGGGTTCAGTTCTCACGTCATTCTGAGCGAAGCGTACAACTACCTTTATGTAATGCTTGTATTTTGGATTGCTTTATTTCATTCGCAAGTGACATACGCTTTACTTAAACAGTTCTTGCTTAGAGTTGCTTAAAAACTGCTTCATCTGATCTATGTGCAAAGATTTATCGATGTTGTGATGATCTACTGGTTGATTCGTGACGGCTAGAAAGTTGATAGCTGTTTTTAATTGCTCATTATCTGTTTTAAGTTTTGCCTGCAGATCTTCAAGAGCTTGGCTATTATTTAGCATAGAATAAGACAGTGCCAACCTCAGTACATCCTGAGTGCGATTGCCTGATATCGTCGTCTTCAGCGCTTCATCAACATCAGGCTTTACGTAAGTTATATAATCTGCCCATTTTTTGGACTTAAAATACACTTCTTTTTTTATGGTTTTAGACACGGGATCTGCATCTTCCTCTGTCAAATACACTAATGCATCGTTATATTTCCCCATATCCATCAGAGCTTTCGCTTTTAGTTGCTCACGATGTATATGCTCTTTTATGGTTTTAGTCTCGTTATCGGTCTTATTGAGTATCTTAAGCGCCTCCTCTGGCTTTTCCATCATGATATACAAAAGCGCCAGATGGTCTGCGTTAATGGATCTTTTGTCTCCGCTTAACCTATATTCTACTTGATGCTTAAGTAATTGAGAGGCAGTATCCAAAAGATCAAGGTTGATTAGCCTTCTAGCTATCATCAGAATAACATTATCCCCATCCACTCCGATTGGAGTCGTGTCACGGAATTCATAAAACAATGCTACCGCATCAAAGTCACTCATCTTCTCCGCGCTACCGCCTGGCAGAAAAATACTATTGTAAATTTTGACCATTTCAGAGACTATATAAAAATACTGTATCTCCTGACCGAAGGCGGAGATCATGTATTTATATGTTCGCATCGCATTTATAGGATCATTAGCTAGCTTATATAACTCTGCTATGTTTAACAAAAGATCGAATTCAACCTTATCCCCACGCCAGCTAAAACGTAGTTTATCAAGTTCTCTTATGGCACCTTTAGCGTCGGTTTCTTCTGTCAAGCTTAGTAATTTGATGAGCTCAATATTTGCCCTAGTAATATTATAAGGATCTTTGTCTTGACTCAATATTTCACCAAGTAGTTGTTTTGCTATATTAGATTGGTTTTTTTTGCGATAGTAAGAGGCTTTATATAGCTTCAGGCTATCAACAAGTTGTATTTTAGTGGGAGTACGAAGGGATTTAAATAGGGATTCCAACGTGCGTAGGTTGTTGTTTTGAAGGCACAAATCAATTTCTGCAAATGCTAAAGACCAGTATAAGTCTTCGGGATATAAATTTATGAATTGATTGATAGAGTTTATAAAGCCTATAGTTATCGGCATATTGCCTAGCATATATTCATTATAATTTCGATAAATTGATACTTCATCAGGGACTGCATTATTATACAAATCATCAAGAATATTATATATTCCTTTAGCCTCTGTGTAATAACCCAAAATAGTTAATGTCACGGCATTTTGAAGTAGAATGGCTACATTTTTTTCATAATCTTTAGGGTTGATTATATGAGCGATATTTAGCATAGCCAAAGATTCGTGGTACAGACCATGCATAAAATAAAATTGAGCAAGATCTAGTCTGCCAGCATAGCTTTCCCATTCGTCATCACTTCTAGCAAGGGATCTTAACAAATGACTCTGCATAGATGGGAAGCTTTTTAAGATCAAATCATTAGTAATTACTGGAAGCATAGAGCTGAGTTTAGTCGGGCTATTTCTTCCGTTAGTCGGGGGGTTGTTATTTGGAGTTGTTTGCAAAGCCGTGATAGGGCTCGGGACTTCGTAATGCGAAGTAATATTTATATCATTTTGACCCGGGTCAATAGTTACATCGTCAGCACGAAGTATAACTCCAAGTCCGTGAAAAGATGGCAAAACCTGAAAATCTAGCATAGATTTAGGATTTGTTTGAAATACCCCCGGGGTATTTGTCATTACCGCGCGTACTTCATCCCCTACTTCAGGATCTTGAAACGAAATGACCTTTGCATTTGCGAAGTATTTGCTAAACTTAATAGAATTTTCGCTAGTCTCGAATGGTAGGGATATCGAGTTATTAGCGGGATTGTTGGAGAGTTCAAGATTCAAAAACCCAGCAATAAAACTAGGATTCGCATAAGAAAATTTCGGGGCAAATATTCTAATAATAGCAACCTCAGAATCTATCTGCTTAAAATCTTCGATAACATCGGTACTAGGTACGGAGAATGCAGTATAAGTATCGATTGCAACCCAAATATAATGACCACGCTTCCATATGGCAAAACGAGGCTTACCTTTAACGGGAAATTGTAAGTTAATGGCATTGGGTTTTTGCGCTAATTTGACCGTAGCAAGAGCTCTCTGCTGGAGTTCGGATTCTGTGACTTTTGGGATTTCTACTACATCCGGAATTTGTGCTGCAT
>JAZKAD010000057.1:0-8945 GCA_040389305.1 Pseudomonadota bacterium | reverse complement strand
GAGGCTCAACAGCATCATCTTTGATCTTGAGCTTGATTGCAGTAAGTTTTTCGCCGTCGATCCTACCATCCATCGAATATTTAGCTTTTGTTGAGAATGAAAATCCCAAGTTATCTTTACTAAGAGTAAAGCTTCCAGCTAATTTTTGAAGATTACTAGAGTTGAGATATTCTAATCTTATTGGTTTATTAGCCGTTACCGTTGCAAGATTAGTATTAAAATTTGTGCGCAGAGTCACAGAACGATCGTGGTAAAAAACAAACACAGTCTGCCCACTGAACTCCTTTGCTTCTACCTTCACCAAGGATAAGGCATCCGACGATGCATTTGATGATGCATAGGCGAGATTGGTAAATGAGGATAATATCAGGAAGAGCAAAGCGCAAGCAGGAGCTAATCCATAAGCTAGAACAGCCACTAAATTTATTCTCTTCATAATATTCATTGAGAGTTGCAAAACTGCTAGGTTAATGTTACTTCCAGAAGATATCTATAAGATTTTTTGAAGTAAAGTTATTTCTAGTTTAAGTCGGTTTTCACCCCCAATAAATATCTTTCCTGCGATGATAAACTAACTAAAGTTGAAATTTCGATGATGCTCAGTTTTGCCATATAACCTAAGCGCTTCTAGATGAAGCTTCGTTCCATAACCTTTGTTACGAGACCACTGATATTCTGGATAAGAAAGATCTAAGTCTTGCATCAACCTATCTCTGCTGACTTTGGCTATTATAGAGGCTGCGGCAATAGAGATAGAAAGTTGATCCCCGCGAATGATGCTAACGTAACTTGGGTTTGAGAACTTCATATTCCCGTCTATGAGTACTACTTCTGGTGAAGTTGGTAGAGCGCTAATCGCTCTTATACAGGCTAGTTTTGTCGCCTCTAGAATATTTACCGCATTGATTTCCTCAACGCTCGCATATCCAACCCCCCATTTGTAGCGCGTGGTGATTTCTTCGTATAACCGCTCGCGTTTTTGCTCTGAAAGTTTTTTGGAATCATCTATGCATTCAATAATGCAGCACGGATCTATGATAACAGCAGCAGCGCATACAGGGCCTGCTAGGGGGCCACGTCCAGCTTCGTCTACGCCTGCGATAATTTTGTCGCCATATTGTGACTCTATTGCAAGATTAGGAGGCATTTGTATATTCTTCTAACCTCTCTTTGATACTATCTAAGCATTTTAGCAATGCGGGGGCTAAGGAATAGACTTCATTTAGGTATTTTGTAGTAGATGCAGGGTCATCAGGATATTCGTGAGAGAGATGATTTCTCAGTTCTCTAAAATCAGACCAAATATCAGCATTTTCTATAATCCTTAGTTTTTCTAATTTATTTACTTTGTCGATGAGAGTCATGCGATCTGCGTCCTCGCCTACGACGCGAAAAAATGCGTCAAAAACTTTCGCTCCCATAAAATCCTGTAACTTAGCGAAGCGATTAGTTAGAAGTTCTATGAGTAAAAATTCCTCTTTATTTAAGCGCAAAATTTTGTCCTGTGTTATTGGAAAAATCTCTTGGAGATCGCTCATAGCATCTTTGATTCTGCCGGCGTGTATAGTAGCTATCTTCATTACTTCTTGTATTTTGACCTGTTCTATGGATTTCATACTAATAGTACTCCTTCTGATTTTGCTACATCATAAATAGAAAGTATGGAATTAGAAGATAAGCAGCGCAGCACTATATCTATTTGTTGATCACCTATTCTCGATCTGAGGTCTGCTAAAAATACAAATTTTTTATCAATGGCTATATCGTAATTAGGTATGGTTGTTTCGATATATAAGTCAATATCCCCACCTTTGGCATCTAGATTAGAGCGAGAGCCAAAAAGCCAAATATGATCCTCACTCTTAAAGTGCTTACGAAATAAGTCTTGAATAGCAAGTATACTGCTATCTTTCAAACGAATCCCCTTTGTCATGTCAATAAATACATCCATAAAGATAAAGATAAGACGGATACAATAGTCGTGAGGGTAATGATAGAGGCCATGAGATCATGATCTCCACCGAGCTGCTTGGCTAGAACATAAGAGGTACTTGCGCAAGGCACCCCGCTATATAGTAGACCTACTGCTAGAGGCATTCCGCTTACAGAGAGGCAAGATAGTACTATAAAACTTACAATAGGAAGCGCAAATAGCTTCAGTACTCCTGCAAGAGCAATTTGTTTTAAGTAGTGGATATTAATATTAAACCTAAGTCCCGCTCCAACATTCATCATGCCCATAGCAAGAGCTGAGTTAGAAAGACTTTCAAGGGTTTTTTTAATTCCAATATTGAGCTCAAAATCTGAGTAATTAAATAGAAATCCACATAAACTGCCTATTATCAATGGATTACTAGCAAATTTATTAAAGAGCAAAACAATGCTGGGTTTTTTTTGACCAGTATCTGTGCCATCTGGAATATAGGCGGAGAAAATAAAAACCGAGAGAGCGTTTGTGAAAATAATCATATAAGCCGAAATAACAGCTACAATTGACATGCCATCGCTACCGTGCAAAGCAGCTCCAAGGGCGAAAAAAATATAATTATTATAACGAATACTTCCTTGAAATATCGAGGTAAATTGGGCTTTATCCAAAGGATATTTACGGTCGTACATAATAAGACCAATTGACACGATAGATGTTGCTAGTATCAATCCTACGATAAGTCTTGTAAGTGTGCTGGAGCTAAAATCTGCTACAGCAATATTGTTAAAGAGTAGCACAGGAAAGAGTAGGAAATAAGACAGCTTTTCAAGGCCCCGCCAAAATTCATCAGAGGTAATCCATTTATGCTTAATTATGCTCCCCAGCATAGTGATGAGAAAAATTGGTAAGATGCTCCAGAGAATATGTTGCATAAGCGATAGGTCCTTATTATTGGCGTCAGTATCTGAGCCTGGCGAAGATCATTTATTGAAGCTTGCCTAAGTATGTTACTATAACTCATATATACGCATGAGTAACAGAATTATAGCAAAAAGATAATGCATAGTCAAAGATCGGGTAATTTTTATTACAAACGATTTAGTAGCCCTCATAGACCTTCGAGTAAATAGTAGTGATAGTATAATCCTTATGCGGCCCGAGTACGGTATACGACGCAATGAAATTAGTTTGATTTATTATGAGATATTTAGCTTTGTATATATCCATATCGCAAATATGAGATCCTGTGATAGTATTTTCCAGGGTATTCAGAACATAAAAAACCCTTCCATCTGAGAAGTGCTTTGTTATTACATTTGAGTCTTCGTCGTAATCATAGACGTAGCTTTGCCTACCGTTAATTGGAGAATAATAATCTTTGTATATAATTTTTAGATTTTCATCATACTTCAATCTATTGCTATTATTTTCAGCAAAGGAGAAGCGCGCTTCTCCTTTGGCGCGAAGGAAGGTTTTATTTGTGGTATTATTTACCGCGCCCCTTGTAATAGCCCATCTGCCATTAAACAAATTGAATAAATTAAAACTTGCATCTTTCATAGAGCTGCTGAATACTTAAAATTATAACTTTATAATAGGTAGTATATGAAAACTAAAATTGCCGCGTTTGTTGTAACTCTTTTGTTATGCATATCCTCGCATGCTGGAACTATAAGCGTCCTAGAAGTAACTGAAGCATGGGCTAGAAGCTCTATGCCACCCAATAATAATTCAGCGGCATATATGACAATACAGAATAATACGCCAAATTCATGGGAAATTATTGGTGCAACCGCAATGGGTGTCGCAAATAACGTAGAAATTCACCAAAGTTATGTCGATGATAAAGGCATAAGCCGCATGACGGCTGTGGACAAATTGGTAATACCAGCGAATAGTAAAGTTGAATTGAAGCCAAATGGCACGCATATTATGCTTATGAATCTGCAGCGCAATCTATCGCCTGGGGATAAAATTAGTATCAATTTGATAGTAGAGAAATTTGGAGTTATACCGGTCCAAGTAGAGGTGCGTCAATTAGGGCAATAAATAGCTAAATTCAAAAATTGTATACTTAAAATAGGAAGTAAATGTTTCCAGTTACAAGACTTCGTAGAAATAGAAAACACGCTTGGCTTAGAGATCTAGTGGCGGAAAGTAATCTAAGGCCCGAGCATTTGATATATCCTGTTTTTGTAATCGAGGGAGAAAAAGTCCGCGAGGAAATAGGCACTATGCCTGGGGTGTTCAGACTTTCGATAGATCAAGTTATTGAAGTAGCAGAGGAGGCGGCGGGGCTTGGAATTAAAGCTCTCGCCCTTTTTCCCGTAGTTGCCCCCGGTCTTAAAAGCGAAAAAGCCGAGGAGGCTTATAATCCAGGCAATTTAGTATGCAGAACAATCAAAGCCTTGAGGGCTTCTGAGATAACAATTGGCATTATTTGCGATGTTGCTTTAGATCCATATACCTCGCATGGGCATGATGGCATAATGATGAATGGCGATGTGGATAACGACGAGACAATAAAGGTATTATGCAGGCAGGCTCTGGCGCTTAGTGCGGCGGGTACTGATATCATCGCTCCCTCGGATATGATGGACGGAAGAGTTGGTAAATTGCGCGAAGCTTTGGATGAAGAGGGGTATGAACATGTATGTATTCTTGCTTATTCTGCAAAATATGCTTCTAAGTTTTATGGCCCTTTTCGCGATGCTTTAGGGTCATCTGCTAATCTCAAAAAAAGCAGCAAAGCTACATATCAAATGGATCCACGAAATGGACGAGAAGCCATGAGAGAAGTGGAGCTTGATACTATGGAAGGCGCAGATATGGTAATGATTAAGCCAGGTATGCCTTATCTTGATGTTGTACGTGACGTAGTTTTGACCACCTCTCTCCCCGTCTTTGTTTATCAAGTGAGCGGAGAATACGCGATGCTAAAACACGCGGCTATAGCAGGATGTTTTGATTTTGAAGAGGTCATGATAGAATCTCTGATATCCTTTAGAAGGGCCGGAGCTACTGCTATTTTTACCTATGCTGCTTTAGAGATAGCAAGAAAATTACACCAAGCTTCTTAAAATATAAGTGAACCATAGGCCTTAACTTGAACCCAAAATCCAACTCTCGCAAACTCATCCTTGGGTCAGGTCTAATAGGAAATGCGCTAGACAATTACGATACTGCACTTTATGTGTATCTCGCCCCTTTTATTGCTCCAATTTTTTTTGAAAAAAGCGACCCTGTTGTTGCATTAATTCTCGCATATGGATTAATGTCTACGAATGTTATTACAAAGCCTCTGGGCGCATTACTATTTGGTAAAATGGCTTTAGCTTATGGAGCAAAGAGAACACTACTTGTGACATTAACTGGTGTGGCTGTTAGTACTTTTTGTCTAGGTCTTCTACCTGGTTATGCCGAGATAGGAATCTGCGCGCCCATTCTTCTTGCTATTATACGCATGATCCAAGGGTTTTTTGCCTCGGGAGAGGCTAGTATCATGCCGCTTATGATCATAGAGCAGGCAGAGCCTACGAAGCGCAGCAGAGCAAGCAGTTATTATTTATGCTCCACTATGGGAGGCATTATGCTTGCCTCATTAGCTGCCACATGGGTAAGTCAGACGGATAACCCCGGGTATTATTGGAGAATGCCATTTTTTGCAAGTATTTTGACAGCAATAGCGGGGCTGTGGCTAAGGTCTCTTTTCAAAGACATACCTGTAGAGAAAATTCGAGCGGGTATTAGCGCCTCCCGAATGATTGTGACGAACAAAGGAAAGGTTCTTAGGGTGGTGCTAGTGAGTAGTTTTAGTTATATTACCTACGCCATTCCTTTTATTTTTATGAATAAATTTCTGCCAATGATATCAAATATTACAGATACAGAGATGTTGGCTCATAATAATATGTTATTGGCGCTAGACATAATGCTACTTTTAGTATTCGGTAGAGTCGCAGAAAAATTTTCCTATAACAAATGGATGGCTGTTATGTCTGGCCTCTTAGCCTTTACTATTGTACCAGTGTTTTATCTCCTTCCGATCTCTTCTATATGGGAAGTTACGATGTTAAGACTCTGGATCGTAGTATTAGGAGTTGCATTTGTAGCGCCTCTAAAAGCATGGTTTTATGAATTGTTTGAAGGATCAGAAAGATATCTGGTTATGGGTTTTGGATATGCTATAGGGACGGAGCTTTTAGGGAGAAATAGTATAGCGATATGCTGGACTTTATTCTACGTTTCTAATAACTACCTTATCCCAGCATTTTATATAATGTTAGTGAGTCTGCTAGCAACTGCTGCATTACTATGGCCACGTAGTGTTATTTCTGTAAATGCGGAGATCTGTAGCCGTCCTAGCTAAGAGAAGAGCTCAATAATGTAATCCTATTATTTCCGAGCTCCAGTAATCCACCATGAAAAATCATTCTTTAGGTAATAGATTGATCATAAGGCATAGATCTTCTAGCTAAATTAGATAGATTTAAATAAGATGTATATGTATTTCTTATATTAGGCCATATCATTACGATATTGTCAGCAAGGATGAGCATTCTTGCAGTTATGATAGAGCTCGCTATCATACCCCCTGCGGTCATATCTGCACCCTGCGTGCTTACTACCACATATGCACTAATTCCTGCAATAAAATTAAAGCTGATAATTTTAATATTAATGGTAAGCCATGATTTTAAAAATCGATAAAACTTTGACAAATTGCAGTTGCGATAAGATTTGTTCGATAGTCTCAAAGCTCTATTCAATAGATAAAAATTAAGCCAAGAATATCCAATATTTAAAGCACACATCAATATAAGCGGTAAACGTGCTATCATTGTAATGATAGTGAATTCTGATAGTTGCTGAATTATATAAATCCACCTGCTATCATTTGAACTAAATTCCGTAATATCTCTTATAGATTGATTCGTTGTAATTATCTTGATGTAGGCTAAGCCCATTACAAAAATAACTCCTCCAATGGCGGCGAATCCAATATATGGATGGATTAAAAAAAGGATTATAAAGTTAAATATACTCCAAGCCGCATCCATAATAATATTTACGGACGGACTGGAAAAAATCGAGTTTAATCTCATTAAATCCCAATCAAGGCTATTAGGCAAATTTTTGTTGTATGTAACGAAATTCCCGCTATCAAACCATTTGTTATATCTCTTGACATCGTAATATAACAATACTTGCGTAATTAGCAGACAAATAAAATAGAAGAATAATATTATTATTTCTACAAGAGTAATCAAAGCTACTGTGCTAAAATCACTACCACCTATCATTCTATCAAATACTTGAAGAAAATATGATATAAAAATTAAAAACAATCCATTACTCACGCCAGAGTATAACCAGGCTCTTTGCCCTCTATTTTTACATTTATAAAATGCTTGTCTAATAATTTGTTCGCTATTTTGCTGAGGAGATTCTAGCATTAGAGTTTGATCATCATGATGTAGAACTCTAAGTTTAATTATTTTTGAAATTTAATTCAACTGAAATCGTCTACTAATTTCTATAGCAGAAATTTAGTTTAAAAGCAGCGATGAACTTTTGTGGTAGTGACGCAGAGGAGATAGATTGCCTTTGACCAGAGCGACAATCGATGGATTTATATCATCTTTCCATTATGTGTCACGATCATAGCTTTAACAATTTCATCTTGATTGTTGAATTTACCAGAAGAAAATGCATGAATGACAAAATTATATAAATTATTAGCATAGAGTTTAGAGCTATCGTGCGCTATATGAGATGCGATGTTTGAATATCCTATAATTTTCACGCCGCCTATCTGCACCACCTCATCTCTTACTGAGCCTTCGATATTTCCTCCGCTCAAAACTGCAGTATCTACAATAACTGAACCACGTTTCATATTATTGATCATGGATTTAGTAATCAATTTTGGCGCAGGCTTGCCAGGTATTTGGGCTGTAGATATAATAATATCACTTTTTGATGCATGTTCCATAAGCAGCTCCGCTTGCTTATCTTGCTCCTTATTACCAAGCTCTTTCGCATAACCTCCGGAGGTCTCAAAATCCATTTCCTGCATAGCTATAAACCTCCCCCCAACGCTCTCTACTTGCTCTTTTGAAGAGGGCCGAACGTCGTAGGCGGATACAATGGCTCCGAGTCTTTTAGCAGTTGCTATAGCTTGCAGTCCAGCGACCCCCGCACCAAGCACCAAAACTTTTGCAGGAGCTAAGGTGCCTGCAGAGGTCATCATCATAGACATGGATTTGCCATAAAAGTTCAGCGCCTCGATTACGGCTCTATATCCTATAAGATTGTTTTGAGAGGATAATGCATCCATATTTTGAGCTTTAGTGATTCTCGGGACTAGTTCCATGGCAATAGAGGTGATATTTTTAGCAGCGTAACTCTGAATCAATTGCATATTTGCAAAGGGAGAGAGCAATCCTATCACCGTAGCTTTTGCTCTTGCAAATTCTAGTTCATTAATTTTGTCTGATATGGGAGTAGGTTGTACTTTTAGGATAATGTCAGCATCGCCAACAATCTCAAGAGGGACGCTTGATATATTAGCTCCCGCCTCTTTGTAGTCTGCGTCTTGAAAACCTGCATTAGCTCCCGAATCCTTTTCGCACCATACATCGTATCCTGCCGCTGTGAATTTTTTTGCCGTATCTGGCGTTAGGGCGACTCTTGCCTCGTGGAGGGCTCTTTCTTTTAAGACTGCGATTTTCATTTTATAGTAAGCTCATATAGTAGATGATGTAATCTACTATATAGGATTGCATGAGACAATATTTTTAATTCAAGCCCCCCTAAAACTTCCAGGACAGGGATCCGTATCCGGAGTGATTCTTGAAGCCGGGTCTGAAGCTGTAGTCGTAACCAAGACCAAGTTCGATATAGGAGTATTTGCTGAAAGAAGTGCTTATGCCAAGGTTATATGTGTTTTTAAGAGGCTTGTTGCCTTTGATAATGACGGGGTCTGGGTTCGTGCTAGTGGTAACTAAGCTAA
>JAZKAD010000056.1:0-21794 GCA_040389305.1 Pseudomonadota bacterium | reverse complement strand
TGCTGGAATATATAATTGGGAGTTGAAAGCCTGAGGTTATGCAAGAAGTCTATTAGATAATTGATTTTTTTTATGAAGGCTGCGCAAGCCTATAAATAATAGGTGCGCAAAGCCAAGTTAAAAAATCGATTAGATCATTTAAAAATGGAACTTGGTATTACGCAATTTAGTCGACAAATTCCATTACTGCAAAGTAGTTCACGTCAATGTCATCTTGTAACTTCCAGCCTTTAGTAAGTGGGCTATATCCTAAGCCTTTAAGCTCTTTTAGCCTGAAAGTACTACCTAGTAAATAATCTGAAATCTCTGACGGTTTGATAAATTTAGAGAATTCATGAGTTCCAACAGGAAGCCATCTGAGTATATACTCACCACACAGAATAGCGGCGGCATATGCCTTTGCGGTGCGATTAATGGTAGACAAGATCATCACGCCTCCAGGTTTGACGAGGCGCATGGCTGATTTAATAAAAAATTCAGCATCCTGAACATGTTCAATAATTTCTAGGCATAGTACAACATCGTATAGCCCCTTATGTTCCTCTACTGTGCCAGCAATATACTCTATATCTAATCCTTGTTTTTTAGCATGTAAGGAGGCGGTATTTATATTCTGTGAACTTGCATCAAGGCCAGTGACCTTAGCGCCGATTTTCGCGAGAGGAACGCTGACAAGCCCACCGCCGCATCCTATGTCCAAAATAGCAATGCCTGGTTTAAATTCCCCGAAGTGTTCAACGATTTTTTCTTTAATATAAAAAAGCCTTACAGGATTAATCTGATGAAGGGTGCGAAATTCACCATCCGGATCCCACCACTGATCAGCGAGTTTACTGAACTTTTCGACTTCACTGGTGCTTACCGTAGTAGGGTTTGTAGTTTGATGCATATATACCAAGGTAAATTTATTGGGGCAAATTTATTGCGTTATTGTCATAACTTTAAACAGATTGCCCATCTGATCTTTGGATGTCAAGCGCTCATATTGTTTTTGTAAAATATCCGACAAATCAGGGTTCGGTCGTTGTAGCATCCGCATACGAAGTTCAATGCCCAAGCTACGCAAAAAATCTCCTTGCCCAACCGTTGAACTTGCACGAGTCATACGCGCTCCGGCC
The DNA here is from genome assembly GCA_040389305.1 of Pseudomonadota bacterium. Taxonomy (GTDB): domain Bacteria; phylum Pseudomonadota; class Alphaproteobacteria; order Rickettsiales; family Rickettsiaceae; genus JAZKAD01. The sequence goes on along the minus strand of JAZKAD010000056.1, from coordinate 20,676 downwards.
GCAATTCTAAGCTGAGTAAAATCTACATGAGCTGAAATATCAGCACTCCCAAGAGTCTCTAAAATTGAGCAAAACTGATGATTTTTAACTGCCTGCAAAGTAGAGTGATATTGGCTCTTGAGTCTCTCGTTTTCTCCTATATCATAACCATAATCCACTATCAGCGCCGCGCCAGAAAATTGTATGATATGCTCTGCAATGGAATGGATAATATCAATCGATGCTTTGGATTCTTCGATCACAGCTCCGTCACCAGCCTCTTTATGATCAAGCGCGAGTTGAGAGGTCATGATATTTGCCATCAAAGCCATGCGATCAAATTTCAAGCGCCCATCTTTAGGGTCGATTACAAGCACGACTTCCTTCCACTCCTTTTTAACCTTGATATATTGTTTAATAGGAAGAGCATCAAAAAATTCATTAGCTATAATAATGGACGGTATATCCGAAAGTTCATGAAGGGCCTGAATCCACTTCACTTTCTCACGCACAAACTCCAAATTTTGTTTTTGTTCTTCTATCAAAATCTCATTAATTTCTAGAAGCTGTATATGTATAGCATCGTGGAAGTCTTGCGAAGATTTTGTGCCTCTGAGAAGGTCGCGCATCAAAAGGCCACGTCCTGGTCCAAGTTCTACAAGATTGAAGGGGTTAGGCTTACCTAGCTTATGCCACTGATCAAGACACCAAACTCCGATCATTTCTCCGAACATTTGAGAGATCTCCGGAGAGGTGATAAAATCCGCATTTTCCCCCAAGGGCTGCTTTGAACGATAATATGAATCGCGAGACGCGCTCATGCATATACGCATAAATTCATCGATGCATATATAGCCGTTACTGACAATGACCTTTCTAATTTGCTTTTCGATCGACATAATTTATAGAAAATATTTTACTTAAGTGCTTTGCCTGGACGAGCCTTAGATAATGAATTCACTATTATCCATAGCCCAGCAAGAAACAAAGGTATGGATAATAGCTGCCCCATGGTAACGATCCCGAATATCTCGCTTAAGCTTACTTCGGGCTCCCGAAAAAATTCAACTATAATACGGCTAATGGAATAAAGTATCAAAAAAATACCGGATGCAAGGCCAGGTATCCTTAGCATATTTTGCCCCATCATCATAATGCAAAATATCAGCAAACCTTCCATTCCTGCTTCATATAACTGACTTGGATGCCTTGGCATCATATCGCTGCCTGGAAATATTACCGCAAAGGGAGAATCAGTAATCCTGCCATATAACTCTGCATTAATAAAATTCGCTATGCGGCCAAAAAATATGCCAACTGGTGCCAGCATCGAGACGAGGTCCGTAACTTTAAAGAGAGGGAGTTTATTCTTCCGGCAAAAAAGCAAAGTGGCAATAGCGATGCCGAGAAGCCCGCCGTGGAAAGACATGCCGCCTTCATATGTCTTAAAAATTTCTATAGGATGCGCAATATATTTCATAGGCTCGTATAGGCAAACATGACCAAGCCTTCCGCCTATTATAATCCCGAGCACGGCATAAGTTATATAATCCTCGCGATGCTTTGGTGTGATGCCTAAGCTATGCTTATTTGATAATACCCCGGAGTAATACCACCCGAATAATATGCCGGCAATATATGCAAGAGAGTACCAACGTATAGAAAAGGGGCCAAGAGTTATGATGACTGGATCAATATTGGGGAAGGGTATCATATATAATTTAATAAATGTCAGATAGGATAAAATAATATACATATATCAGATAGAATTCCACTGAATACCATTCTCTATTTTTAACTATACAGATCAATTTAGCGATGCTCATCTGCATTCACCTATTAAGATACTAATATGTAGCCTTGGCAGTCTCGGCATAAAATTAATTTGCCTCATTAGAAATGATATTTAATATAAGATATCGGGATCTTTTTCGGCTCTGTCCATCCATTTGTGTAAATTCCATCTCGGGCCCCTAAATTCTCCCATCGAATTTGATCATCGGGTGAGTCATGACAGTATCCCAGCCTCTGATGTTTATTGTACATAAACTGTGCGGAATAGTTGTAACCACATCATTTTCATCTTAAACTTATCTAGTATACAATAACCACCACATTATCTGCTCCTAGTATATGCGTAGTATCTATCAGTTCCTGGTCTTGTTGTTCATGTCCATTAGAGTGCTGTAGTACAGAAATTACACCATGTACTTCTTGCTGCACAGAGGCGGTACTATCGTCATCGTCTAGCTCATTATCGCCATCTGTATCATCAAAATCATAGTAGGTGGATAATATAGGTCGTAACTTCTCCAGTTGTTCTGTGGATATACGATCTAGAGTAAGCTCGATAGCAGCCCTCATTTTGCCCCGTAATATCACTGCCTTTTGGTCTCTTTCGTCATATTGAGATAATTGGTAATCTTGGAAGTGCTCAAATAATAGATGTATGGTTTCAATATTTCCAGATTTGATTGCTTGCTTTATTAATGTTCCACCTTCCTGAAGGATGTCTATTGTAGTATCTTTCAGTAACTCTTTTTTTAACTCGTCTACTTTTTGTTTATTAATTAAATCAACTAATTCTGACATTATATACCTCACTTATGTAAGTAGTGCATCTACAGTACCTTCGCCTATAAGAGCTAATTCCTGTGCTTCAATAAATCTAATAGGATCGACTTCGATACGATGTTTTAACTGCGTCAGTTCTTGACCGGATCTTGCAAGCATTTGCATGCATGCATCATTTGTCATTGGGACAGCAAGTATACTTCCTAAGCCATATTTTGCCTGAATCTTTGCTTTTATATGAAATGGATCAACTTTAGATTGTGCTAAAATATCAAATATTGCATCTGTTAAATGGTCTACTAACTTTAGAGAAAATGTTGTCTTTGCAGCGCACACAATATCAGACGATTGATGTGCTCTTGTTGGGTATGCAGAAACTACTTTAGGCAATGAATCATACACGCTATACTGATTGGTCAGGTCTTTAACAGACATACAATCCACCAATGACTTGACAACTATACCATTAGCATCTGTTTGGATTGTATCTTGATATCTCTCAAACGCAAAACACAGCTTAACGGCTACATCCGTACAATCGCGCCACTGATGTTGAGAAGAGCCAGTAGCCCCTTCTGACTTATATATTTGAATAGGGTCAAGGGCAAAACAAAGCTTAAGTCCTGGATGCGCTGCAGCTAGCACATAGCTGAAAGAGCTATTACTAGGATCTATTACTAAGAATTCATGTTGTGGTGTAGATCCAGAAGTTGTAGCCGATGCTGTAGTGAGTGCCGCAGCAACAGAGGATGCAGCTTGTTTATATAAAGTGACGCAATGAACCTTAGGAACATTAACGGTACCACCGCTTGGACCAGTTTTTTGTTCTGTATCAATTGAGCCATTTGGGTTTCTTACGAATATATCAAGCACTACAGCGACATCACGGCTTATGGTCAGATGCTGAATAGCTGCATGACATAGATATTTTTCTTGATCAGTAAGACAATCTTGAGAATACTGCACACTGTCGACAACAAGCTGCTTTTGCCTCTCATGCGTTGATTTTATAGACGACTTGGCAGAAGGAATGGATACTGTTTTAGGAGATTGTATTCCTACAAAAGCATATACATTAATTCCAAATCTAAGAGCATGACTTTGTGGAGTAGTACTTACAGCATCTGCATGTACATATGTTTCGGTAAAAAAGTTTTCTGGGCCTGATGTACCTGTCGTAGCACTAGATACTGATGCTAATATCGCGCTACCAAAATCACGATCAACTACAGTACGTGGAGTGATAGACATATCCGACATTTCTCTATCGTGTATTCTCTGTAAAGCAATGGTATCTAGGTTTTTTACTTTAGACATCTTACTAATCAATTTAAAAAAAATTAATATCTTATTGTAACAAAATACACCATCTATGTCAAATCAGAACTTGGTAATTGTATAAGTTCATACCACTTGAGACTATTCACTTCTTTAGTATCTCGCCTTTCTAGTTTCACCAAAGACGCAAAATGACAAGGTAATCCTTATCATTTGTAACACTGTGTTTTGACTTATTGCTAAAATCAAATATACAGTGTTGCACTAGATATATTGAACTGGCCTATTAGAAGGCAAGAGTGGTATTTCTTTTGATATAGGAGTGGATAGAAGAAAAGACGCTTGGATCTACTACCCATAACAACACACCTATCGCGCAAAAAAGAGTGAAATTCCTGACGCGAGATTTATGCAGCTTGGACTACTTGCTGCACTTTCAACTCGGCAAAAACTTGCTTTAGAGCCGATACTAAATCTTGAATCATAGCATCCGTATGATATGGCGTTGGAGTGATTCGAAGGCGCTCAGTACCACGCGCGACAGTTGGAAAGTTTATATGCTGTACGTAAACCCCATGCTGATTCAATAGCTTTTCAGAAATTTCGGCAGCAAGATTTGGATCGCCAATAATTATTGGAATAATATGACTATTATTTTTAAAATAATCAATTCCTCCAAGGGTTAAAGCTTCTTTGACGGCGTGAATGCGCTCTTGATGCATTATGCGCTCTTGATCTGACTCCATAAGGTGCTTGATGCTTGTGGTGGCTGCAAGAGCAATAGACGGGGGCAGGGTAGTTGTGAAAATAAAGCCAGGGGCTGTAAGCCTTATCGCGTTCACAATAGCATCACTCGCAGCTATATAGCCACCAATGGTGCCATAAGCTTTACCAAGGGTGCCTTGAATAATATCAATACGGCCCGCAACTCCTTCTCGATCAGCAATTCCAGCTCCGCCTCGGCCATACAACCCAACAGTGTGAACTTCATCGATGTAGGTCAATGCATTGTATTCTTCAGCAAGGTCGCATATCTCTTTTAAGGGAGACATAAGCCCATCCATAGAATAGACTGACTCAAAGACTATGGCCTTGGGGCGCTCTTTGGGAATTGACTGAAGAAGGGATCTTAAATCCTCTACATTGTTATGACGATATATATGCTTCTCTGCTCTAGAATTACGAATACCAGATATGATTGAGGCATGATTTGATTCATCTGAAAAAAACACTATGTCTGGCATAATTTTACTAAGTGCCGCTAAAGTGGAGTCATTTGCGACATAGCCAGAAGTGAAGACTAAGGCTCTCTCTTTGTTATGAAGTTTTGCAAGTATTAGCTCTAGTTGGATTATAGCCGCGTTATTTCCACCGATATTTCTAGTTCCGCCAGATCCAGCACCAGAAGCAGCAAGGGCTTGCACAGATGCCGTTAGGACTTCCGGATGTTGGCTCATGCCTAAATAGTCGTTGATGCACCACATGACTATTTTCTTGCCGGTTGGCTCGTATATTGCATAAGGGCATTCTCCGGCAATTCGGGCTACGCCTACAAAATTGCGGTATCTGCCTTCTGCTCTAATATGATCAACATGAGTTTCAAAAATTTTATGATAATTTGTCATGAATATAAGTCAAAGTGGTATTTGGGGCTAAGTATAGCAAAAATTGCTTAATTAGGGGAGGAAATAATTATAAATTCTATATCTACCAAGCATTCTCAATTATTTCTGGCAATTTATAGGGTCTTATCACTACTAAATCGAAGCGCATATCAAAGTTTTGATATTTTGGATTGTTTTGAAGGAATACTTCTGCTGTGCGCCTAATGCGATTTTGTTGATATGGGGTGCAAAGGACATCATCAAATTTGCTGCTACGAGCTTTGACCTCGATAAAAACCAGGGATCTTGCTCTTTGACAAATTATATCGATCTCGCCGGCAAAGTTACGTTTTCTGTGTGCAATCACATTATAAAAGCGCAGCATATACCAAACCATCACGAAATATTCAGCAAAAAGGCCAAATCTAAAATTCGTGATCATAATATCTTATTCATAATGCTCTGGCCATAGCAGCATCAATGTCTTGGCGCATGAAGATCATTGTCGCTACAAACATTAATGACGTAGCCATTATATAAAATGCCGGTGAGCAAGAGAGGGATGTTGTTTCTACGAGCCATTTCGAGATCATACCGGAGGTGCCACCGAATACTGCTATACCCAAGTTGTAACTAAAGGCCACCCCAGTAAATCTTTGCTCGGCTGTAAAAAGAGAAATGATAAAAATATATGCAACTCCAGAGACAGAACCGGCAAGGATTCCAAGTAAGGTTAAAGATAGAACCTGATGCCACTGTACTACGGAAGACATGAGCATAAGTATAGGTAAAGCACAAATAGGAATTGCACTTGCGGATAAAAACATGATTCTAAATTTACCAAATCGATCAGCCAAGGCCCCGAAGCAAGGTATGGTCATCATCAGCACTAAAGAGGTATAGGAAAGATATAGCAAAGAGGTTGTTTTTTCTAAATACATGGCGTTGCTAAAAAAGACGTGTATGTAGGTTTTCACTAGATATACGATACTACTTGTCATGCCTCCGAGACAAAAGGTAATAAACATGCATCTCCACGCGGTTCTAACCACATGAATAAATGGATCTTTTAGATTGTGTTTAGATGCGAGTAGTTCCTTAAAAATTGGAGTTTCTGCAACTCTGAGGCGTAAATAGAGCCCAGCAAGACCCAGAATTCCACCAAGTATAAATGCTCCGCGCCAAGCATCCTCTATATGAGAAAAATACTTTTCTATGATAATTCCAACGCATGAGGCGAGTAAAGTCCCCCCGATGTTTGAGCTCTGCACTATCCCTGTAATTAAGCCAGGACGCATATTTCCGCGGTGCTCTAACACAAAAATTGCAGCGCCAGCGCCTTCTCCGCTTATACAAAGACCTTGAAGTAGCCTCATGAATACTAAAATCAATGGAGCACAAACTCCTATTTCGGTATAATTGGGAATTAGGCCTATAGCAAATGTAGGAATTGTCATGCCAAGCATCGAGTAGATGAGGGCTATACGCCTTCCGTATCTATCGCCTATATAACCAAATAGCATGCCCCCTATAGGCCGCGTGATAAATCCAGCAGCAAAAACAGCGAGGCTACTTAGTATCTGGACGGCCTCTGACTCTGCGCTGAAAAATTCACGTCCTATTACCACCGAAAATACTGCATAGACAGTAAAGTCATAATATTCCAGGATATTTCCCGATATTGCAGATAAAAAAACTTTTCTACGTTCGCCCATCAGAATATGATTCCAGAGAATAATTGGCATGCAGTAACAATCTTCATAGCACTCAAAACTTGAATTGTAAGTCTTGTGTATTATACTCAATATTACCGTTACTTCGCAAGTAAGTTTTATAATTCTCGTCAAGGTATCTGCGTAAATACATATGTCCAGTCAATGCATAATATCAAAATTGCCTGATATCCCTCCTCATCCTGGAGTATATCAATTTTTTTCTAAATCTGGAGAAGTCCTGTATATAGGCAAGGCAAAAAACCTCCAAAAACGCGTTGCTTATTACACAAAGCCCGATTTATCTTTGCGTCTCAGTAGGATGGTGTTTTTAGTAGAAAACTTAGAATATGTTGTAACTAGGTCTGAGCCCGAGGCATTGATTCTCGAAGCGAGGCTTATTAAAAAACTTCAGCCAAAGTATAATATACTCCTCAAAGATGATAAATCATTTCCATACATAGTTCTAAGGATGGACCATGATTATCCTCAAATTTTTAAAAAGCGCAGCAAAGTAGCTCCGGAAGGAAAATATTTTGGGCCCTTCGCGTCTAGTGAAGATGTGGATGTAACCATACTTGAGCTCCAAAAAATCTTCAAACTAAGATCCTGTAGTGACAATTACTTTGAAGGCAGGAAAAGACCGTGCTTGCAATATCAAATCAAGAGATGCCAGGGGCCTTGCGTTCAGAAAGTGACTCATGAAGAATATATGGTTTCTGTTCGCGAAGTTGAGGACTTTTTATCCGGCAAATTAACTCCTTTGCAAAAAGAGCTTGCTTCTAGAATGGAGGCATGTAGTGAGGACATGGAATACGAAAAAGCAGCAGCTCTTCGCGATAAGATTAAAGCGCTCAGTTATGTACAATTGAAATATGGCAGACAAGAGCTCGGAGTCAAGACTGCTGACATTTTGATGTGCTCCTCAAAAAACGATACCTATGCAATACTGATAGCTTTTTATCGGAACGGTCAATATTTTGGCAATAAAATATATTTCCCAGAAGGTACAGAGGGGACAAGCGCCCCTGAAGTACTCGCATGTTTTATTGAGCAGTTTTATTTAGACAAAGAAAGACCCGAAGAAATTATTGTAAATCATGATCCAGGTCTTTTTGGGAGTGATGGAGGGGATAACTCTCATGTGAATTTCTATAATATTAAAATTACCTGCCCTGCGAGAGGTTCGAAGCTCCAATTGCTGCAGTCCTTTGAAAATTCCTTAGAGCAAGCTCTGCAGTTGCATGTCAAAAAAAATATACAGAACCGCGGTGTCCTTGAGGAGGTGCAGAAGTTATTTGATCTCGAAGATATACCCAGAAGAATTGAGGTATATGACAATAGCCATATCATGGGCAAGCATGCTATTGGCGCAATGATTGTCGCTGGGCAGGATGGGTTTATTAAAAAAGAATATAGAGCTTATAATTTAGAGTCTTCGAGTTCAACTGGAGGCGATGATTATGCAATGCTCGGGGAGGTGATGACCAGACGCCTCAATAAGATTTTGGAGAGTCTTGAGGAGAAGCCTGATCTTATGATAATAGATGGAGGCAAGGGCCAGATGTCTACGGTAGAATCTGTTATGAATAAAACCGGAGTACATATACCTTTTGTTTGTATGTCCAAAGGTCCAGATCGCAATGCGGGGCTTGAGCAATTTCACATGGTTGGCCGGGAAGTGTTTACTCTCGGGAAGGATGATAAGTTGATGCATTATCTTCAGGTGCTTCGCGATGAAGCCCATAATTTTGCCATCAAAAAGCATAGAGCAAAGAGAGCGAGGACCATGCGAAGTTCTGCTTTGGATTCTATCGATGGACTCGGGCCTAAACGCAAAAAGGATTTGCTGCATGTCTTTGGCTCCATCGAGGGTATTAAGAATGCTAATGCAAGCGAGGTGGCTAAGATTGGCGGAATAGGGATTGCAATAGCAGAGAGGATATTAGAGGCTTTACGGGTGCATTAATACATTATCAAGAAATTCTTAATGAAGGCAATTATTTGGTATTATCTTTTTCTTTCGCTGCTTTTTAACCACTCTTCTCTTTTTTCATGTGGGGCTAGTGATTGATTTTTTATGATATCAATATAGCTTTCTATAGGTGGCAAAGTCGGCTTGAGTATCCCACCTTTATGCAGTTTGTGATATTCATTTAAAATAATGACAGTATGAGCTTCGATGTCTTCGGGCATTAAATTATTTCTCACAAATTTTTGAGCATTTTGAGAAATTTTCTGTATCTCGGAGTCATGATCCTGCATCCATGCGAGCTTCGGGAAAATATCAGTAAGCCTCTCATTTACAGGAACATAATGTACATAAGGCTTTAATGCTGGATAGAACCACTCAATTTTTTGAGTCTCTTGTTTTAAAAGAACAGAATTAGAGAGCATGATCCATGGCACGCGCTTCCAGGCGCAGGTATTACCGTCTATAGAAATTAGATATTTATACTTGATGTGGTCTGCTTCATTGACCCAAGAGACACCGCCAAATAAATGATTAAATATAAGATAAAGTTTTAGGCTGCTAATACTAAACACAAATTGCCCCCTTTGGGATGTTTTGGCGTCGATCAAATCGGGGTATAATCTAGATAGCATAGCCAGAGCGATACGCGGTAGCTTATCATAATTCTCCATATTGTAGATCATTCCGCCATTACCCGTAGAACTTCCTCTCCAAAAAATTTTATTTATTTTAGTATGCCAAGGATTGTCGGTATTTGCATTCTCTATTTGAGGCATTAACTTGGACCAATTATCATCTACCATATATGCATCTGGGAGTAATAAATGGTGTTTTTCATAAGGATTATTTAAATCCTTAGACATCATAAAAGCGGGCAGGGTAATCATATGGCTCTTTATGTCTTCGCCAGTAGGAACTTCATCCCGCATAAAAACTATAAAGTCTACATCATTAATGAGGTATTTTTGGGTTAATTTGTGAAAATGAGAGAGTAGAGGAAAAAAGTATAAATCATTCTTTTTGCAGCCATTGGCATATAGCTTTTGATTTATTATTTGAAACCTTCCAATGCAAAGATCACCTCTTATTTTAAGGTTATTCCATATATAATCTATATCACCTTGCATCACTTCTTTTGACGCAAGGGGCTTAAATTGATCAACAATAAAGCTCACTATCGCTCTACGCTCTGGAGAATCATTCTGCTTAATGAAGGCATCAGCGTTGATTTGCTTAAGATCTAGGTTATGCGCGGCAGAAGAATGTGCATAGAGAGGTAGTATACTTATTAAGAATATAATTATTGATCTCATAACTACTTTCTCTGATCGTTGATAGAGAATCATTATAGTTTTTATAAAAAAATATCAATGTTATTGCATGTAAATCAAGACATTTTGCGGTCTAGCTTGACATAACTGCCCCTATATCGTACTATTCCGATGATTCAATTTTAATATAACTATGAGATGCTCTTCTTACTGCACAGCTGCAGCTTACGATATTTCAATCCTTGTTAAACATCTTGTAGATAGCGGGTTAGAGCCCCAGTATTTTGATGACGTTCTTTACGCTAGAAAAGAATTTGGTAATAAGGATCGAGTTGCTGTAGATATTTTTTACTTTCCTTTTGGTTGTATTATTATTTGGGGAGCAAGTGAGGCGGAAGAAACTTTGATCTTAAAAGAGCTCGAAGCTTCAAATGCCGCCCTAGAAAATGTTGAAGCCTTGACATCTGATTTAATTTATTTTCGCTACGATGAAAATTCGGAAAAAACGTTTATAGACGAAGAAAAAAACGAAGTCATTTTGCATGACTATTCTCCATTTCTTAAGCTATCTTTGTCTCATGCTCTTGCGCAATCTGTTAAGCTCAATATCCTAGAAAACTCAGTTAGTAATCTGTTGGCGAAAACTTCTCATATACAAAAAGAACTCGCTATGACCGGAAGTGTCACTCTTTCAAAAAAGGAAATAGCGAAGCAAATAGGTATGCTTTTCAATGAAAGATACTCGATCAATCTTCATAGCGATATCCTTGATGTTCCAGAATTTTTCTGGAGAAGACCAAAGTATGAGCCGTTATATTTAATGGCTGCAGCATTTCAAGATATCCAAGTTAGGCATAATATACTAAATCATCGTCTTGATATCCTGCATGAGCTTTACGGTGTTTTGTCTAATGAGAGGAATTATCTTCACTCCACTCGCCTTGAGGTAATTATTATTGCCTTAATTACGATAGAGGTAATTATAGGCCTTAGTGGGCATTCTTTCTTTCAAAAATTCTTCTCTCTTTTTGGGTGATGCAATGTTTATGTTGGCTATTTTGTAGCCCCTGTGCATGTAGGAACTCAGGATAGATTGGCAATTTCTTTTTGCTAGATTCTATTTTTATTGGTCCCATAGTCCCAACACTCTTACACAATGCAAAAATCATCTTAATTATCTTTACAAAGCATACAATTATTATATAATTACTTTTAATAACTTCTATAGGAATAGTACCATGCCAAGCACGCCATCTGAAAAAGATCAAGCCTTACATGCAGCATGTAAATCTCTGAATATTCAAGATGTACAAAGAGCCTTAGATGAAGGTGCGAATATAGAAAGTGTGATTAGCAGGTGCAGACCGCTTCATGTCGCTTCTAAGACTGATAACGGTCAGGAAGTAGTAAAGCTTTTGCTTGACAGTGGGGCCGACTTATTGTCTCGCGACGGTCTTGGTCAATCCGCTCTTCATCTTGCCGTTGGAAGGTCGGATATACAAATTCTAGAAATACTTACTGACGCCATATTGGCCGCCAAAGCTGCTGGCAATCCAAGAGCTACACTTGATCTACCAGGTTTTCAAGCTGAGACCCCTCTTCTTTGGGCGGCTCGCTCTAAACCAGAGGCTGTAAAATTGCTCCTCTCTAAAGGCGCTGATTCTGGTGCGAAAGATATCAGAGGAATCACGCCTCTTACTATAGCATTTGGACAAGCTAAAGATGATGCAATCTGCAATGCTTTTGTAGAAGGAATTCTCAGTCGCGATATTCCAAGACTGGATTTCATTAAAGGATGTTGTAAAGCCCTTGTAGCGCTGACCCAACTCTCCGATATGTGGGGTCTTGATAAAATGTTGAGCATCTTACAGGCAAAAGAAATGCTACCGGAGATCAATGGGTTCAAAGGAGCTGGAGGAGTAACATTACTCCACATCGCTGCAGCGAATATAGATGAACTGATTGAGCTTCGTCCTAGCAGAGAAACTGCTGTAGAAGTTTTATTGAGATATGGATTTGATGCGAATGCCAGGTCAGATGATGGCATGATCCCTCTGCAAAGAGCTATACTTAATACAAAGGTAAGTCCAAGAATGGTAGAGGCTTTGGTTAAGGTTACCTCTCCAGAGTTATTTGATGTTACATGTTCAGTGATTGGTCCGCAGAACAATAGCCAGGATGTAAAAGCTAGCTTAATGCATCTAGCTGTAAGGTCAGGCCGCGAGGATTATGTTAAAATTTTATTGAGCTGCGGTGTGCCATTTGACATAGCAGACGCAACAGGAATTCTGCCTATTAACGTAGCCATTTCTTTAGGAAGGTTAAAAATTGTAGAGACATTAATTGAAAAAATTGATGATATAAACGTAGAGACTAAGGATGGAGAGACATTACTCGATTTCGCAGTAGGGCGCGCTATTGTGAATGATCAAGTCATATCTCTTGAGCGGTTACTAGATCAAAAGAAAGGAATTGGTAGAGATATTCTTAGCCAGTTTCAAGGCGCTACAGACGAATCTCTTAAAGGCTCTCTCCGGACTCAGCTAAATCTACTTCATAAGGAAATTCTAGATACTCAAAGTCAATTGGAGCATTCAATCTCGCAAAGAGACATTAACTTTGGTGTCTCCGATTATGATGACGTAGATGCTATTACGGCAATGCTTCTGTTGCGCGGTGTTGAAATGCACGGAATGCAACTTGGTTCTTCTCCTAGCGAGTTAGATATCGAGGCGCATCAGAAAGCTATAAATTACATGAAGGGTGTAGTGCGTAATAAACTTTTGACTGGGATATCAGAGAAGGATGTGCAAGATAAAATAATAGCATTGTTACTAACCCCTGATAATGTAGTAGCAGAGCCTAATGATGAACATGATCGTAAGATGTTAATAGAAGCGTTCAAATGGGCCAAAGATCATGAAGCATTACATGTTCTGCGGAAAGTATTAAGCTTAGAGGTGATAAATAACGCCCCTGAGATGCAGGTATTGTTTCATGCCATGAAGATGAGTGAGAATCATGAGGTGGCAGATATAGGTTATTTATATTGCTCATCAGACCATCAAACGGAAGAAGTACACTGTACCGGAGGAGATTCTTTGGGCGCGGGTAATTAATAATTTGACGGCAATTTCTATAAACAATAATTCATGTACTTTTGTATAGTTTTATGGTATACTAATTCTAAGAAATTAAGATTTATACCTGCACTTTTGTTATTTTAATAGAAGAATTTGGTATAAAGTATAAGGAGCTAGTATGCCAAAACTACCTATGCCAGCTATATCTTTTGCCTCGCCAATGACTTCTCCTGCGGCCCTTCAAATACTTCAAGACACAGAGGTTGAAATTGAAAGATACTCGATAACTCCTAGAACTCATAAAGCTAGAGTGATTAGTAATAACGGGGCTGATTGTTTTACAATGAGTGATACATTTGAATATAAAGGTAATAAAGTATTGCGTTTTGGGATTAACGTCTTAGATCCAAAAATATGCGTAGTAAATGGGCAAATGTTATCTGAAGCTATTACTCTTGCATCCTCTAGCGCTGCATCAGGTACAGCTTCCTCTAGTAAATATGGTAGGAGTGAAGCACAAAAAGTAGTGATGCATAGTTTGGAAATAGGAGTATTAGAATCTGCTGTAGCGCATTTAATGAACTCTTCTGACTGCGCTGTTTTAGTAGATGTTTTCGAGAGAGCGCTCGGAGGATTAAAGACAGATACTAATGGCAGACTCACTACGCATACCGTAGTATTATATAAAGATTCATCCCCAGCAGCTGTGAGCGCCGCTCCATCTAATCACACAAAAATACTAGTTATAGATCCTAGTAATTTTATGTTTAGTAGTCATTTAGCTAACAATAATACTAGCTTACAGAGTAAATTTAATGCAGAAGTTGAAGTCTTATACAAATCTGTGCAAATATACAAACCTTTAACGTTAACTGGTTATCAGCCCACAGACTCTAGAGATTGTATAGATATATCAGTAAAAATTGCATTCACTTTATCTAAATCTACTACCCCAGTAAGTCTAAATGCTATCTCTGCCCATCCTGCGATAGTAGCGATTGCTAATATAAAAGTAATAGATCAATGTATTATAGAGGCTAAAGTAAACCCTAGGATAAAGCAATCTTCATCCACTGAGCATATAGAAGTATACTACCAAGTAGAAAAATTAGCTTCTAAAATGATTGATATAGCATCTACTGCAGATAAGCAATTAGAAGCAAGCTTTCTAAGTCGTTATAAAGGAGTACTTGCCAAAAATGGAGATTACGACTCTACGATAGCTGAGCTAAGAGACCTGTGCTTGCATTTTCCTCAAGATCTTACGGCCATACTTATAGGAGACTGTAGCCCGGTTGATAATGCAGTAAACGCTTTAACGACATATTAAAACAATATTAGCATTATGGATATAGAAGATACTATTGCAAGGCTAGTCATAAGAGAGGTTGTAGCACTAGCTTCTGAATTAAAGAGCCATTCAGAAGTTGATATTTTTTATGATGAGGGAGATTTTTTTAAAATCGCTACTGCACATAATAAAATAAAATCTCTCAAAATCTTATTTGAGGAATTCAATAAAAGGTTATCACAATACAAGAGCGATGAAGAGTGTGTGTGCGCCAAACTGAAGCTAAGTAATATTTTGAAGGAAGCTATAGACTCTTCTTTTCCATCGGAAGAAACAATTGCATTGTTGAAGCCTTATATGTACGAAGAGGATGACTCAGATAGTAGGCAAGGGAGTGATTTAGAGGTAGACTCGCATGAATATTACACTCAAGAAGGCGAGGGTTTAAGTCATCACTTAACTATAGAAGAGGTAGCTCTAGTACCCCGCGCACCTCCGAAGCAAGAAGACTGGTTGAATGAGATTATGGGAGATACTAAGGATTTAGGATCAGAGATCTAGTCAAGTTCCCATTGTTGCAAAAGGCAATCTGGCCTCGGGAGTTGTATTGCCGCTTCTCACCTCCTTAAAAGCGCGGCATGTGCCGCAGCAAGTCTTGCAATTGGTATGCGATATGGCGAGCAGGAGACGTAATCAAAGCCAAGTCTATTGAAAAATTCAATAGAAGAGGTGTCGCCCCCATGTTCACCGCATATCCCAAGTTTTAATGAGGGGTTTGAGGCTTTTCCCCTCTCAGCCGCAATCTTAATCAACTCCCCAACTCCTTCTTGGTCTAGTGTAACAAAAGGATCAGAGGGGAGGATATTTTGTTTTATATACTCCGGAATGAAGGAAGCAACATCATCGCGCGATATACCATATGTAGTTTGAGTCAAATCATTGGTGCCGAAGCTAAAATAGTCAGTCAGTGGGGCAATGGACCCAGCTTGAAGAGCTGCTCTTGGTAGTTCTATCATAGCTCCTATTTTATACTGAACATCTTTTGTATCAGTATCATCAAATTTGGAGCATACAACGCTTGCCGTGTCTTTGATAAGTTTTGTTAATATCCCAAGTTCTGTGGAGTTAAAAATTAAGGGTAGCATAATTTCAAGAGAAGTCGTGATGCCTTCATTTTTTTTGAGCTCTAATGCTGCTAGTATAATAGCTTCTACCTGCATTGCGTAAATCGCTGGAGAGGTGATGCCAAGCCTTGCTCCTCTATGCCCTAGCATAGGATTCACTTCATGTAGCGATACAAGTCTTTGCTCTATACTAGCAAAAGATAACCCAAGTGATTCGGCCAGCGCCTCTTTATCTTTATCATCTTGAGGTAGAAATTCATGCAATGGAGGATCCAAGAGTCTTATATTAATAGGTAGGCCCCTCATAACACGAAATATTGCCTTAAAATCCTCTTTATGCAAAGGAAGAAGTCTTTCTAGCGCTGACGCCCGATGAGTCTCGCTTGGGGCGACTATCATTTCGCGCATCAAGCTCAGCTTCTCTGGGTCAAAAAACATATGTTCCGTGCGGCAAAGACCAATCCCTTCGGATCCCAGTCGAAGAGCAGTTAATGCATCTTCTGCAGTATCAGCATTTGCGCGTATTTTAAGAGAGCGCTTAGCATCAGCCCAAGCAATTAAAGTATTGAATTCATGCGTAAATTCAGGCTCTACTGTTTCCACCATTCCGAGAAACACTTCACCACTGCCCCCATCAATCGTCATGAAATCCCCTTGTTTAATAACAAGGTCTCCTATGGTCAAAGTTTGTTCATGCTCATCGATTTTGATATCCTGTACTCCGCATATACAAGGCTTACCCATACCACGAGCTACCACTGCGGCGTGAGAAGTCATCCCACCTCTTGCTGTCAAAATTCCAGCAGAAACATGCATGCCATGTATGTCCTCGGGACTTGTTTCGTTACGGACTAAAATAACTTTGCGAGTTAAGGATAGCTCCTCTGCGTCATGCGGAGAAAATACTGCAATACCGCTGGCAGCACCTGGAGATGCAGGCAAGCCTTTCGCTATAGATACAAAATTTTTACTTCTATCTATACTTGCGTGAAGCAGCTGATTTAAAGATTCGGGTTCAATTTTAAGGATGGCTTCGTTTTGAGTCATCTTACCATCCTCTACCATATCCACTACTATTTTAATAGCAGCCGCCGCCGTTCTTTTGGCAGAGCGAGTTTGCAGAATATATAATTTACCTTGTTCTATGGTGAATTCAATATCTTGCATGTCTAGAAAATAGTTTTCAAGTATAATGGAGCTGGCTTTAAGCTCTTGATATACTTCAGGAAGTATATCTTTTAAGGACTCGCCTTCATTTTGCTTGGGAGTTATTGGCCTTGGCGTATGAGCACCAGATACTATATCTTCTCCTTGGGCATTCAATAAAAACTCTCCGTAAAATTCTTTTGCGCCAGTAGAGGGGTTTCTGGTAAATACTACGCCAGTACCCGATGTATTACCCATATTGCCGAAAACCATAGACTGGATATTTACAGCAGTACCCAAAGACTCCGGGATATTATGGAGTTTGCGATAATAGCATGCGCGATGGCTCATCCAAGAATTCAGAACTGCCTTTATCGCCTCTATTAATTGATGTTTCGGGCTTTCTGGGATAACTGCATTCTGCTGAAGCATTATACTCTTGTAAGCTTTAATTCTCTCTTCTGGATTCTCAATTTCAAGAAATAAAGAGCTTTTTACTCCAGCTACCAAGGATCCATAAGCTTTAATAAAGCGACTATGAGTATCAAGAGCAAATCTACGATTCCCCGTCAGATCTGCCAAATGTTCCATGACTTCATCATTCATTCCAAGGTTCAATATAGTATCCATCATTCCTGGCATAGAAGATGGAGATCCTGAACGCACGGATAGTAAAAGAGGGGGTGTAGCGCCGCATATTTTTTGGGTTTTGCGCTCAAGACGTTCTATGGACTCCCATAGTTCCTGCTCGAAATCTTGAGGTAGAATGCATCCATTTTTATAATATTGCGTGCAAAAATCAGTAGAAATGGTGAAGCCTGGCGGGACGTTAAGACCTAGCTTGGACATCTCAGAGAGTCCGTAACCTTTACTACCAAGTAAGTTTTTATCTGGATTTTTGGTATGATGTTCTTTTGCGCCTTGCTCTTGAGTCCAAGAGTCAAAATCATAGATGTAGCGAGTTTTCATCTGGCTTTCCTTGGAAAGATGTGGAGTCTAGTATAAAAACCTATTATATGCAAGATTTCCTTGACAAAATTAAAGGGTTTACCTATCTTACACCCTGGTATTAGCATCCATAGCTCAGCTGGATAGAGCATCTGACTACGAATCAGAAGGCCGGGCGTTCGAATCGCTCTGGGTGCACCATTCAAATCACTGCTTATCAAATTTCTTCCTTAAGCGCTTGCGAATCAATTCAATCGCAATCTACTTTCGCCCCACATTAGTCATGAAGTTAAGTATAGTAGATTTGATGTTATACTTTGACTAAACTTCGAAAAGGCGATAAAATACAGCTGCAAAATATTGTGTAACAAAATTGTATTTCGGTTAAATGCCGATCAAACTCAAGTCTGATAAATCATTCCCCATATACTCTAGATAAAGAGAGCACTTGGAGTGGTTTTAAGATTTTTATAAAGAATTCGTGGAGAACAAATGACTAAAAAAATTATTATCGATGCGAGCTACCCGGGCGAGACCCGCGTAGTTTTGCTGAATGAACAAAGCCATATCGAGGCTATAGAATATGAAACTGCTAACAAGCACCAAATCAAAGGCAATATATACCTTGCTAAAATTATAAGGGTTGAGCCAGCTTTGCAGGCGGCCTTTATTGAATATGGTGGAAAGCGTAATGGCTTCCTGCCTTTTAGTGAAATCCATCGTGATTATTATCATATACCAGTCTCTGATCGAGAAGAGCAATCTGGCGTTGTGAATTTTCAAGCCATCACTCCTCCGAGCATCACGTCCGAAGATATGGTGGAGCAAGAAGCTTTAGCGCAAAATGCACGTGGAGAATTGAAAGAGGAGATTGAGGATATAATACTAGATGCTAGTGATTCTGATGTTGAGCCTATATCTAACTCTAAACCAGATACATCGTATAGAGATTACAAAATTCAAGATGTAATCAAAAAAGGTCAAGTGATATTAGTGCAAGCTCAAAAAGAAGAGCGCGGAAATAAAGGAGCTTCGTTTACTTCTTATATCTCACTTGCTGGAAAATATTGCGTGTTAATGCCTAACGTTCCTGAAAGCAATGGCATTTCTAAAAAAATTGCAAGCCTCACAGAACGCAAGCGCTTAAGAGATATCATCTCTAATCTAACTAAGGAAGATACAAATCTTGCGAGTGTTATAGTGCGCACTGCGGGTATTAGCAGAACTACTTATGAAATTAAGCGCGACTATGACTATTTAGCAAGATTATGGAATAAAATCCGTGAACGTACTATTCAATCTACGGCTCCAGCTTTTATCCATATGGAAGATGGGATTATTCTGAAAGTTGTCCGTGATATGTTCGATAATTCCGTGTCGGAAATTATAGTACAAGGGCGTAATGCCCATCAGCATGCTATGGAATGCATACGTAATATGATGCCGTCTGATGAGGCAAGACTAAAAGAGTACAAAGATGCAGTGCCTATTTTTACTAAATACGAACTCGAAGCTCAATTAGCTAAGTTATACCAGCCGATAGCCTCTCTTCCTTCTGGGGGGTATATAGTCATCAACCCTACAGAAGCTATGATCTCTATAGATGTCAATTCTGGAAGGGCTACATCTGAGCGTAATATCGAAGAAACCGCGCTTAAAACTAATATCGAAGCTGCGCATGAAATAGCTCGCCAAATGAGGCTCAGAGATCTTTCGGGGCTTTTAGTGATCGATTTTATTGATATGTATGAATCAAGGCATCGTCAGCTTGTTGAAAAAACTCTTAAGCAGCAGCTATCCAGAGATCCCGCAAGGATTCAAGTGGGTAATATCAGTACATTTGGTCTTCTTGAAATGTCTCGTCAAAGGCTGAGATCTTCATTTTTAGAAGCTAATACTAAAATGTGCCACCATTGCAATGGCAAGGGTACTGTAAGGGCTGATGAATCTAATGCTATGCTTATATTACGCACTATTGAAAATGAGATTTTCAGAGGGAAGCTTGATGTAGTGAATATTTTTGCCCATCTAGATGTAGTGCTTTATTTAATGAATCATAAACGCAAAGAAGTTACCGCCCTTGAAGAAAAATACAAAATTAAATGTAATTTTCTTAGCGATGCAAATGCTACTTCTGATAGCTTCTCCATGGAAAAAATTAAATATCCAAGCTTTTGTAACGATGCATCTTCGGATAAAAGAAATGCTTTGTTATCGGGAGCGGAGAGTTTCTTAATAGAAGATGCAACTCCTGGAGATAGTCCAAATATACAGCAAAACCAAGCTCCCAAAAAATCAAAATGGAAAAATAAAAAGAAAGCGGATAAACAAGAATCTGTAATTTCTCCTGACACCGCTGAAGTACTTGAGCAGCTAACCAATTTTGTTGAAGAGTCTCAAGCTCCGACGGAAACTGCGCAGGCAGAGAATGTTACGCCGCCAGCGAGTAAAAGAGCACCGGGCAATCGTGGTCGTAAACGCATAGGGGAAAAAGCGGAAAAGGTAAGTGAGGCTGCAACCCCAACTCCTGTAGAATCTGACGCATAGTTTCATGAAAAAACAAAAGCCACTGGAAGTTGCTGCATGCGATACTACTCTTCTTAGATCTGCTCCGTCTAATGTCCAGGCGGAGCAGATGCTGATCGGTGCTGTGATGATATTGACGATGCGGCGGCGGAACCCAAAGTGAAA
>JAZKAD010000055.1:9166-24507 GCA_040389305.1 Pseudomonadota bacterium | reverse complement strand
ACCGGCATATGCCCTAGCTGCTGCACAGTAATGTAAGGATTTTTGAGTGGATTGGGGGTTAGTCTTTATTGCGGAATTTATCTAGAGTGATGACGTTACTAGAATCTTGAGTCTTTAATTTCTTCTGAATGCCTTCGGGTGTTTTGCTAGGTTTTTGTATAGGCACTATGCTCTCGGTATTTAACTTTGAAGTTTCTTGCTGCAGAGGAGCTGAAAACTCTAAAGCGAACTTAGCGCCAGGATCAGCAAAGGATGTGAGAGCAGAAAATGGCACTATTACCTCTTCGGGCAGGTCATCAAAACGAAGAGTCACTCTAAATCTGTCTTTCTCGATTATTAAATCTTCAAATTGATGTTGCAATACTATTGTGATTTCTTCTAAGTAGCGTTTTTTTAAACCCTCAGAAAGCTGAACGCCTCGCGCTCGTGTATTAAATGAAATATACAGACTATGGTCATTTGATATACCGTTTATAGCAACAATTTTTAAAGCCTCCGCAACAACATTGCGCATAGCATTATCTATTATTAACCCGTAATCGATGGTGTCCTGCATATATTAACTGTATTTATAATGAATATACTAAACTTAAGTATATTGGGCTTATTCTGTTGCCCGGAAAGCCCACTAACCGCGTGGTCTAAGCTGCTTTACGCAGCAAGAACCGCAAAAGGACGCCTTGCGACGTTATCGTTTGCATTTATTGTTTTGACCCTCAACCATAAAGGTTCAGCGGAATCATACCGGGTAAAAATTACTTCCTTCAAAGCACGTCGATCCTATTTCGCCCCCTCAAGTACCATAAACTAGGTATCTTTAAATATTTGATCAGATTACATAAGCAAGCAAATCAAAAAAATAAAGAGTCTGGTGGAAGCGCCGGGTACCGCCCCCGGGTCCGCAACTCCTATTACAAGCAACGTTTATCACCATAGCCTTTCAGCAACTATCATTATACTTTAGGCGACGTCGTAATAGCAAGGAAAGTTTGTTATAAATTCATTATAAAGATAATATGCAATAAAATATAAGCCTTAATTCGAAGCTGAAGATGAATTGTATACAACGCCGCCACCATCAAAAATGCCTCATATGCTATTACCACTCGGTCCAAAATATACTTGTATAAAACTTGATACTGCTGACTTGAGGCGCGTTTATGTTTAGGTGAGTTTACATTTGGCAAGTTATATTTGCTTGCTTTCTAGAAGCCGTATCTTTATATTAATATAATATTTAAAGCCGCACAAAACTCCATGACCAGAAAAACTTTTTTGATCGCTATGTTTGGCGTGATGGTGCAATACTACGACCATCATTTATTTGGGTTTTTAGCCGCCAAGATTTCTGTATATTTTCTCCCAGATTCCGATCCTATTATCCAGTTACTTAATACATATTTTATTATGGCTATTGCCGTTGCCGCCAAGCCTATTGGAGCTTTGACTCTTGGCAGAATCGGTGATTTATATGGAAGATCTACTACCCTTACAATCAGCCTTCTGGGTACCGCAGTCGCTTCGCTCGTTGTCAGCTTGACTCCGGGATATAGCCACATAGGTATACTATCTGCTGTGATCTTACTAGTTACTAGAATGTGCACGAGTGCTTTCGCATCATCAGGCACTGACGGCGTAAGGCTTTTTATATACGAGCGCATAGGTAAAAATAAACAATGCTTAGGTAACGGCCTTGTTACATCCTCGACTCTGCTTGGGTCATTTATAGCATCTATGTCTGCTTGGTTTTTTACATTGGATATGATGCCACCTTATGCTTGGCGCGCTTCATTTTTACTCGGAAGCATAATGGGCGTAGGAATGGTATTGGTTAGAAGACATTTTAGAGCTCAAGATGATGATTCTACAGTAAACGAACCAGGGTATGATGCTTTTAAAAATGTACCGATTTGGGTTCTTATAAAAGAAAATTGGGAGCTTTTTGTAACATGTTTATTTGTGGCGGGTGCCATAGGTAGTACTAATCAATTTTATATCATCTTCTTTGGAACATATAATTTTAATGTACTTGGGGTTATAGAGCAATCAACGATGCAATTCTACACATCGATTGCTATAGTATTATATATGATATTTGCAATAGTGGGGGGTTTGGCAGCTGACTATTTTGGCCGTAAAGCTATTAATTCCCTGGCATTTTTCGCTCTTCTAATACTCACTATTGCTACGATACTTTCATTATCTCACGGCAAAACAGACTACTCCTTATTCTTTGCAAGCAATATAGCTCTACCTTTTCTTAACGTTACAGCATTGGCTTTTTTAAAGCAAAGCATCCCTATAGTCATTAGATATCGTATTTTTAGCTTGGCTCATGCGGTTGGCTCTATTTGTATCTCTACTCCTACTGCATTTATTTCAACATATATGTATCACAAAACCGGTCTGGTTTGGCTGCCCATGGTATATTTTTTGGTTTCTATTAGCATAATAGTAGTCGGCGTCAATATCCTTTGCAGAAGATATAGAGCTAATAAATACTAGGTATTATCTTTACGTTTTGTACAGATAAAATAAATACCGTGATGTAATACACTCTAAGTATTTGTATATAGCATATTCATACTGCGTAGTAGAGGCGAGATTCCGGCATTATCTGACGTCGAGGTTATAACGATAGAAATAGTTGGTGAATATATGAGTCTCGGAAGCGACAAGCAGATCTGGTCTTATTTTTGTATAAATTCACTGTATCTTTAAAAAAACTTGATAATATAGTATTATTGGTGTATAGTTCATTACACTTAATAAACAAAAATAGGTAATAAAATGGCATCATCACCACACATATTTTCCGCGGAAGAGTTAGAGGAAATCGCAAAGTCTGATCCAGGAAAAGGTAAGTTATTGTCTGATGGAATTATGGCTATAGCGTTTGCTAATCTCGGAATCACTCGAGAATTTATGCTTGATAATGGGGCCACGACAATCATATTGGAAGCACAAAGTAAAGTAACGGAGGACTCATATTTGAGTGATGTAATATCAAGCTTGCAGCCCGGAAATTTTATGGGCATTGAGGAGACCAGCCTGAGTGGGGAATCGGATCATCATTCAGAGTTATGATCATCTGCGCGCTTCAAGAATGCAATACACTACCAGAACAATAATAGATCTTTAATTTTAGCTGATTTATTTTGCTGTCACTTCTCCTCGCGTCATCGCGAGGAGAAAATCAACTTGCACAATGCATTATTCTTGTAATAATTTTAAGGCCACAAAAAATTGAGTAGCGATCTCAAAAATTGTTTGACTAAAATCAAAATGCATGATACTTAGAATGACATGAGGATGTAGTCCTTATACCTCGAATAATCTTACAATTAATTTTACTCATTATTAGTTTTTAAAGTAAGCCCCTTAAGTAAGTGGTGCCTACATTCGTTAATATATACCTTTCCAACAATCTAAATAATACTCATACATGATAAGAAGACGTACAACAAGGCATGCTGGATATTCTACGCCACAGCACGAAGAAGGTGAAACTGTTAATATGGATAACGCCCCTCTCGCAGAACCAATTATTTATCTTAAAGATCTAAAACGCCAATCTCCAGAACGCTTACAAGCTCAGTCAGAAGAACTCGTCATCGAAAACGTCGGGGCTATGCTGAAGCAGGAAATGATCTTTGCTATTTTAAAAAAAATAGTAGAGCAAGGCGGCAGTATTCTAGGCGATGGAGTACTTGAAGTTCTCCCAGATGGCTTCGGCTTTTTAAGGGCGCCAGAGGCAAATTACTCGGCTGGACCTGATGATATCTATGTCTCACCTAGTCAAATTAGACGCTTTGGGCTGCGCACTGGTGATACTGTCGAGGGACAAATTCGCGCTCCAAAACCAGGGGAACGCTATTTCGCTTTGCTTAAGGTAAATAAGGTCAATTTTGATGACACCCCAAGGGCTTTGCATCGTGTGCATTTTGATAATTTGACTCCTCTATATCCAGAAGAAAAACTACGCCTTGAAGTAGAAGGGACGGGTAAAGATTTTAGCAATAGGATGATAGAATTAGTATCGCCCCTTGGTAAAGGACAAAGAGCTCTAATTGTTGCTCCTCCCCGCACTGGGAAAACTATGCTGATGCAAAATATTGCTCATGCAATTACTACAAATCATCCCGAGGTCTTCCTCATTGTACTACTTATAGATGAGCGCCCAGAAGAAGTGACGGATATGACACGCGCCGTGAAGGGTGAAGTTGTAAGCTCTACCTTCGATGAACCAGCAACTCGTCACGTACAGCTTGCAGAAATAGTAATAGAAAAAGCCAAAAGACTCGTGGAACAAAAACGAGATGTGGTGATTTTATTAGATAACATTACAAGGCTTGCTAGGGCTTATAACACAGTCGTCCCTTCTTCTGGGAAGGTTCTGACTGGAGGCGTGGACGCTAACGCATTACAACGTCCAAAAAGATTTTTTGGTGCAGCGCGTAATATTGAAAATGGCGGATCTTTAACAATCATAGCTACAGCTCTTATTGAGACTGGGTCTAGAATGGACGAAGTTATTTTTGAAGAATTCAAAGGAACTGGTAACTGTGAAATAGTACTAGATCGTAAAATTTCTGATCGCCGTATCTATCCAGCAATTGATATTACAAAATCTGGAACACGTAAGGAAGAATTACTAGTAGACAAAGCAACGCTTTCCAAAATGTGGGTTATGCGCCGTATTATGGGTCCTATGGGTACTGTTGATGCCGCGGAATTCTTAATGGACAAGCTAAAAGATACCAAATGCAATGCTGATTTTTTTGGAATGATGAATTCTTAAATCCCGGCATCTTATCAGTTACTTTAGATAAACCCTAGACTACCAAACAACCCAAGTGAAAAAGAAATACTTTTCTCTTGGGTTGACACTCTTCGTTCGAAGCAGCACAACTTCACAAATAACTCTAATACCAAGCTCCAGATTAAATGATCTAATCGATCTTTTAACTCGGCTTTGCGCATCTATTATTTAAAATAGCACAGTCTGTGAGCGGAATTTTTGCACAAGCAATATTTACCTATCATAATTGCACTTAATGATACTATACTCAAAACAATAATTTATGGAGAAGATCTCAATGAGAAAAAGAGCTAAAATAGCCTTGATTGGCGGTGGTAATATTGGTGGAACACTAGCTCATTTAATATCAATACGCGAACTTGGTGATGTTGTAATGTTCGATATTGCAGAAGGTTTGCCCGAAGGAAAAACTCTTGATATTTCTCAAGGCGCTACTATTGAAGGTTCTGATGCCAAAATTCGAGGTACCAACGACTTTAAAGATATAGCAGGGTCTGATGTTATCATTGTCACGGCCGGCCTCCCTCGTAAACCCGGAATGAGTCGTGACGATCTAGTTTCTGTAAATACTAGCATAATCAAAGCCGTGGCTGAAAATATCAAAAAACATGCTCCGGATGCCTTTGTAATAGTCGTCACAAACCCTCTAGATGCTATGGTATGGGTAATGATGAAAGCAAGCGGTTTAAAACCAGAAAAAGTAGTGGGTATGGCGGGAGTACTTGATTCTGCAAGATTTAATCACTTTTTAGCAGAGGAATTTGCAGTATCCGTTGAAGATGTCTCCAGCTTTGTTTTGGGCGGACATGGAGATAGTATGGTACCTCTTATCCGTTATTCTACAATAGCCGGAGTCCCCGTTTTAGACCTCGTTAAAAAAGGTTGGTCTAGTCAGGCTAAAATTGATCAAATTATAGAGCGCACAAGGAACGGAGGAGGAGAAATAGTTGCATTACTTAGATCCGGCTCAGCCTATTATGCGCCAGCAACTGCAGCCCTTGAAATGGCAGAGAGTTACTTAAAAGACAAAAAACGTATCTTACCTTGCGCGGCTTATCTAAGCGGCGAATACGGAGTCAAAGACTTATATGTTGGAGTCCCCGCTGTAATAGGCGCTGCTGGTATTGAGCGTATCGTAGAAATCGATCTCAATCAAGCTGAGAAGGAAGCTTTTGACGCATCAACTAACGCGGTGCGTTCATTAATTGATAGCATCACGTTATAAAGCCTCGCGGCTCTCCGCCTTTGGCCTCGCCACCCCGCCCTCACCTCACTAGGTAGGGGCGGGGGTGGATGACGTCATGTAATTCTTTATTTTTCTGAGCTTCTTTGCATAGGCATCTCAGAAAATGATGCCTCGCTTAAGATCTAACTAGCCTACTCTACGCTTGCACTGAGATAACATGAGCAGTATATTGCTACCCATCAAATATTAGTCTTGGTGCACCCCTATGACTCCTTTTAATTTCCAAATAAACTACAGACATAAAAAAGCTCGGAGCGGAGTAGTCTACACTTCGCATGGCGAAATCAAAACTCCTGCTTTTATGCCAGTCGGCACAAGAGCTGCCGTGAAGGCTATGATGCCAGAGGACGTAGCATCTACTGGGGCGGATATCATCCTTGGTAATACCTATCACCTCATGCTCAAACCCGGAGCTGAAAGAGTCGCTCATCTTGGCGGACTTCACAAATTCATGAATTGGAATAAGCCTATTCTTACAGATTCTGGAGGCTTCCAGATTATGTCCCTATCATCCCTTAGAAAGATTTCAGAGAATGGCGTTGAATTCAGATCTCATATAGATGGTAGCAAGCATCTTCTAACCCCAGAAAGTTCTACAGAAATACAGCGCTTACTTGGTAGTGATATTACGATGGCTTTTGACGAATGCACAAAATACCCAGCTACCCGCGAAGAAGCTAAGACTTCTATGGAATTAACCTCACGTTGGGGTGAGCGCTCTAGAAAGGCTTTTCATAAAAGAGAGGGATATGGGCAATTCGGAATTATTCAAGGCGGAGTGTATGAAGATTTACGCGAAAGATCTGCTAAGGATTTAACCGCTTTGGACTTCGAAGGTTACGCTATCGGAGGACTCGCAGTTGGCGAAGGACAAGAGGAAATGTTTAAAGTGCTAGATTACGCCCCAGCGTTTTTGCCAGAGCATAAACCACGCTATTTAATGGGAGTGGGCAAGCCTAGCGATATTATAGGAGCGGTAAAGCGTGGGGTGGATATGTTCGACTGCGTAATCCCCACTCGTTCGGGTAGAAATGGTCAAGCATTTACTAGATTTGGCACTATCAACATCAGAAATAGTAAGTATGCAGATGATCTAAATCCTTTAGAAGAAGGTTGCACCTGCCCTGCCTGCATGAATTATTCAAGAGGATATTTACATCACGTTGTTAGAGTTGGAGAAATTATCGGCTCTATGCTTATGACATGGCATAACCTGCATTATTTTCAAAGCTTAATGTCTCGGATTAGAGAACATATCAAAGACGGTAAGGATCTAGAGTTCGAGATGTAAATTCCTTGCATAAATCTCATCAAATAGTAGTATTGCCATACTGATCTATACCTTAAATATTTACTAAATATATAAAGCTCTTATGACAAAACCTTTATTTGATAAAGTGCTCGTTGCTAATCGTGGCGAGATTGCCCTTCGCATAATGCGTACACTGAGAAAAATGGGTATTAAATCGGTTGCCGTATATTCCGAAGCTGATACAAATGCTTTGCATGTGCAGTATGCAGATGAAGCTTATTACATTGGCAACTCCCCAGCAACGGAAAGTTATCTTTCTATTAAAAATATCATAGCAGCCATAAGGGCGAGCGGTGCATCCGCTGTGCATCCAGGATATGGGTTTTTGTCCGAAAATACTGATTTCGCTACGGCTCTTAGAAGAGAAGGATGCGCTTTAATTGGCCCAAGCGCTCAGGCTATTCGCAAAATGGGTGATAAGATCGAGGCTAAAAAAATAGCAATTGATTCTGGTGTTAGCACTGTCCCTGGCTATATGGGAGCAATCAGCAGCTCGGAGCAAGCAATTAAAATCGCAGAAGATGTAGGGTTCCCAGTCATGGTTAAAGCTGCATCTGGGGGCGGTGGACGCGGTATGCGCGTTGTCCGCGATGCACATGCTATGAAAGCCGCTTTTGAAGCAGCAGGACGCGAAGCAGAAATGCATTTCAGCGACAGCAGAGTTTTTATCGAAAAATTCATCGAAAAGCCACGGCATATTGAAATACAATTACTTGCAGATCAGCATGGAAATGCTATTTGCCTTGGCGAGCGTGAATGCTCCATACAAAGACATCATCAGAAAATTATAGAAGAAGCTCCTAGCTCTTTTATAGATGAAGATACAAGGCAGAAAATGTACGAGCAGGTAATATCGCTTGCGCACAAGGTTGGGTACTATTCAGCGGGTACTGTAGAATTTATTGTCGATCAAAACCATAACTTCTACTTCCTAGAAATGAACACCCGCCTTCAAGTTGAACATCCAGTAACCGAGCTCGTCACCGGCATAGACATCATAGAAGAAATGATCAAAATAGCCGCAGGAGAAGCGCTTGCCTTTAAGCAGGAAGATATTAAATTAAATGGATGGGCGCTAGAATGCAGAATATATGCGGAAGATCCCCTAAGGGGCTTTCTACCTTCAAGCGGTAGGATAACCGAATACATAGAACCTGCTAAATCTGCAAATATTAGAATCGATAGTGGTATAGGCCCAGGCGCTGAGGTCAGCATGTTTTACGACCCGATGGTGGCCAAACTATGCACTTACAGCGAAAACCGACAAGGCGCAATTGAGCAAATGAAAAAAGCTCTCAGTACTTTTGTTATTAAAGGTATAGCTCACAATATTAGCTTTTTAGAAGCGATAATTGGGCATCAAAAATTTATTGATGGAGATATTAGTACTGCATTTTTAGCAGAAGAATATCCAGGCGGTTTTAGTGGGGCGCATCTAACAGAAGGAATGACAGAGATCTTCCTAGGCGCTGCTATAGTCATTTTCTTAACCGAGGAAATCAGACTAGCTAGTGTACAAGACCAAATGGTGGGTCAGGTAGATAAAATCGGAACGCGATGGGTAGTGACGATAGACGGAGAAGCATTTCCCGTACTGATCAAGCCAGTGCAAGATGGGTATAATATACGCTACTCTACTGGAAGAGTGTACGTTAGAAGCAACTGGACTCTTGGTAGCGGTTTATTCACGGGTCTCGTGAACGGGGAAAAAGTGCATGTTAGAATTGACCGTATACCGACAGGATATAAACTCACGCACGCAGGTACTGTAGTTAAAGTCTATGTGCGCTCCTCGCGTACATCAGAACTTGAAGCAATTATGCAGAACTCCGATGGAGGTCCTGTAAGTGATGAGTTAATTGCCCCGCTAACAGGACAAATCGTGGCAGTTAAAGTTCAAGAAGGCGACGAGATAATGCCCGGTCAAGAGCTTTTGATCTTAAGCGCCATGAAAATGGAGAATATTATACTCTCCGAATCCAAGGCCAAAGTGTCCAAAATACACGTTAAAGAAGGTGACCATGCCACATCTGGCCAGGTATTGATAGAGTTTGAATCATCCTTAAATAAAGATCAATTTAATAAGACTCGGGTCTTTCGTGAGACTCACGCCAAGCTTTTTGCGAGGTGAAAATTTGGTAATTGAATTCAGCGCCGTAAATAAAAATCATATTGGTTATATAGAAGAACAGCAGAGTTACTATAATACTTCCAAGGGAACCGTAGAGGATGCTGAGCTGATTATAATATACTAAATAATTTGAAAGTAAGTTCCCACTAATCATCCAGAGCACTACAGTCATTATCGCCCCTGGAATAATGTCTTTCAGCTTTACGCTTACATTAGGAATGACATAATAAAATGCAGAAACTGTAATCAAGAGCGTGGTTAAAATTAAAAAATAGCGAAAATACGTCCAAAAAGGTCCGTAATTATTCAGGAGATTCTGGATCTCCGGAATGCCTTCAAGGCCTATCGGGATAAATACAAGTAAAAGCATCGCCAAGAAAATCATTATATTGATAATCAGAAACTGCATTATACTGAGGAGTCTTCTGAACAAATAAGGCGGTGGGGTGTTGATGTTGTATATTCTATTAAGAATGGTACGCATACCTTCTACAAAAGATGAGGAGGTCCATATAGTCCCGATAATCGCAAGCGTCATTAATCTATATGGTGGCGCTTTGACTAATTCATATATATTTTCCTTAATAGCAGCAGTAGCGTCATCTGGGAGGCTTTCAATGAGTGAATTCACGAAGTGAGATCCAAGCTCCGACGCCCCAAAAAAACTAGTTAAGGCCAGAAAAAATACTATAAAGGGGAAGATGGAGAGTAGAACCATGAATGACATATATCCTGCATGCTCTATGCCATCATGCTCGATAGTCTTAACTAATGCCCGGTACATATTTAGTAGTAGACGCCTCATCCAGGCCATTCCTCTGTATATCACTCCTCACGCTTCCATAAATTTTTCATTTTATCAAAAAAACTCTTGTCGCTAGTAGAAGTATTACCAAATTCTTGGTCTAATTCAACTAGTAATTCGCGTTGACGAGAGGTGATATTTTGCGGAAGCTCGACATAAACATGGGCGTACAAGTCGCCTCTATGCGTGCTTCTTACTTTACTCATACCCTTCCCTTTGACTTTAAGCTTATTACCGTTTTGGGTTCCCGCTGGGATTTTGAGATTAATCTTTCCACCTTCTATAGCTGGAATCTCTATCTCTCCACCTAAAACGGCCATAATAAAGCCAACGGGCAGACGACAATGAAGATCCGCTCCTTCTACTCTGAATATCGGATGAGAGCTAACGGAAACAAAAATATAAAGATCGCCAGCGTTGCCGCCTCGCATCCCCGCCTCCCCTTCCCCTGTAAGTCTAATGCGCGTACCATCCTCAATACCAGAAGGGATGTTGACTAATAAAGACTTAGTATTTTCATGCCTTCCAGTTCCCTGGCATTTCTTGCATGGGTTTTTGATTATTTTGCCAAGACCTTGACAAGTATAACAAGCTTGCTCTACAACAAAAAAACCTTGCTGCATTCTGACATTGCCACGGCCTGCACATGTAGCGCAGTTGGTAAATCCTTCATTATCACTACTACCTTTACCGGAGCAAGGCTCACATTTTATTGCAGTAGAGAATGATATTTTTTTGTCTAGACCGTGAAATGCCTCTTCCAGTGTAACGGAGATATTATATTTAAGATCAGAGCCTTTAGTTTCGGGGCTACGTTGACCTCCGCGACCTGCTCCCATGAAGTCATTAAAAAAATCACCAAAAATATCATGAGCACTTTGATGTCCTTGATGCGCACTGCGTTGATATTGCTGCCCCATACCGCCTTGCGCAAAAGCATTATGACCAAATCTGTCATAGGCCGAACGCTTTTGCTCATCCTTTAGAATTTCATATGCTTCCGCCGCTTCTTTAAAATTCTTTTCAGCAGATTTATCATTTGGATTCTGATCTGGGTGATATTTCATAGCAAGCTTGCGATAGGCCTTCTTAATATCT
The DNA here is from genome assembly GCA_040389305.1 of Pseudomonadota bacterium. GTDB lineage: Bacteria > Pseudomonadota > Alphaproteobacteria > Rickettsiales > Rickettsiaceae > JAZKAD01. Next base: position 13,093 of record JAZKAD010000055.1, on the reverse strand, counting down.
TCTGCAGAAGCGCCTTTGGCTATACCTAGCACTTCATAATAATCACGTTTTGACATTTCTTTATTCTATTGAAATATGGATCTTAATTTATAGCTTAGGCGGCATTCAATAAACAAACAATTCCCACCAAATTCTATTAATACTAAAGAATTTGGTGGGAATATACTCTTCATTATTTTTTTGTCAAATCTTCGTAATCAGCATCAACAACCTTACCACCATCTCCCGCAGGAGCACCCGAAGCTGCCTCAGGCCCAGCGCCCATGTTACCAGAAGATTGGTTCATGACCTCACCAATTTTCATGCTCACCATAGCCAACGACGAGGTTTTATCTTTGATAACAGATGCATCTTCAGAATCAAGTACCGCTTTAAGATCAGCAATTGCAGATTCGATCGCAGATTTATCCTCCGAAGATATCTTGTCGCCATGCTCAGTGAGGGCTTTTTCTGTCTGATAAATTAAGCCATCAGCATGATTTTTAGCCTCGATTACTTCGCGGCGCTTTTTGTCCTCAGCGGCATTAGCTTCAGCGTCTCTAACCATCTGGGCTATCTCTTCTTCTTTCAGACCGCCAGATGCTTGAATTGCAACTTTTTGCTCCTTGCCACTGGCCTTATCTTTAGCAGATACATGAACTATACCATTCGCATCAATATCAAATGTCACTTCGATTTGGGGAGTACCACGCTGCGAAGGAGGTATTCCCTCTAAATTAAATTGACCTAGCAATTTATTATGAGCGGCAAATTCACGCTCTCCTTGAAATACACGGATTGTAACTGCGTGTTGGTTATCTTCAGCCGTAGAGAAAACCTGGCTTTTCTTGGTCGGAATAGTAGTGTTACGATCAATAAGCCTTGTAAACACACCGCCCAATGTCTCGATACCCAAAGATAGTGGTGTAACGTCTAGAAGAAGCACATCTTTAACGTCGCCTTGTAGAACGCCAGCTTGAATTGCCGCTCCAAGAGCCACAACTTCATCGGGATTCACGCCACGGTGAGGCTCGCGTCCAAAAAATTCTTTAACTTTCTCTATAACTTTTGGCATTCTAGTCATGCCGCCAACAAGCACAACTTCATCGATGTCGCTAGCTTTTAGACCCGCATCCTGCAGAGCTTTTTTACAAGGCTCAATTGTTTGCGTGATTAAGTCGTCCACTAAAGACTCTAGCTTTGCTCTTGTGAGTTTGATATTAAGGTGCTTAGGTCCCGTGCTATCTGCCGTAATATATGGAAGATTTATATCAGTTTGCTGAGTAGCAGAAAGCTCCTTTTTACCCTTTTCAGCAGCCTCTTTAAGGCGCTGGAGAGCTAAAGGATCATTTTTTAAATTGATTCCACTTTCTTGTTTAAATGTATCTATAAGGTAATTAAGAATTCTAGTATCGAAGTCCTCACCCCCTAGGAATGTATCACCGTTAGTAGACTTTACCTCAAATACGCCATCTCCAATTTCTAGCATAGAAACGTCGAAAGTACCGCCGCCAAGATCATATACTGCGATAGTTTTAGTGCCTGATTTATCGAAGCCATAAGCAAGAGCTGCGGCTGTAGGTTCGTTAATAATACGAAGCACTTCTAGACCCGCGATACGCCCTGCATCTTTTGTGGCCTGACGCTGAGCGTCATTAAAATAAGCCGGTACAGTGATCACCGCTCTTGAGACTTTTTTACCCAAGTAACTCTCTGCGGCTTCCTTCATTTTTTGCAAAATGTTCGCGCTGATTTGACTAGGAGAGTATTTTTTGCCCCGCACTTCAACCCATGCATCATTATTATCGGCCTTAACAATTTTATATGGGACTAGTTCCTGATCTTTTTTAACGAGTGGATCATTAAAATCTCTCCCCATCAGCCTTTTAATAGCAAATAATGTATCTGTAGGGTTCGTGACAGCTTGCCTTTTAGCAGGGTCACCTATCAAGATTTCGTCATTATCTGTAAACGCCACCATTGAAGGCGTGGTGCTAAGACCCTCAGCGTTTGCAATAACCTTAGGCTTTGAGCCTTCCATTACTGCGACGCATGAATTTGTAGTTCCTAAGTCTATACCTATTACTGTATCTGATCCCGCCATTTATTCCCTCTTTTATCATATAATTTTGGGCCCTATTGCAGCCGCTACATATGATATAGGAAAGGACAAATTCTTTTACAAGTGCGACACTGAAATATTTTAAACAATTATTCAAAGAAATAGTTATAGAGCTGGTTATTAAGGCCTAGGATTTTGGCTTTTGTTTCTGAAAAGTAGAAGCTGCGCTCATGAACCCCTCAAAACTTCATTACCTTACTTAGATATTGAACATAAAATAATTTACAGTAGAATCCAAGGGTAAAATACATAATTATATTTATGCATATCACAGAAAAACTAGCTCTTGCACTTGATGAAAATATATTATCTTTTGATGCCTGCTTTGGTATAAAAAGAGATGCCTCATTGGATAAGGCTTATATCTTGAATACAAAATGTACAAGCGGTCCTTTGTTCAATGGCATATTAATACCTAGAAATTTTACCATAGATAACATTCCAACATTAGAACGTGAATTTCGGGAATTAAAATTACCTTTTTCTTGGTGGATCGAAGAAGAACATTGCACCCTTGAGATACAAAATTATTTCGCTCAAAATAATTATATCAACCTAGGTAACATAGTTGGTATGGCATTAGATGTTACCACTTATACTAAACCAAATGAAGAGCAATCTATTTTGGATAATATTCAAATAAAAATTATTGATAATATTAAGCAATTTGAAGAGTGGCTAGATGTCCTTAGCGTGTCATTTGAATTTGGGGATGATGTAAAAAACGCATATATTAAATATCTATCTAAATACCTTGGCGCCCTGGATAAATTTATTCCTCTAGGTGCATATGATGGCAATAAAATGGTAGCGACAGCATCAATGCTTTTGACTAATAAAGTAGCGGGTTTTTATAATGACGCCACTCTACCGGGCTATAGAAACAGAGGTATTGCAACTGCTCTTTATCACAATAGACTTGAGCTGTGCAAAAAATACTCTTCTGAGATAGCAATTATTCAAACTTCCCAGCAAGCAAAAAAAATAGCTAATAGAGTTGGATTTAATATTGTTAAAGAATACAAGTTATATGCATCAGCTACCTCAAAATCATAGTGGAGTAATATGAAAAATTACGATAGCAATAAAAAACTCGCTAGCGCTTGGTTTAGAACTTTGCGGGATAAATTATGCGCTTCTTTTGAAAATATAGAAACCGAATACGCAAAAATACATAATCTTGAATCCTCTAAATTCGAACGCAAAGTATGGGAGCGTGACGGTGGGGGTGGCGGAGAGATGTCCGTTATGCGCGGCAATGTCTTTGAAAAAGTAGGAGTCAATATTTCGACCGTTTATGGTGAATTTACTCCAGAAATGCAAAAGCAGATTCCAGGCGCTGATCAAGACCCAGGATTTTTTGCAACTGGCGTCTCATTAGTTTCGCATATGCGCTCTCCTCTAGTTCCTGCCGCTCATTTTAATACTAGATACATTGTAACAACAAAGGCTTGGTTTGGAGGTGGAGGAGATTTAACCCCCCTCTATCCAAACCAAGAAGAAACAGATATGTTTCATAACGCTTTTAAAAAGGCTTGCGATAAACATGACCCCGAATATTATCCGAAATTTAAAAAGCAATGTGATGAGTATTTTTTCCTACCTCACAGGAATGAGCCAAGGGGAGTCGGGGGGATTTTTTACGATTACTTAAGCACTGAGTTCGATGAAGATTTTGCCTTTACCAAAGACGTAGGAGAAGCTTTTTTAAGTGCTTACCCGAGCATTATAAGACCTAAAATGCATAATGAATGGACCGAAAATCAAAGAGAAGCCCTACTCCAGAAGCGCGGAAGATATGTAGAATTTAATTTGCTGTATGATAG
>JAZKAD010000055.1:1002-9156 GCA_040389305.1 Pseudomonadota bacterium | reverse complement strand
CAATTTTGATGTCTATGCCTCCGGAAGTCAAGTGGATATGATACAACGAGAGTGACATAAATAAATATCTAATTTATGTAGCGTCTGTTGGCATAGAGCTAGGCATTAAATCTTATCTTCCATGGTTTATCTTCCCTTTCTAATCTACTTATGATAAAATATATTTACTCAAATTAAGATTATTATTATGCATACAATAACTGCGAAAATATCGGATGAACTATATATACGATTAAGCGAAGTTGCGAAAAGAAAAAATAGAGAAGCAAGCCATCTAATTAAAAAAGCCGTAGAGCTCTTTTTAACTGAAGAAGAAGATTACTTTATAGCCTTAGATCGTTTAGAGAAAAATCATCCAAGACTTTCCTTAGAAGAGATAGAGAAGAGCTGTGACTTGGAAAGTTGAATTCGACGGTAAAGCCGCACAAGAGTTTAAAAAGCTTTCTCCTCCCACCCAAAAACTTATACAAAAGTACTTACGTGATAAAGTTCTAACCTCATCTCATCCTAGAGACTTGGGTAAACCACTGCAATATGATTATGCCGGACTATGGCGCTATAGAGTAGGGAAATTACGCGTTATTTGTCATATAGAAGAAGATACTCATATTATAGTTGTTCTAAGAATAGGCTTACGCGATAAAATTTACGAGTGAATCCCCACTCTTTCTAACCTCACTACTACTGGAAAAATTTATCATATAACAAACCAAGGGGCAAAGATCTCGAAAGATCTCGTTGGAGTAGATAATGACGCTGACACAAATTTGGAGAATAAACGTTATACCACAAGATTTCTTGTAAATACGCGGAAAAACCGTTATATCTCATCTATTTAAAATATCTTGTATTATATGACTTCGCTCCTTTTAGAACTCTACGTCGAAGAAATTCCAGCAATGATGCAAAAAAATGCTGAAAAAGGATTTTATACAGCTTTTTGTAGTGCTTTTGATGCTGCCAATATTACATATTCAGGACTTGAGGTCTTTATTGGGCCTAGACGTATTACCTTGCATGTGCCTGATATGGCCCCTAGTATCCCTTCAAAAATTCTAGAGCTCAAAGGCCCTAAAACTAACGCTCCGGAAGCTGCAATAAATGGATTTTGTCAATCCAATAATATTTCAAAAGACGACTTGATAGTTAAGGTCATAAAAGATCAGGAATGCTACGCATACGAGAAGCATATACCAGAGCAAAATGTTATAGAAATTCTGCCGCCTCTCTTGGCTTCTGCTATCTTTTCTTATACTTGGCCAAAATCTATGGCTTGGGGTGCTTATGACATCAAGTTTGTAAGGCCTATTAAAAATATCTTATGCATCTTTGGTGGAAATGTACTGCCCTTTACTTACGCACATCTTACAGCCAATAACAAAACATTTGGCCATAGATTTATGCACTATAAAGAAATAGAGGTCAGTAGCTTTGAAGACTACAGGGAAGCTTTAGTTAAGCATATGGTGATTCTATCCAGAGATGATAGATCAGAAATTATCCAAAAAACACTTCAAACATTGATCACGGAAGGTTTGACGCTCAGCGAAGATTCAAAACTTCTTGAAGAGGTCGTAGGACTCGTAGAATATCCCAACGTTTTGATGGGTAAGATACCTCCAAAATTCATGCATGTACCTAGTGAAATTTTGATCACTGCAATGCGTCAGCATCAACGATATTTTACCCTGCAAAACTCAGATGGGAGTTTTGCGCCATATTTTTTATTTGCAGCCAATATAAAAACAGATGACTCTAGTGAGATCATAAGTGGAAATGAAAAAGTATTGTCTGCGAGGCTTTCCGATGCAGAATATTTTTATAAACAAGATCAAAAAATCACATTGGAAGAACGCCTTCCAAGACTTGAGCGCATTATATTCCATGCAAAGCTTGGTAGTATGAGGGACAAAGTAGAGCGCATAGAAAAAATCGCGCAGTGGCTTGCTCCGGATGATAAAGAATTGCATTTAGCCGCCCGCCTATGTAAATCAGATTTAGTTACGGAAGTCGTCGGAGAATTCCCAGAATTACAAGGCATTATGGGTGGGTATTATGCGAAACTCGATGGATTATCTAACATCGCCTCGGATGCTATTAAAAATCATTACAAGCCCGAGGGGATGGATGACGATACCCCTACTGGAAATGCAGCATTACTGGCGCTTGCAGACAAGATAGATAGCCTCGTTTCATTATATATTGCGGGTGAGAGAAGCAGTGGCTCTAAAGATCCTTACGCCTTAAGGCGATATGCTCTTAGTATAATTAGAATTATTCTAAGCACGAATCTCAATATAAATATTAAAGCCCTTATAGAAAAAGCTGCATCTTTGCACGATAAAGGCGCATTATGCCCCACCGAAGAGATACTAGCCTTCATTGAAGATCGCTTAAAACACTATATGCTGAAAAGCTATAGCCATGGCATGGTGCAAGCTACGATAAACCTTGCAGAAGAGGGTGACATCGTAATAGCTACAAGCAAACTTAGTGCAATTAACTCATTCCTAGAGACGAAAGAAGGCGTAGATTTGCTTATATGTTATACGCGGGCTAGTAGTATATTAAATACTGCCACTTTCAGTGAATATGAAATTAAGCAGAATTTATTCTCTACGCCAGAGGAAGGGGTTTTGTTTGATCATCTACATTCTATGTCCCCAAAAATTGATGCCATGCTACTTCAAAAGAATTTTGTAGGAGCGTTAGAACTCCTCGCGGCACTTCTGGAGCCTATAAATAAGTTTTTCGATAACGTAACTGTAATGGATGATAACAAAGACCTAGCTAGCAATAGACTAGCATTACTTAGTACCGTTACAGCAGAGTTTCATAAGCTCGCAAAATTCGGAGGAATATGAAAATAATTTGGACTTCTAGATCTTTGTCCGAAGCCCTTCAAGTAGAGGTTCCTCATGATATTCAGACATCCATTCTTCAGTTCAATTCTAAAGATGTAAATGAAGGAGATTTATTCATAGCGCTTATGGGTCAATCTGATGGTCACCTTTACGCAAAAGATGCTCTATTGCGTGGCGCTGCTGCCATAATCATTGACCATGAAGTGGATGATATTGATAAGTCTAAAGTAATTATGGTAAAGGATACGGAGGCGGCATTACTAGATCTCGCTAAGTATAAAAGGAACCATTCAAAAGCAAAATTTATAGCGGTCACAGGAAGCGCGGGGAAGACCTCCACTAAGGATGCGATATACAAAATATTGCAAAAATTTGGGCAGAGCTTTGCCTCCCGTGGTACATTCAACAATCATCTAGGAGTACCTTTAAATCTCGCTTCTATCCCAGATGATACCGAGTATGCAATCTTAGAAATTGGAATGAACAATCCCGGAGAAATAACTCCTCTGTCGATACTTACAAAGCCAGATATCGCGATCATTACAAACGTTTTGCCCGTGCATCTTGGTCAATTTTCAAGCCTGCGTGATATCGCTGATGCTAAATGCGAGATTTTTGCCGGAATGGAGCAAGGCGGGGTGGAGCAAGGCGGTATAGTTTTGCTTAACAAGGGCAATGAGTTTTATGAATACTGCGCCTCGGAGGCGGGTAGCCACAATATCTATAGCTTCGGAGCTGCAGAAGGAGCGGATGCCCGTCTAGCTTCATACTCTTTTGACGGCACTGAATCTCATCTAGAATTTTTGGTCTTGGGTAAAAAAGTTGAAGCCTCTACAAAACTCGCTGGCAAACACATGGCAGAGAATCTCGCTGCTGGCTTGATGGTTGCAGAGATTTGGAAGCTTGATCTAGACAAGGCAGCTATAGCTATTTCTGAGCTCTCTCCTCTGAAGGGGAGAGGCGAAATATTACATATTAAAATTTCTGGCCATAACTGCGATATTATATACGACTGCTACAATGCCAATCCCTCTTCCGTCCAAAGCGCTCTTATGCATATGAAAGACGTGAATCATGAAAATAAAATTGTGATCTTGGGGGATATGCTAGAACTTGGGACAGATGCCGCAGAGTATCACAAAGCATTAGCGCCATTTGTTATAGCTTCTGGAGCAAGAACCCTCTATACGGTAGGGGATTTAATGCACAATTTACATAGAGACTTGAAAAACACAATCAAATGCAAGCATTTTACAAATAGCGAAGATCTTCAGCAAAGCTTTCCTGAATTAGTAAATCAAGACTCTTTGATTTTATTTAAAGCCTCAAAGAGCATGAAGCTAAGTAATGTGGTAGAAGATTTATCTTTAAAAGATTGAGAATCCGGTGATGCATTTAAAGCCGAGATTTTAGGTTTTTTGTAAACTACAGAGGGATAACTTGCTTTTTACGCCTCCAAAAGGTATAAACTTTACATAATATCCAACATCGTTAATAATAAATGTTATATCATCTTTTCCTACCATACGTAAATCAATCGCATATCGCGAATTTGTTTCATTATATTACCTTTCGGAGCGGATGCGCCGTAGCGCTGTCTTTGATACTATGCTTTGTATTCGGCCCCTGCCTCATTAGATATTTACATAAAAAACAAAAATTTGGGCAGCCAATCAGAAGCGATGGTCCGGAAAGTCACTTGCTAAAATCAGGCACGCCGACTATGGGGGGCCTCCTGATTATAGGATCCGTTACGATCTCTACTCTACTCTTCTCAGATCTTACAAATCCTTATATATGGACTGTGTTATTTGTTTTAATAGGCTACGGAAGTCTTGGTTTTATGGATGATTATTTTAAAGTCACCAAAAAAAATACCAAAGGCGTATCGGGTAAAATGAAGTTGCTTGTACAATTTATTATAGCCTTTATCTCTTGCATAGTAATTCAATACTTCGCAAATCCGCTTAATTCCACTATATTAGTTTTTCCATTTTTTAAGCACTTACTTCTAGACCTCGGGTATTTTTACTTGCCTTTCGTAGCTATCGTTATAATAGGATCATCTAACGCCGTAAACCTTACAGATGGTCTAGACGGACTTGCAACTGTGCCTATCGCCATTGCAGCTGGTTGCTTTTGTATTATTAGTTATCTTGTGGGCAGCTCTGTTTACTCCAATTATCTGCAAGTTATTCACGTACAAGGCGCCGCTGAACTCAGCGTTTTTTGCGCCGCTATAATTGGCGGGAGCCTAGGTTTTCTATGGTACAACGCACAACCAGCTGAGGTGTTTATGGGAGACACAGGTAGCTTATCACTCGGCGGAGCGATTGGTGTTATTAGCGTAATTACAAAACATGAATTAGTCCTAGCTATCATTGGAGGATTATTCGTAATTGAAACTCTTTCCGTCATCATACAAGTATATTATTTTAAGTTTTCTGGGGGCAAGCGTTTCTTCAAAATGGCTCCAATACATCACCATTTCGAAAAAAGCGGATGGAGCGAATCCAAAGTAGTGGCGCGCTTCTGGATTATAGCAGTAATCTTTGCTCTTATCGGCCTTTCTTCGCTAAAAGTAAGGTAGTATGTACGGCAGTAACCCCATACGCCCTCCCATTACTGGAGACGGTACAAAGCTTTTTGTACAAAGTATATTTCCAACTATTCAAGGCGAAGGTCCAGCAGCGGGGTTGCCATCAGTGTTCATCAGGCTTGGTGGCTGTAACCTTGCCTGCTCTTTTTGTGATACAGAGTTCGAAAGCTTCGAGGAAATGGGCGTTGACGATGTGATAAACGCAGTTAATGGATGCACCTCCCCTTCCCGCTATGTTGTAATTACAGGAGGTGAACCATTCCGTCAACCTATCGGACTCCTATGCAATCTATTGATAGAAGCAAAATACAAAGTGCAAATTGAAACAAATGGTACACTCTACAGAGACCTTCCTGAGGCTGTAGAAATTGTATGCTCTCCGAAGTCTAGCAAGAGCGGATATGGGAAAATCAGAGAGGATTTACTTCTACGCATCTCTGCATTAAAGTTTTTAGTCTCTAAACATATACCAGAATATAGTATCATCCCAGAACTTGGGCAAACTATGCATAATATTCCTGTTTTTGTGCAGCCCATGGACGAACAGGACGCAGGGCCGAATAAAGCCAACTCAGATTATGCCGTTGAGCTTGCCATAAAAATGGGCTATAGATTATCCCTTCAAATACATAAAATATTGGATATACCATGAAAGAAAGGGCCATAATACTTGTAAGTGGTGGCATTGACTCATCTACTGTTCTTGCTATCGCGCTAGAACAGGGTTATGAAATCCACGCTCTATCTTTTGACTATCAACAACGTCATTCTGTTGAACTTATGAAAGTCAAAGAACTCATCAAAGGCTTTCCTGTAGCGTCTCATAAAATTATGAAACTCGATCTTCGTAGCTTTGGTGGGTCAGCTTTGACTGATGACGCCATTGACGTACCTAAATACGGCGATGCAGATGATTTAGGCGACGATATTCCCGTCACTTACGTTCCAGCGCGGAATACTATATTTTTAAGCTACGCCTTAGCATATGCAGAAGTCACTGAGAGTAATAATATTTTTATTGGCGTGCATGTTGATGATTACTCCAATTATCCAGACTGTAGGCCGGAATACATCGAAGCATTCGAGGCTATGGCCAATCTTGCTACCTCTGCCGCTACTAGGGGCAATAGACTAAAAATACACGCCCCCCTTATAGGCTTTACCAAAACCCAGATTGTAGCGGAAGGTCTTAAAAGAAATGTTGATTATTCAAAAACAATCTCTTGCTATGACCCTACCCCAGAAGGCCTTTCATGCGGAACCTGTCATCCATGCTTACTAAGACTCAGAGCCTTTGAAATGAATGATACAAAAGACCCCGCTTTATATAAAAGTAATTAAATATAGTTACTATATATCTGAGATAGTAATTTTATACTTACACTTATTTTTTTTAAATAACTGTAAGTAATATTATTTATTGAAGAAATACCTCCAAGGGTAAAGATTAATTCCTATAAATTAGCCCTGCTAACAATTATTTTTGCGTCTACGACTATTTGACTCTTGGTATTTATTTTGTAATAATCTATTTTAGTATAAATTTTGGTGATTTTGTATGTCTAAAAGCAAAGAAGAAGTTGATGCACTGAAAAACGCAATGCTTGAAGCGGTTGATGAAGCGATAAAAGATCCTTCTGACGCAAATTTAAAAAGGATTGATGATGTCATCGATAAAGGTGGAGATGTAAAGAGTAATCAATACGTAATCGACGAAGACACTACTGGGACATTGCTCCATTATGCTTTGCGGGATATGGATAAGAAGTTTGACGCGAAGTATGACGCTAATCTTTTAAAACTATCTGACCACCTTATAAAGAAGGGGTGTGATATTAAGGCGGAGGACTCCTTTGGAAATTCAGCTGTAGATGATTTTAATACATTGGAAGAAGGTCAGCTGTCGGATGCTGAGCGGTCACAAAAGATTGTGGATGAAAAAGCCAAACAACAGAGGGCAGTCGATCAAGCAGAAGCCGCTAAAGCAAAAGCCGCTCAAGAAAGAGTCGATCAAGAAAAAGTCGCTCAAGCAGAAGCCGCTCTAGCAAAATCTGCCAAAGAAAAAGCTGTTAAAGACAGAGAGGATTTTCTGCGTAGTGCTAATGGCGTAAAGGAGAAAATATCAAAAGGCTTAGACGCAATTATAACTTCTGTGCAACAAGAGCATGAAAAATCCAAGAAAGAAATCGAAGATAATATAATATCAATCGCAGGTGGTGAGAGAATAATCGCAGGTAATAATCAATCAATCAAAGGTAGCTTTAATCTAGAAAATTCAGTCGCGCTGAAAGACATGCTAAACAACCCGAACCAACTTGAAAAAGCAATTCGTAAAAATCCTGAATGCGTGCAGAGTATACTGAGTATAATGGATGCACCTGAAGAACTGATATCAAAGAAACAGAAAGAGACATTAAGTCAAGCTCTTGAGAAAACTCAGAAGCCATTAGGTTTTATAAAATCCATCAGATTTGCTCTATTTACTAAGGATCGTAGTAAAGAGTTTAAGGAGTTAAGTCAAAAAACTCAAGCGCCTTCGAAAGAGATAAAAGATTTTTCGAAAAAAATTGAGGATCTCAGTGCAAAGCATAAAGAGACTTTGGGTAAATTACAAACTCTTAAGGTCGAAGTAGAGAAAAAAGGACGCACCAAAGAAGAAGTTGATACCATCATTTGCTGGCTGACTGGTTA
>JAZKAD010000055.1:0-992 GCA_040389305.1 Pseudomonadota bacterium | reverse complement strand
TGAAGCTATAAATGGTAATGAGATTGTGAAAGGTCTTAAAGACAATATCAATATGCCCACCGCAAACTTAGAGGGCTTACGCTCCGCACCCATAGCTCCATCATCGTATTTTAAGAGGGTGCATGAAGAATATAAACTTCAAACTATAGAGAATACTCCAGCGCCTACTCAAGCGGTAGCTCAAGACAAAGCTCAAGAAGTTGCTCAAGTGACTAATGCAGAGGCTAAAACGACTACTACAGAGGTCACTGTTCAAGCGACTACTAAAGAGACCGCTCAAGAGAAAGGTGAAGATATACAACATGCATTAATACAACATTCGCAATCTCGCGTATTATCAGAACTACCACTAGTCCAAGAATCAAAAACCCACCAAAATACAAGGTAATTTTTTGGAAGCCTTCAACTTTTGAGTATCAAATAATCTAGACAACAAAATGATAGCGCCTTATGGCCTTGATACCAAATGTAGAGCGTTTACATTCAGAAGGAATTTCCGCAACCGCATTTCGATGTGGGAGAGCGTTCATTAAAGTGTGTCACTTGCATTTTCACCCCCTCAAATTTAGCCTCTCGGGGAAGAAAATATCCAGCTGTGAAATGGTCAGTGCCCAATTTTGGATTGGCATGTTCCACTTAGCCGTTATCTGTTTTATAGCACAAAATACCAATTTAAACAAAGCGTTTTCACTAGTGAATGATCCTTTGGTTTTTGTATATTTTCGCACCTGCCTATGAAAGCCTTCAATAGGGTTGGTAGTATAAATTAACTTTCTCACTTCCCCGGAATACTTGAAATAGGTTGATAAATTCTCCCAGTTCTGGTTCCGGGATTTAATGACCATGGGATATTTCTTGCCCCACTTGTCATCTAGCATGAGTAGGTTGTGTTCAGCCAAATCCTTAGACTCTGCTTGATATACTGTCTTCAAATCAGTAATAGACTTCTTGCATAACCTCAGGCTTTCAACTCCCAATTATATATTCCAGCA
>JAZKAD010000054.1:2178-6307 GCA_040389305.1 Pseudomonadota bacterium | reverse complement strand
CATTGAAAATAGCACGATATCATCCCTACTTCAAGCTAATTTACTATATATGAAACATCAAGACATGGCCCTTTATCCGATAGACATCCACAATATCATTTCAGCAATCCAATTGAAGGGCAAGTGCAGCCAGAATTAGATAAATTCTTAACAAATAAAGATCTTACTAGTGGCAAAGACGAGGCAATAATAGCGCTTCGTGATCGCGCCAAAGATGCTGATAGGAAAATGCGTGACTTTTATGATGAACAAAAAGATCAGCCAATTAATCCAAAGATTCTATCTCAATATACTGCGTTGTATACAGAATATACAAAATGCTACAGTGAGGTGTGTAGTACGATAGAGTACGTTGCAAAAGAGCGCATTGAAAAAGCATGTGTTGAAACCGCTGTATCTAAGGACTCTAGTGCACTACAATCTCACTCAGATACGGTCTCTCGAGGTGTTGCGCGACGGGTTGCAAGATTTACTGCTGCAGTAGATGCTCCGCAGACTGCATTTAAACCAAAATCTTACGTAGACTATAATGAATCTGAGCCAAAACCAAATCCCACTTCAGATATTGCAATGCGCTCTCAAAAAAGACAAAGTATAGTAAGTGCATTAAGAAGTAAGTGCCCCTCAACCTTAGATGATGAGGTACGCGTACTAACTACACCTCACGCTCCCCAGGCACAACAAACGAGGCGCCGCTAAATCTGACCAAAACTGCTGTGCTCATGAGTCAACTACTCAATAACATTATACTTTTTTCGAAACTAGATTTTGCGCTACATTTGTATAAAGATCTGATCGGAGGTGTTTATGAAGTGATATAAACTTATACAGGCATGCATATTGGTATTGCTTTTTACGAAAGGATGGAGTAGATTCTTCTTAAGAATAAGATTGGTTGGTGTAGAAGAGGTGGGTTTATCCCGCCTTTTTTATTGCCCTCAAGATACAGTTATATTATCTATAAATTAGGCTTAAAGACGTGATCGAAGAAACAATTTACAATACTATCATTGGCACAGTTAATGATCTCGGATGTGATATAGTCAGAATCAGAATACTTGGAGGCGGGGATGTTACTAAAGTTGTAGAGATCTTGATTGATCGTCTTGACGAAAAGCCTATAAGTATAAGGGACTGTAGTATTGTCAGCCAAAATATATCAGCTGTTCTAGATGTCGAAGACATTATAAATTACGCTTATAATCTGGAGGTTTCTTCTGCTGGAGTGGAGCGTCCTTTGGTAAAGTTAAAGGATTTTACTAGGTTTTTAGGTTATGTTGCAGCGATTAAACTCCATAAAGCTGTAAATGAAGCAAAAAAATACCAAGGCAAGATTTTGTCTGTAGATGGAGATAAAATCTCAATCGACAAGGGTCAAAATTTAAGCGGCCAGAATGTAATTTTAGATTTTGAAAATATTAAAGATGCAAAGTTAGTTTTGACTGAAGAATTATTTAGAAAAATTATCAAGTAATGAGAGTATAGAAGATATGTTGAATATTGGTAACGCAGAAATTTTACAAATAGCCGAAGCCGTATCTAGAGAAAAAGGTATTGGGCGGGATCTTATTATTTCTGCAATGGAGCAAGCTATACAAACAGCGGGTCGTAAAAAATACGGTATAGACCATAATATTAAAGCTGAAATCAGCAAAAAAACAGGCGAAGTAAAATTATATCGCCTTTTTGAAGTGGTAGAAATAGCGGAAGATTATTTTACGCAAATTTCCCTAGCAGATGCGAAAGAGAAAGACGAGGATGCGAAGCTTGGGGGCTTTATATCTGAATTACTACCTCCAATTGACCTTGGAAGGGTAGCTGCGCAAACTGCAAAACAAGTTATTGTGCAACGCGTCAGAGAAGCCGAGCGCGAGAAGCAGTACGAAGACTTTAAGGATCGCGCTGGTGAAATATTAAGCGGCGTTGTGAAGCGCGTTGAATTCGGTAATGTAATAGTAGATCTGGGCAGGGCGGAAGCTTTAATGAAGCGCGACCAATCTATTAAACAAGAGACATTCAAGCCAGGCGATAGAATTAAAGCTTACGTTCAAGAAGTTATTAAAGACACCAAAGGTCCGCAAATTTTATTATCTCGGACCGACGACAGAATGCTCGCGAAATTATTTGAACTTGAAGTTCCAGAAATTTACGAAGGTACAATAGAAATACGTGCAGTTGCGCGTGATCCTGGTTCTAAAGCTAAGATGATAGTATACTCCTCTGATTCCAGCATTGATCCAGTAGGATCATGCGTCGGTATGCGCGGAACTAGGGTAAAATCTATAACCGCAGAACTTGCCGGAGAAAGAGTGGACATCATAGCATGGCACAGAGATCCTGCGCAGCTTATTATTAACGCCCTAGCACCAGCTGAAATAGCAAAAGTTGTAATAGACGAAGATAAGCGTCGCGTAGAAGTAATTCTGCCTGTAGATCAACTTAGTATTGCAATAGGTAGAAGAGGGCAAAACGTACGCCTTGCCGCAAAATTAACGGGCTGGAATATTGATGTACTTACAGAAGATCAAGCATCTAAGCGCCGCGTTGATGAATTCAACACATCTTCTGCATTATTTACCGAAGCTTTGGATGTTGATGAAGTCTTAGGTCAATTACTGACAGTAGAAGGCTTTACTAGCGTTGAACAAATAGCTACTGCTGATATTTCAGCGCTTCAATCAATAGAAGGTTTTGATGAAGAACTATCTAGTGAGCTTAAAACACGCGCAATCAGCTATGTTGACACTAAAAACGAAGCTATTATTACTAAGCTTGAAGAGCTTGGCGTTGAGCAAAACTTAATTGACGCTTTAGACGTTGGGCCAGAATCCCTTCTGAAACTTGCAGAATACGGAGTTAAAACCGTAGAAGATTTGGGTGAGCTTAGCTTAGAAGAGTTCAAGGCGCTGGCACCAAACAGCAATATGAACGATGATGAGATTAAAAATTTAATTAGCTCAGCTAGGAATATCAGTGAATAAATAAAGTACTACATCGGTTTTGATATAGTACTTTAGGCTTCACATTAACTCTGCTATAGTGCGATAAAATAAACACAAAAAATAGCAGAAAATAAGTAGTAAGGTAAATTAGCAAATATGACTGAAAAGCAAGAAAACCAACCAAAAAAATTGACCTTAAGTAGCTCAAGGCTTGCGCTAAGCCCCAAGATTGACCCTACTAAGCTTCAGCAAGGTTATGTTACTACTTCACGTACTAATTCTGTTACTGTAGAAGTTAAAAAAAGCAAGGCCCTGTCGCTCTCAAGGTATTCTACGCCATCCGTAAGCGAAGGTGGACTTAATCAAGATGAGGTGCATAAGCGCCTTAGCATTTTTAAGAAAGCGACGGAAAGCATCAGTGCCGAGCCCTCCGCTCCTCGTAATGATCAAGAGCGCGTTGGAAGCTTATCTACATTTGGTATTCAACAAAAGATTGTAGAAGTTCCCGAAGTCGAAGAAGAAGTAGAGGAAGTAAAAGAAGTGTCTGCGGAGCCCAAAGAGGCTGATCCAGTAAAACCGCATCTAAATGTCAAAAAAAATGATGCTGCAAATTTTGAAGACGAAGACGAAGTAGCTCAGAAGAAAAAGTTGGCTGAAAATAAGCAGACCCAAGTTAAGCATAAAATGGAAGAGCCTAAAAAGCTTAATAAAACTGCCATTATTCATATGCTTGACGAGGATGGAGCTAGTAAGACGCGTAGCCTTGCGTCTCTAAGGCGTTCTCGCGAGAAAGAAAAGCGTAAATTACAGCAACAAGGTCCACAAGAAAAGGTGTATCGTGAAGTTGTAATACCTGAAACAATTTCCGTAGGAGAGCTTGCAAGTAGAATGAGCGAGCGCGGAGCGGATGTTATCAGAGAGCTCATGAAGCTTGGAATTATAGCGAATCTTAATCAAGACATAGATGCAGACACAGCGGAGCTTGTAGTAGGCGCTCTTGGTCATACATTAAAACGCGTGCAAGAATCGGACGTTGAAAATATCCTTCAAAACGAAGTGGATGAACCTGGCTCAATGCAAAGCAGAGCAGCCGTTGTGACTGTTATGGGTCACGTTGACCATGGTAAAACATCATTGCTTGATGCCTTGAAATCCACGGACGTTGCAAGTGGCGAGGCTGGAGGCAT
>JAZKAD010000054.1:0-2168 GCA_040389305.1 Pseudomonadota bacterium | reverse complement strand
CTTTATAGACACACCAGGACATGCTGCGTTTACTGAAATCAGGTCGCGCGGAGCAAAAGCAACGGATATCGTAGTCCTAGTAGTCGCTGCTGATGATGGAATCAAGACGCAAACTATTGAAGCTATTAGCCATGCTAAAGCTGCCAACGTTCCTATTGTTGTAGCAATTAATAAAATAGATAAACCAGGCGCCGATATAGAGCGAGTCAAGCAAGAATTATTACAACATGAGCTCGTTGCAGAAGAATTTGGTGGAGAGACTATAATAATTCCGGTTTCCGCAAAACAGAGAACTAACTTAGATAAATTAGAGGAGGCAATTCTTCTTGTGGCTGAAATGCTAGGCCTTCAAGCTAATCCAGACGCTCCCGCTTCGGGAGTAGTCATTGAGTCCAAAGTTGACAAGGGCAAGGGTGTTATCACAACCGTTCTAGTGCAGCGCGGAACCTTAAGGGTTGGGGATTTGATAGTAGCCGGAGAGTCCTTCGGTCGTGTAAAAAAAATGATGAATGACAAAGGGCGTAATGTTTTAACCGCTATTCCTTCCGAGCCTGTAGAGATCGTAGGGCTGGATAATGCACCTATGGCTGGTGATCCTATGAATGTTCTTCAAAGCGAGAAGCAAGCTAGGGATATTACGGAATACCGTGCTCGTAAATCTAAAGATAATAAAGTATCAATTGCCAAACGTTCTAGCCTAGAGGAGTTATTCCTAAGAGCTGCTGGCAGCGCTTCGATCAAAGATTTACCAGTTATCATTAAAGGTGATGTACAGGGCTCAATAGAGGCTATTATAAATAGCATAACTAAGCTCTCTAATGAAGAAGTAAGACTTAAAGTGCTGCATAGTGCTGTAGGTGCAATTAATGAGTCGGATATATCGCTCGCAACTGCTACCGGCGCTATGGTTGTGGGTTTTAACGTAAGAGCCTTCAATGCAGCTTCTTTAGCGGCAGATAAAGCAAACATAGATGTTCGTTATTATTCTATAATCTATAACTTGATAGATGATATTAAAGCGATAATGAGCGGTATGCTTTCTCCTATTATTCGCGAGCAATACATTGGCTCTGTTGAAATAAGGCAAGTTTTCAATATTACAAAAGTTGGGAAAATCGCTGGGTCATATGTAACGAAAGGAATGATCAAACGTGGGGCTGGTGTAAGACTTCTCAGGGATAGCATAGTGATCCACGAAGGCAAGCTCAAAACGCTTAAGAGATTTAAAGATGATGTTGCAGAAGTAAGAGAGAATTATGAATGCGGCATAGCCTTTGAAAAATACGAAGACTTAAGGGTAGGGGATGTTCTCGAAGTGTTTGAAACAATAGAAGAGAAACAAACTCTATAATATGATGATATAGTTCGGCTCAGTAGCGCTTGACATATACTCTGATCTTAGGTATAAGACTTTATAAATAGATTTTTTTTGGATAGAAAATTATGCAACGTACATTTAATCCTAGTAACTTAGTTCGTAAAAGACGTCATGGATTCAGAGCTCGCATGGCAACAGTAGGCGGAAGAGCAATCATCAGAAGACGTCGCGCTCAAGGTAGAAAAAAACTTTCAGCGTAATCCTCTAAACTATTGAGCTAGACACAAACTCTTACAAATTCAGATCTTGAGATAGTTTGTGTACATTTCATCATTAAATAAACAAGTGGCTTTTGATCTTGTCAATAAAAAGGGCAAGAAGTATCATGGCCGCTTTTTTATTTTGATCGGAATGCATCCTCGTCATAGAATTTCTCGTCCTTCTAAAACCTCCTTAGCTCAGGTGCATTCAAGCCCAATAGAAATAAATAATAGCGATACTCTATCCCCCTATTCTGCTTCTGAGGTTCATTCAGATATCATTCATCTTGGGCTTAAAATCAGTAAAAAAATGGGCAAAGCAGTCACACGCAATAAAATACGTAGACGCCTAAAATCATTGATAAGATCTAGCTTAAAAACAATAGAGCCCACAAGATGGCACGACTGGGCCTTTGTGATTATTCCAAGGAAAGGTATAGATGAAGCGGAGTATAGTTCGCTAGAGATTGATATACTGAATAATATAAACAGAGCTTTGTCTGTAAATACTTAAGAAAAAAAGAGTTTGTTGCTTTAATACCAATCACATCTTATAACTGAACGAATTATCTAGACTCAAAATGCCTAGA
>JAZKAD010000053.1:53346-57205 GCA_040389305.1 Pseudomonadota bacterium | reverse complement strand
TTGTAAAATTTAACCATATTAGCTAATGTATTAGGTTATGCAAGAAGTCTATTTTATAAAGTTTAGTGGCCTTACTACATTACGAACACGAGGAAAAAGCTTGCATGACATATATTGCTCTGCATCGTACGGAATATGTTTATACTTAATAGCTTCTTTGAGTAGCACAGTGCGTTGCTCATATTCCTGCCTAAATTCCCGGGAAAAGCGATGCCAAAGTCTGGTAATTTTCCATGGACTCTGTCCTAAAGATAGCGATATAGCTGTAACCGCGTCCCAACGCCACATCTGACAGTAGTAATCTAAATCGACTTTATTTGTATATTCTATTGCTATCCCGTCACCATTAAGCAAGAGATTTATTTTATCTTTTAGGTAATAGTACGGGTCTCTTATAGGATCTACATAAGTCTCGGGAGACATATCTTCATTACAGTTTTCTAGTACCTTGCTATGCTTAGTCCTTGCTTCTTGTGCAGCTACATCTGTTGCACTCGCATCTTTTTTAGACGCATTAGACATATCAAATTCCTGGTTACTTATTTAACCAAGATGTAGTACATTTTCTGTATTTTGTAAATTACTGATATGTCTGATACAATGTTATGCAGCCCAGTGCAAAAATATTACTCTTTAAATAGCCACCTTCTATGTGCGTACCAGTGTTTGTATTTGGAATTTAGTAGCTCTTTTCTGGTTTGTTCATAACACATAATTTCTTCTTCTAAAAATACCAATATCTTGCCATTAATAACCCCTACAGGTTTTGGGAAATTCTTATCCTGTTTTATTTTCAGGTGTACGCCTTGTTTGGTATAATTCCACCTCTTAGCTAAATCTGTAGCACCCAATAATTTCATGATAATCCAGTTTTGAAAAATACGCGATTTGTCATTGAATATAGTCAATGCATAAGTGCGCTATTAAAATAAAAATAAATCATAATATCGTTTTATAAGGATACAATTTAGTTTAGAAGATCGTGGGATTTTGGCAATTTTGACGATTTTGGCAACTAGATAAATCGTCAGATGTTATTATTTACAGCAATCATCCAAATAATCACCCCACCACTGCATCATCTTTTTGCGTTCAGGTAAGTACTCAGCATGGTTACAACTTGCTCTGACTTTGTTTCGCTCTGCGTGAGCAAGCTGCCTTTCTATAACGTCAGAGCTAAATCCATGCTCATTTAGAATAGTTGAAGCTGTTGCTCTGAATCCATGAGCTGTTGTACGTGAGTGGTAACCCATTCTGTAAATAGCATAAAGCATGGTATTTTCGCTGATGAAGGTAATTGGTTTGTTGCGATTTGGGAAGAGATGTTCATATCCGCCAGTGAGTAAATGCAGTTCTTTGAGCGGGGTCATAGTGTGACTTGATAATGGTACAATATGTGGGCTACGCATCTTCATCCTCTCCGCTGGTATGCGCCATTCTTTTTTATCAAAACATATCTCAGACCACTTTGCACCTCTGACTTCAGCGCTTCTAACAAAAGTTAGAATCAAAAACTTCAGCGCTAGTTTAGTTTGTAAGTCACCGTCATATTCTTCCAACTTCGAGAGAAACTCAGGCAAATCATTCGCAGCTAGCCTTGAGTAATTCTCTTTTTTACGAGTTTTCAGCGCCCCTCTAAGATCAGCCGCAATATCTCTTTCGGCCTTACCAGTTGCAATTGCATATCTAAATATTTGTGAGCAAATTTGAAGCGCTCTATGTGCTATATCAATTGCATCTCTAGCTTCTATTGCTCTCAATACTTCAAGTAACTCTGGGGCTGTAATGAATTCAATAGCTCTAAAGCCTAGCTTTGGGAATATATCAGCTTCTATACGCCTCAGTACATAAGATGCATGCCTTTCGGTCCATCTTTGCTTTTGATTATTGTGCCAGGATCTCGCCACTGACTCGAAAGAATTTATTGCGCTAGCCAGTAACTTCTGCTTCTCTTCTTTTTTAGATTGGGATGGATCAAGATTATTTAAAAGCATCTCTTTTGCCTTGAGGGCTTTATCACGAGCAGTGGATAATGTAACAATCGGATATGTTCCAATAGATAGAACTTTTTCTTTGCCTGCAATTCTATACTTTAGCCTCCAACATTTTGTACCATTGGTTTTAACTAAAGCATACAAACCACCTGAATCAGAAAGTTTATACTCTTTCTCTTTTGGCTTTGCATTTCTTATCATTATGTCTGTCAACGCCATTTGGGGGTATCGTATTCTCATTACTAAACAGTACCCCCAATGATACCCCCAAATAGACCTAGGTGCAATGAAATTTTGCTGGATGATATTGGACTAGGTTTATATTGGAAGACCGGATTTGACTGGGTTTAGATGGACTTGATAGGACTGCTTGAGAGAGGAAAGTGGCGGATGGGGTGGGATTCGAACCCACGGTACAGTTGCCTGCACGTCAGTTTTCAAGACTGATTCCTTAAACCACTCGGACACCCATCCAAGAATGGATATATCAGATAGAAAAGCACGTTGCAAGTAAATATTTACAACCTTTGTATAAATATCACTCCCCCTCTAAATGTCATATAAAATACTTTGCTCTTCTTCTCAAGGCAAAGGTCTGTCGTTACAATGCCCTTAGCAATGGCGGATACTAGTACTGATACCAATGGATTAGCAAAAGAATATTAAATCAACTAAAGAAGCTTGTGAATGAATAGAAATACGACCGCAATCTCTACCTTCGTAAAAGAATCGTTATCACTTTTTGCCATACCTTCATTACAACGTGCAAAAGGCATACTGCTGCTTATAGTAATCCCAACTATCTTATTTCCGTTTATAGCACAAGCTGACGTAGACGAGATCATGAAGCGTGGTAAATTAATAGTAGGGCTACCCACCTCAGAACAAAAGCCTTTTTTCTCCAAAGACAAGAATGGTAAATTAGTAGGAATAGACATAGATCTAGCTCGCCTTATTGCTCACGAACTCCACGTAGAACTAGAGCTTGTTCAACCTCATGCTTCCTGGGATGACACAGTTCAAGATGTTGCGGATGGTAACACAGACCTCGCGATATCATATGTTAGTATAACTCCCATGCGCTCAATGAAGGTAATGTTTAGTAGGCCATATTCGAGTGTACGCCCTGTGTTTGTATTAAATAGGCAATTTATTGCAAAAGCCCAATCCGAAGGGCTGTATACCTTAGGTGCCATATTCAACGGTCCTAAGTATCCTATTGGACTTTTGGCCGATAGTTCATACAAAGAAATAGCAGATAAAATTTTGCCAAACGCTAGTAAACATAATGATCCAGACACTACTAAACAAGTTTTAGCAAATCAATCCGCCGGATACCTTACAGACGAAATGGACGCAGTTGCAATTTTTCTAGATCATCCAGAATACAAATTGCCCTTGATTAATTACGCATATAAAGATTATCTAGACAATATAGGCGTTCCTGTTAGCTATAAAAATCCAAAGTTACTGGAATTAGTCAATAATATATTACAAAGTAATAAAATATTTTACACAATGGACGACTTAATACTTATATTGAGCCGCACAAATGAGACGCCAAAATGAATATAATGAAATTAATTACCGATAGTAGACTTGCTTTTGTAGGTGTTATTTTTGGCCCTATTGTAGGTTTATTCTATAAAGATTTAGCTCAGAATTGCCAATATGCAAATGACATTTATTTAATGTTGATGCAGCTTGCAGTTATACCATTCATGATAACTACTATAGTTATGGGCGTTCTAGAGCTTATATATAATGCTGACGCTAAAAAAGGTGTATATAATATTATATCAAAGTCATCTGAAACTTTCTCTTGAGAAATCTGCCGAGAACATAGCCGCCGACGATATCAATGA
>JAZKAD010000053.1:46171-53336 GCA_040389305.1 Pseudomonadota bacterium | reverse complement strand
AAAAGTTTTTGTAGTTTTGTGCTTGGTTTGCTTTGTATCTATAGCTGTCTCGTATACTATAAAACCGTGGAATAGTATGTTAAGCAACACCGAGATCTTACGAGTGGTATACCGCACAGAAGCTATCATACAACCCCATGCGATTGGCGTAAATGAGATCATAGATATTAGCGCCCAAAAAAGTAGCATAGGCGAGCTAATTAAGTCAGCAATCCCTAGCAATATATTCAAAGCATTATCTACAGGAAATGTGCTTCAAGTAATTATATTTTTTATTGCACTTGGTGTGGCTCTTGGATACGCCACAGTCAATACTCCTAATGCCGCTATAGTACGTAAGCAACTAGTTGGTATATTTAAAGTATTTAAATCAATTAATGATTGGGTTCTGCAATTCTTACCATTAATGTCATTTTTTATATTAGCATATCAGTCGCAATTCCTATCTATTGATACGTTATTTGTTCTAGTGAATCTCGCCTTTTGTATTACGGCCTCGCTTAGTGTAATTATAATAATATCCATGCTTATAATATGGAAAAGGTCGGGCCAACCTTTAATGTTCGCGCTAAGAGAAATGTCATCTTGCCTATCTCTCGCATTCTTCTCTCGCTCAACTCTTGTCTCATCAAGTCTGGCTATGGAAGTTTTAATAGACAAGTTTAAGTTCCATCCCGGCACGATACAACTAGTAGTTCCTTTGGGGGCTAGTATGCTTAGATTCGGTACAATAAGCATATTTTGTATAGCGACTATATTGGCAGCTCATTTATTTAGCGCAGACTTAGGTTTGTATGACTATATATTACTAAGTATATTATCAGTCGTTGCATCCCTTGTAGCGCTTAGCGCTAATAACCCTGTGGATAATTATAAAGCTCTCTCTGTAGTTTTTACTCCTCTTGGATTACCCAGTGGAGCGGTTAACTCAATCTTTATAGCCCTAGATTTTATCTCTGATGCCTTCGATACTATGGCGAATCTAATGGGAATATGTTTAGTTGCAGCTTTATGCTCACCAAAACCGGAGAAAGTTGTAGATACTACTATCACATCATAAGATTAATAACTTGTATTTTGCAGAAGTATTTGCTATTACTTCTGCGTGGCTAGGTAGCAAAGTGGTAATGCCGTGGACTGCAAATCCTCTATCGCCGGTTCGATTCCGGCCCTGGCCTCCAAGATCCTCTATCTAATATGACTCAAGATATAAGCTCATGCAATTCTTAGAGCAATTCCTCGAAACAATGATGGCCGAACGTGGGATTTCTAAGAATTCTATCCTTAACTATAAATCCGACCTATTGTCTTTCCATGAATTTCTTTCTACAATAAAGATACTCGATCCAGCTTCGGTATCCTCAGATACTATACGTGAATTCATAAGGTCTTTGTCTTCAAATAGCATAGCCCCAAGATCTATAGCACGCAAAATCTCCGCGATTCGCAGTTATTATAATTTTCTGATCAGCGAAAATATTGCCTCCAAAAATCCTACTACATTTATAGATATTCCGAAATATCAAGTAAAGCTACCTCATCTATTATCCCAAGATAAAATCAAGAGGTTAATACAAGCTGCAGAATTAGATAACTCTCCGGAAGCAATAAGATTTCTTGCTATGGTTCATCTTCTTTACGCTGCAGGCCTCAGAGTGTCTGAGCTTATCAGTATTAAAATGACTAATCTCTCTATAAATAAAGAAACTGAGGTCATTAAAAACCATCTATATATTATGGGAAAGGGGGAGAAAGAGCGTATAGTTATTATTAACGACAGAGCCATAGACGCGATCACTAATTACTTGCCGTACCGGCCTTTGTTTACTCAAGGCTCCAAAGAATCTATATACCTCTTCCCTTCTAGAGCGTCTCAAGGTTATATGACTAGGCAAAATTTTGCTATTTTGCTAAAACAAGCCGCGATAAATGCAATGATTGATCCAGAACTTATATCACCGCATGTTCTTCGGCATAGCTTCGCAAGTCACTTGCTAGCAGGAGGCGCGGATCTTCGTGTTATTCAAGAGTTGCTTGGCCATGCTGATATTAGCACTACTCAGATCTACACGCATTTGGATACAAGGCAGCTACAAAATACAATGGATAAATATCATCCAGCTAGCAAAATAAAATGACGCTACACCTCTTGCGCTCTAGGAAATACAGGAGTCGGTGCTAATAATACACTTCCAGGCTTTAATGCATAAGCTTTAGACATACAGGAAAAAGCCCTTTCATTTTGACTTACTCCCAATTGATCCAGCATTAAGGAAGCTGAATTTGGCATAAAGGGCTGAAGTGCGAGCCCAATGTATCTAATGGCTTCCATCAAAACATAAAGCACTTCTTGCATTTTATTTTGATCCGTTTTTTTAAGCGTCCATGGCGCTTCTTTATCGATATAAACATTCGCCATATCAGCAAGCTGCAAGACAAGATTCAGCGCCGTGCTAATATCATATTTATTAATTGCAGCAGTCATAGATTCAAGAAGCTGGGATGCACAAATAAGTAGTTCTTCGCTATAGGCAGCATCTATATTTCCACTTGGAACCCCCCCGCACTCCTTTACCACAAAAGACAGAGTTCTTTGCGATAAATTTCCTATTTTATTTGCAAGCTCATTGTTAATGCGCGCTATTAACTGACTGCGTGAATAGTTACCATCATTACCAAAAATCACTTCACGCATCAAAAAATACCTCACTTGATCAAGGCCGAATTCTTTTACTAAAGCGATTGGGTCTATGGTATTACCAAGAGATTTTGATATTTTTTGTCCATCATTTGTCCACCATCCATGAGCCATAATGGTTTGTGGAATAGGAAGATCCGCTGCCATCAAAAAAGCTGGCCAATAAACTGCATGGAAACGCGTTATATCCTTCCCTATGACATGCACATTAGCTGGCCAAAATTTTTTCATATCATCTGTATCCTCCGGATATCCGAGGGCAGACAGATAATTCGTTAGAGCGTCGAGCCAAACATACATAATATGAGATTCGTCTTGAGGCACTGGAATGCCCCATTTAAAACTTGTACGTGATATGGAAAGATCATTGAGGCCAGATTTTACAAAACTTACCACTTCATTACGCCTAGAAACTGGCTTCAGAAAGTCGGGGTTTTGGTCGTAAAATTCTAGCAAACGGTCCTGCCATTTGGAGAGAGCAAAAAAATAGCTAGGCTCAGACACCCATTCTACAGGAGCCCCAGTAGGGGCAAGACCATCTTCTGTAAGTTCTGACTCATTATAAAACGCTTCATCTCTTACAGAGTACCATCCATCATAAGACCCTAGATAAATTGCGCCATTATCTTGAAGTTTTTTCCATAAAGCTTGTGCTGCATTAATATGGCGAGGCTCCGTGGTCCTAATAAAATCATCATTAGAAAAATTCATAACTTCACAAAGCTCTCTAAACCTTAGAGACATTTTATCTGTAAAATCCTTAGGGCTAATTCCTGCATTCGTCGCAGCTTTTTCTACTTTTTGTCCATGCTCATCAGTCCCAGTCAGAAACTTTACCTCTTTTCCGGAGAGACGCATGAACCTCGCGATTACATCGCAAGCAAGCGTGGTATATGCGCTGCCTATATGAGGCACATCGTTGACATAATAGATGGGCGTGGTTATATAATAGTTATTCATTCCGACAATATATTAGAAATTTATCGGGGCAATATTATAGAAATTGACGTGAAATAGATATAGTTTTTCCTCTGCAAATATATTTTGTTTTAAATAAAAAATAACAATACATAGATCAATATATCGTCTTTTCTCTAATTGCCAAAAACTTACTATTAGTTTAGAATACTGCAATCGCTCGCAATCGCTTGGGGAAGCGATATTCACAACAAAATAGTCAAAGTTATTATTTATGCAGGAATATATAAAAGTTAGAGGCGCAAAAGAACATAACCTCAAAAATGTCAATGTCGATATTCCAAAAAATAAATTAGTAGTTATCACGGGTCTTAGCGGATCTGGTAAATCTTCTCTCGCTTTTGATACAGTCTATGCAGAAGGCCAGAGACGTTATGTTGAAAGCCTTTCTTCTTACGCCCGTCAGTTCTTACAACTGAATAATAAACCGGATGTAGAATCAATTTCAGGCTTGTCTCCCGCTATTGCAATTGATCAAAAAACAACTTCTCGTAACCCTCGCTCTACAGTTGGTACAATCACTGAGATATACGATTATTTAAGATTGCTTTTCGCAAGAATCGGAGTTCCTTATTCTCCGGCCACTGGTCTTCCCATTAAGAGCCAGACAGTAACTGAAATGGTAGATGTAGTCCGCGCACTTCCTGAGGATACAAAACTATACATACTTGCGCCTATTGCCTCTGGTGACAAAGGTGAGTTTCGCAAAGAAATTATGAGCGCTAAAAAACATGGCTTTGGGCGCATAATAATAGATGGAGAGCTCTACGAAATAGATGACGTACCTAAGCTCGATAAAAATAAAAAACACAACATTGAAGTCGTAGTAGATCGCATTGCTGTTTCCGATGACCTCGGAAATAGAATTGCAGATAGTATCGAGCTTGCTCTTAGAATGTCAGAGGGCATTATTTACTTAGAAATAGTCAGCATAGATGCAGAAGGCGATTATAAAAAAGGAGACAGAATTACTCTCTCCGAAAAGTATTCCTGTCCCGTATCTGGATTCCAGATTCCAGAAATAGAGCCGCGTATTTTTTCTTTTAACAGCCCATTTGGCGCCTGCTCTAAATGCGAAGGACTCGGCAAAGAGATGTTTTTTGATGCAGATCTCATAGTCCCCGATCAAAATCTCAGCATTCTTAGCGGCGCTATATTACCTTGGGCCAATGCAAATTCAAAATTTGTAATGCAGACATTGGATGGAGTGGCAAAGCATTATGGGTTTAAACTCTCTTCCCCATTTCATGAACTTAGTGCCACCGCTAAAAAAGTACTTTTTTACGGATCAGACTCGGAAGAAATTAATTTTACCTATTCTGATGGCGAAAGAAAGGACTCGGTAAAACAACCATTTGGAGGGATCATCCCAAGTCTTGAAGAAAAATATCGTAAAGCAGACGTGCAGTGGCAGCGCGATGACCTTGCTCGTTATAGAAGCGAGCATAAATGCAGCCTATGTCAAGGATATAGGCTAAAGGCAGAGTCTCTATGCATTAAGCTAGCTGATATCCATATAGGTCAGGTTACTGGTATGACCATAGTGCATGCAAAAAATTGGATTACTACCCTGCCCGAGCATTTGACAGAACGCCAACAACTTATTGCGGTTAGAATTCTCAAAGAAATTAGCGAAAGACTAAGTTTCTTAGTAAATGTTGGACTTGATTATTTAAGTCTTTCTAGGGAGTCCGGAACATTGTCTGGTGGAGAAAGTCAACGTATACGCCTTGCCTCTCAAATCGGATCTGGTTTAAGTGGAGTACTTTATGTTCTCGATGAGCCCTCCATTGGACTTCACCAAAGAGATAACGCAAGACTAATAGAAACGCTGAAGAATCTGCGAGATCTTGGTAATACCGTGATAGTTGTAGAGCACGATGAAGAGACAATGCTCGAGGCTGATCATATAATAGACGTCGGTCTTGGAGCTGGAATTCATGGTGGCAACATCATCGCGGAAGGCACCATAGAGGATATTAAGAAAAATGAAGCCAGCATTACTGGGCAGTATTTAAGTGGCAAAAAGAAAATACCGATACCTGAAGTACTGCGCCCTGGGAATGGTAAATTTATTGAACTATGCGGCGCAGAATCTAATAACTTGCAACATGCAGATTTAAAAATTCCACTAGGGACATTTACAGTAGTAACTGGTGTCTCTGGTAGCGGTAAATCTAGTTTAGTAATACATACTTTTTATAAAGCAGCCATACATAGACTCGAAGGATCTAAGGTAAGCCCAGGAGTATATAAAGAGCTTAAGGGCCTTGATTATATCGACAAAATAATAGATATAGATCAATCTCCTATTGGCAGGACTCCTAGGTCAAATCCAGCTACTTATACCGGAGCATTTACCCCTATAAGAGATTGGTTTGTAGAACTACCAGAATCCAAAATGAGGGGCTATAAAGTTGGGCGCTTTTCTTTTAACGTCAAAGGTGGAAGGTGCGAGACGTGCCAGGGCGATGGTCTGATTAAAATTGAAATGCATTTCTTGCCAGATGTGTACGTTAAATGTGATATGTGTAATGGGACGCGTTACAACCGCGAAACTTTAGAGATTAAATACAAAGATAAATCGATCTCCGACGTACTACAAATGACGGCTGAAGACGCGATGCATTTTTTCGACAAAGTGCCTCATATATACGACAAACTGCGCACTCTAAATGAAGTGGGCCTTGGATATATCAAGATTGGACAATCCGCCACTACGTTGTCTGGCGGTGAAGCTCAAAGAGTGAAGCTTGCAAAAGAGCTATCTAAACGCTCCACCGGAAAAACATTATATATCTTAGACGAGCCTACTACTGGCCTTCACGCAGATGATATAGACAGACTACTTAAAGTGCTACATAAACTAGTCGATATGGGCAATACAGTGCTTGTGATAGAACATAACATGGATGTCATCAAGACGGCTGATCATGTTGTTGATATAGGACCAGAGGGCGGAGATAAAGGCGGAAGGGTTGTAGTCGTTGGAACCCCAAGCGATGTAGTAAACTGCTCAGAAAGCGTTACGGGCAGGTTTTTGAAGTCTTATATGCACCAAGCCTCTAAATAAAATGACTCTTAATAAAAGGGGGTGATAACGAACGCGTCATATCACCCCCTAAAATCATCGCTTAATAACTATTGTTCTAGCGATTTTGTCATGCAGACCCTGATGCTTCTTAGTGAAGATAATAAACCATATACTTATCAGAGCTAGAGCGTACCATATGAATCTTTTTATGCTTTGATATAGACTTATCCTTTCTAAGGTATCTGCATCAACAACGCGAAGTCCTAGAATATACTTCCCTGGTGTCCACCCCATTTTATACCAAAAAAATATAAAATAAAAACTAAGCAGCACAAAAGAAATCAAGAATACACAGCCTATGTATGTAGCATACTTTTCTCCTGTCACATATTTTCCAAACTCTGCGGACCTCATGGCAATAGCTATTGCATTCGGATTATCCATGTTGATTCCAT
>JAZKAD010000053.1:45618-46149 GCA_040389305.1 Pseudomonadota bacterium | reverse complement strand
AAATTCCACACAAAAAGCTTCGAGCTGCAAAACCGCATAATTGGGGTAACAATGGTTGTTACAAAGAATAAATCTAGAGATGTTGCAAAAATTCTAGTAACGAAGTTTGGGTACATCACTTGCTTTGTCATTCTAAGGCCATTATAAAATAATTTACAATAAAGCAAACTATATGTAAAACAACGGGTAATTCTGCATTGGGGTATTAATAAATTCTTCAATAATGCGTCTATACATAATTTTGTGTTGGAAAAAAATCAACCCTCTATTAAAAATAAAGTTATCACATTAATTAAACGGTGATTAAATCATGCCGCAAGAGTCAGTATCATCATCTCCATCTAAGTCTACATCGCACGTCCAAACCTATCTTCCATCAGAACTTTTAAAGCAAGCTGCATTAGATGCGCAAAATTCTTACGATATATATGATGGATCCATCTCAACAGAAGGAACTGGGGATGAATTATTCCTTATGACCAACCATTTATTAGATGGACCGCAAAGGGGTGGTCAATTTAGATGCGCCGT
>JAZKAD010000053.1:15370-45608 GCA_040389305.1 Pseudomonadota bacterium | reverse complement strand
AAGAACTGATGGGGGGATGAGGGACGCTCTGAGCGATCTTCAAGATGATGCGTATATGGCTCTGGGCTGGCCTCCTAAAAAATTTGCTGCAGCCAAGGAGTTAAATCAGTTAGTGCTAGATAATTTAGGAGACGAAGCGGGTGACTACAGTTTTCACTATACAGGACATTCTCTAGGGGCTGCATTGTCCGATTTAGCAGCAACTGATATGGCCTTAAAGCTCCAAGCTCAAAAGTTACTAACCCCTGGCAAGATATCTACTATTACTTTTGACAATCCTGGTAGTCAGTATTTAGTAAAAAAGCTTCTCGCGCCCTCAGGACAAGAGCTTAGCGACTTGAAAGATGCTGTGAGTTATATATCAATTAATAATAAACCCAACTTCATCAATACGATGGATGAACAAACTGGAGATACTTACTATCTAGTACCACAAGAGCAGTGGCACACAGATCCATTATTAAAGCTTATTGGATTTTGCGGTAAATACGTACCTAACCCTGCATTATCCTTTCTTCTCGATATTATTTCTTACGGTCCGCCTGAACATCAAATTAAAGACCATAGTATGGTTAATTTTGTTGAAGCGCTAGTAGACAAGCTCGAAATCGCTGGAGTAGGAGGAGTGGACACGATAATAAAAGCTGGATGTTTTGATGATTCCTATGGGTAATAGAGGTCATATGATGCTTAGAATATTTTCTATCTTTATTACTATTTGTATATATAACGCAGAAGCATCAAGTCTTTGGGATGAAGTTAGATTCGATAAACTTCAATCAAATGTCACATATACAATAAGTAGTGGTACTGGGTTTTACGTGAATAGAGAAAATATAGTCACCAACCGCCATGTTGTTGAAAAATGCTTAAATATTGCAGTACGTGGCGCAGTAGAACCTCAATTAGCTACCCTGATTTTAGTAGATACTGAACTTGATTTAGCTCTTCTTAAAGTAAATACCCCTTCTAAGAGAGTTCCATACTTACGCATCAACTACGACAAAATATCTCCAAATGATATCTTGTTTACTGTGGGATATCCTTTGGATCACGGCAAAACTGGCGATTATGTCGTAAGAGAGGCCAAGGTACTTCATGTCAGCGATCGCACCGATAATACTAAATTTACCAATATACAGTTCACGGATATAATAGATC
The DNA here is from genome assembly GCA_040389305.1 of Pseudomonadota bacterium. Lineage (GTDB taxonomy): Bacteria > Pseudomonadota > Alphaproteobacteria > Rickettsiales > Rickettsiaceae > JAZKAD01. The sequence goes on along the minus strand of JAZKAD010000053.1, from coordinate 44,447 downwards.
ACGGTAATAGTGGAGGACCTCTTCTGGATAAGAATTCTAATATTGTTGGGGTAGTAACTTCTAAACTTACAACCTATGATCCAAACGACCCTGAGCATACAAAAGCAAGCATGGGAATGGCAATCGGAGTAGATGGACTTATCGATTTTTTAAAGCGTAATCATGTATTCTATGCTTCGAATGCTACTTACGATATTTTTACTAATTACAAAGTCGAAAGACTCGCTAAGGATTATGTAGTAAATATTCATTGCGTAAGTCAGTAGAGCTTGCCTTTCCACTACAGGATGAGTATAAAATTCTATAACTTCATTTGTTTAAAAGAGATAGAATAATGACAATATTGAGATTTTGTATTCTAACCATACTTTTCATTGCACATCCTGCATTTGCGTCTGACTCGATATCCCCGGCAGTTATTGCCAAAACTAAAAAAGCTATAGTCACAATACAATCACGTATTGCAATGGCAGCCTACAATGAAATCGGCAGCTGGAACGGTACTGGCTTTATTACCGACAAGAAACAAGGCTTAATCGTCACTAACGCTCATGTAATAGGCCCTGCCTCTATCGGTACATATTTTGTCACATTTGACACCGGACAAGAAACTGAAGCAAAACTAGTCTATTACGACTCTTGGCAAGACCTAGCAGTGCTTAAAGTCGATCCGGCTTTGGTTCCTGTCAGCGCAGAGGAGATAGCTTTTAGCAAAGATCTTCCATCGATGAATCAAGAAGTTTTCATCATAGGCAATAACGAAGGTCAAAGTTTTTCCATACATACAGGTTCTATCTCTAGTCTATATGCAATCAGTGGCATGATGCCGCAGGATTCTTACATAGTTAATCTTAATGTGGCAGGCGGAGCTAGTGGATCGCCTCTTATGAACTCCAAGGGAGAAGCTGTAGGACTTGAATATGGCGGAGCTAAAACTTACGGCCTGTCACTTAAAAGTGGATATATCACAAAAGTGCTGGATGCCCTAAAATCTGGAAAACAACCCACAAGAAAACATATGGGGGCTATATGCAACCTCTATTCACTTGATAAAGCTACTCAGCATCGTCATTTTCCAAAAGATGTGATGGACAAATATTTAAAAGATTTTCCCGATGCTAGAAATCGTGTTGTAGCAGTGCAGTATACTATAGTGGGATCCCCTTCAAACGACATTTTAAAATCCGGAGATATTATTTGGAGTATTAACGATATTCCGGTAGGGCCGAGTCTTTATACGCTGGATAATGCTATGGATAATAGCTCTGATAATATAGCTAAACTTGTGATATATCGCGACGGGCAGAAAATTTCAAAAGAAGTATCTCTTTATGATGTGGAGGCCAATAAAGTCAAAAAACTGCTGCATTTTGCAGGAGCTACATTTTTTGAGGCGGATGACCATGTGAGTGCAAAATCTGGCATCCCTCTTAAAGCACTTAGCCTGGTTAACGTCCAAACGGGTAGTAGTTTTAGTGTTATCCCTGTAAGCTTTGCACAAAATGATAGAGTGTTTTATAGACTGGGCGTGACCGGAATGAGCGAAAACTCGGTCTCTACTATAGATGAACTCATTAAGATTGTGCCAGATCTTATAAAAAAGAAGTTTATTAAAGTTGATTTCAAAAATTATCAGCCATATTTTCCAGGTTTTGATACTGTATGGATCTCATCTCAAGACCATATCTCTAGCGATATTACGTTAGATAGCATAGATACAAAGCCCCGTCTTTTACGTTTTGATGAAACAAAATTAGAATGGACGGCAGAAGAGGTGTCACATGACAAATAATAAATTCCACACAATTATTAGAAATAAAAGCGATGTAATAGTTAAATCTACTACCGGGAAAAAACATGTAGTGGTCTTAGGAGGCGGCATGTCCGCCGAGAGAGAAGTGTCTCTTGTTTCATGCAAAGGAGTTACTGAGGCTTTAGTAAATAAAGGCTACAAAGTAACTATGGTGGATATGGGCATAGATCTTGGAAGTGTTCTGCAGACTCTTCAGCCTGACGTGATATATAACTGCCTTCACGGCACTTATGGAGAAGATGGTTGCGTCCCTGGCCTACTTAACATCATGCGTATACCATATACGCATTCAGGGGTCTTAGGTTCTGCCATTGCCTTTAATAAGGCTAAGTCGCGTGAAATATTTACAAGCAATAATATCAATTGCGCAGAGGCTATTATCATTCACAAAGATGATAATGTAACCTCAGATCCAATGCCAAGACCTTACGTAATCAAACCCCTCACCCAAGGCTCTAGTATAGGCATTGAGGTTATTTTCCCAGAAGATGATTTTGATTTTGCCAAATATGAATTTGAATATGGCGACAAGATTCTAGTAGAAAGGTATATCAAATCTCGCGAAATGCAAGTTGCTGTTTTAAACGGCAAGACGCTTGGAGTGCTAGAACTCAAGCTTCTCAAGAACCGATTTTATGATTATGAAACTAAATATACAGATGGATTCGCGGAGCATATAATGCCTGCGAATATATCGAAGGCAACAGAGACTAGCATAATGAGTATAGCAGAGCGTGCCTGCGACTTACTTCATGCCGATAAAGGCCTAGCGCGGGTAGAGGTTTTGTATAGCGATACAGAAGATGAGATTTATATGCTAGAAGTCAACACTCATCCTGGGATGACCCCTCTTTCAATATGCCCAGAAATCGCAGCACATGGAGGGCTTAGCTACGAAGATCTTGTAGAGGGAATGAAGCAGCAAAATATATCCAAAACCCCCAAAAAACCTAATATACTATTAAGGCGAAGGCTTAAAGTGTATTTCGATAGGTCTTTGCTTACTATTAAAATTCTGGCCCTTGGCTCTCTCTGTCTCTTGATATTTACAAATTATCTAGATCCTATAAAGCACATCGCAAGATCCTATTTGCTAGAATACTCCTCCGACTCTGGAGGCATCGTTCTAGAAAACGTCCTAGTCGCAGGACAAAATAACCTATCGACTTCTGATATTGTATCCTACCTTAATGCTGATGTAGGCACCCCTCTTTTATCTATCAATATAGACGATATAAGAAAGGCGCTAGAAGAGAATGACTGGGTAAAAGAAGTTGTTATTGAGAGAAGATTGCCTAGTACAATTTATATTAATATATCAGAGCGCGAACCTATCGCCATTTGGCAGCATAATAAAAAGCTTAATTTAGTTGATGCGGATGCGCATGTTATAAAAACTGAGAATATCGAAAAATTTTCAAAGCTACTGCATGTAGTAGGATCTGATGCACATTTACATGCGGGAAATTTAAATCATGAATTACGAGCAGATCCAGAACTTGCCAAAAAAATCGTTTCCGCCGTAAGATATGGCGAGAGGCGCTGGAATATTATTCTAGAGCAAGATATAACAGTTAAAATGCCATCAGATCAAGATTTTGCTGGTGCTTTTGCCTACTTATCTAAGCTTTATAAAGCAGGCAAGCTCTTTGACCATCAATATAAAACGATAGATCTTAGAGATAAGACTAAGTATTATTTTGAGCAGTAATTTTCTGCTTTTTAGCTACTTCTCAGATGCCTTTTCATCGCCCGGTAACAGATCGCTAGGACCGCCCCAGGGAGACAAAAAATCGAAGTCTCTAAATTCTTGCTGCAGCGATACAGGCTCGTATATTACTTTTTCTAAAGCAGCATCATATCTTACTTGCAAATGCCCCGTGACTGGAAAATCTTTGCGCAGCGGATGCCCCACAAAGCCATAGTCAGTAAGAATTCTGCGAGGATCTATACTACCCTCAAATTCTACCCCAAACATATCATAAACTTCACGCTCATACCAAGTGGCTGCACTAAATATGCTATGCGCAGACGGAAGAGGGCTACCATCGCTTACTGATACCTTAATAATAACACGCATATTGAGCTTAAGACTAAGAAGATTATACACGACTTCGAAACGCTCTTTTCGCTCTGGAAAATCTGCAGCAAAAAGATCCGTAAGTATAGTAAAGCGTAGATACTCGCTACTCTTAAGAGCCTCTAATATAGTAAGAAGCTTGCCTTTTTCTAACTTAAGGTCAATAGTAATAACTCTCTCATCTTTCATAGATGTAGAGCATTCTACATCTCCAAGAACTTTTTTTAAAACCTCAAGGACTTCGTCTCTGTTCATCTCTTGAACCTCGTAGTACGCTTAATTTTGTTTTGTAGCTGAAGTATACCGTAAAGCAGTGCTTCCGCAGTTGGGGGGCATCCTGGTACGTAGACATCCACAGGGACAATTTGATCGCAGCCACGCACTACAGAATAGGAGTAATGGTAATACCCTCCGCCATTAGCACATGACCCCATAGAAATCACCCATTTTGGGTGAGGCATTTGGTCATACACGCGCCGAAGAGCTGGTGCCATTTTATTAGTAAGAGTCCCAGCTACAATCATAACGTCAGATTGCCTTGGGCTTGGGCGGAAAAGCAAGCCAAATCGATCCATATCGTAGCGACTTGCCGCGGCTTGCATCATTTCAACTGCGCAGCAAGCAAGACCGAATGTCATCGGCCACAGGGATCCTGCCCTTGCCCAACCCGCTAAATCATCGAGTTTTGCTACAACGTATCCGCGATTAGACAACTCTTCTTCGAAGTTACCTGGAGCTAAATTATTTTCCTCTAAGCCGTCTGGCATTAAGGTATCGTGCATTATAGGCTCTGCTTGCTTTACCATTCCAAAGCCCCCTTTTTCCATTCGTAAATAAATCCAATAGTCAGTACAGCTAGAAATACCATCATAGAGTAAAATCCCACTAAGCCTATTTTACTAAGACTAATCGCCCAAGGTATTAAAAATGCAATTTCTAAGTCGAAGATGATAAATAGAATCGCAACAAGGTAAAAACTCACATCAAAAACGCTATGAGCGTCGCCTAAAACCGCACTCATAGCTTCCTAGTTTATCTTTCTCGGGCTTCTGAGTTGCAAAAATTCGCGGTAGTTTCATCATGATAATTGATAGCACAACTGCGATGCTAAAAAATATAACTATTGGAAGATATTGCTCTAAGGAGATGGAGGCGGAAGCGTTTGATGCTAACATTTAGGTCTTCTCGTAATTCATTCTTGCAGAATAACACGCATAAAACTTTCATCAAAGAATAAACTAATGCAGATGCGCGCAGGACTATATACTGCGTTTATTTTGCGACAGCTATAAAGAGCTACTCACTCTCAATCCGCCCACTCTCAGTCCGCCCCATGGCAATGCTTATATTTCTTACCAGAGTTACAAGGGCACGCTTCATTGCGCGTTATTTTGCCCCAAGTTTCAGGGTCGCTAGGTATTCTATCTTCCGGCTTCACATGAGCTTTCACTGGCCTTAAAGTAGATTCTACTGCGGATCCTGCATTGTACTTAGCAAAAGCTGGATCATCCCGAGATTCGTACATCTGTTGAAGCTTACGTTTCTGCAGCGACATCGCATCGGGGCTCAAATGACTCGCGTCAATCTGTAGATAAGAGATACGCTGGATAAAGAGTTCTCGAAGATTACCAAGCATTGCTTCAAAAAGCCCAAAGGCTTCGCGCTTGTATTCATTGAGTGGATCTTTTTGCCCATAAGCACGCAAAGAGATACCTTGCCTCAAATGGTCAAGATAATGCAAATGGTCTTTCCAGACTTGGTCTAGAGTCGCAAGTAAAATATATTTACTTGCATCACGCATCATGACCTCTCCGAAGTTCTTCTCTTTGTCTGCGTGGAGTTCATTTGACATTTGAATGAGTTTCTCGATAACCTCTACCTCCGTGACGTCGGCGGTCATAATCATGTCTTCATGGATTTCAAGATCGAGCAAGAGGTGACATTCCTTGATCAGCCCAGGGATATCCCAATCTTCTCTATAAGTTCCCGCCGGAATATGGCGCAGCACCATTTCCTCTATAACATGCTCCAGCATATTCTCTCTGATTTCAGAGGTATCTTCAGAGTCAATAATTTCATTCCTTTGGGCGTAAATCACTTTACGCTGGTCGTTCATTACGTCATCGAATTTGAGCAAGTTCTTACGAATTTCGTAGTTATGAGCCTCCACTTTTTGCTGAGCTTTTTCTAAAGCGCGGCTAATCATTGGATGTTGAATTGCTTCTCCGTCCTTAAGGCCTAAGGTACGAAGAAGTCCAGAGATACGATCGGAAGCGAAGATGCGCATCAGGTCATCTTCTAGCGATAGATAAAATCTTGTAGCTCCAGGATCGCCTTGACGACCAGAACGCCCGCGTAACTGATTATCGATACGCCTGCTTTCATGCCTTTCTGTACCGATAACAAAAAGCCCACCCGCTTCGATAACTTTTGCTTTTTCCTCTGCAACTTGCACAGTAATTTTCTTCAGCAAATCTTCGGGTTTTGCCGTAGCTCCACTGCTCTCCATTTCTTCCAGCAGCATTTCGGGGTTACCACCGAGTTTAATATCCGTCCCTCTGCCGGCCATATTTGTAGCTATCGTCACTGCTTTATAACGCCCAGCTTGCGCTATAATATGAGCTTCATTTTCATGGAATTTAGCATTTAAAACATTATGAGGAATTTTGTGTTTTTTAAGCATTTCAGAAATTTCTTCTGATTTTTCTATGCTCACTGTGCCTACTAAAATTGGCTGACCTCTGTCATAGCAATCGCTAATAAGCTTCAGTATCGCGTCATATTTATCTTTTTTGCTGCCATAGATCTCATCATCATGATCTATTCTTTGGATTGGATGGTGGGTCGGTACAGATACAACATCGACATGGTAGATATCCTTGAGCTCAGCTGCTTCAGTAAGAGCAGTCCCCGTCATGCCAGAAAGCTTAGAATACATGCGGAAGTAATTTTGGAATGTGACAGAAGCAAGAGTTTGATTCTCGTTCTGAATCCGCACCCCTTCTTTTGCCTCCAGCGACTGATGAAGCCCCTCGGAATACCTTCGACCATCCATGATACGACCGGTAAATTCATCGATAATCATCACTTTGCCATCTTTGACCATGTAATCAACGTCACGAGCAAACATTATATGAGCACGGAGAGCTTGATTCACATAATGCACAAAACTCATATTCTCAAAATCATAGAGACTCGTATCTGGCTTTATTAACTCACTTCCAATCAGGAGCTCTTCTATTCGGTTAGTTCCAGCTTCTGTGAGATTAACCGTTTTTGCCTTTTCATCTTTTTCGTAATCGTCAGAAGATAGCATACGCACCAAGTGATCTATCTTGGCATATAGATCCGATTGATCATCCACAGGGCCCGAGATAATTAGTGGAGTCCTAGCCTCGTCGATTAAAATAGAGTCAACTTCATCAACAATAGCGTAATTAAAGGGGCGCTGAGATTTCTGATCTCTACTAAATTTCATATTATCGCGAAGAAAATCAAAACCTAGTTCGTTATTAGTCGCATGGGTGATGTCTGCATTATAAGCAGCTTTTCTCTCTTCATCGCTTATACCACTAACTATGCAGCCTACGGTGAGACCGAGGAATTTGTACAAACTCCCCATCCATTCAGAGTCACGCTTTGCCAAATAATCATTCGTTGTTACAACATGCACGCCTTTACCGGACAAGGCATTAAGATAGGCTGGAAGAGTAGCAACTAATGTCTTGCCTTCGCCTGTACGCATTTCTGTAATCATGCCTCTATGCATAACAAGCCCACCAATGAGCTGCACATCGAAGGGACGCATACCAAGTACACGTTTTGATGCTTCGCGCGCCACAGCAAAAGCCTCATAGGCAATATCATCAAGGCTCGCGCCTTCTGCTATACGCTTTTGGAATTCTGGAGTTTTAGCTTGAAGCTCTGCGTCTGTAAGACTTTGAATACTAGGCTCTAAGCTATTGATTTGTTCGATCTCTTGAAGCAATTTTTTGATAATTCTATCATTGCTTGTACCGAAAAGTTTTTTAAGAAATGAAAACATTTTTGATCTTTGATTTTGTGACTGAATTGCAAGAGCATTTTCTGCATGCAACCATATTGCTTTTCCGGCAAATTGGCAAACAAAATATCACAATTTTGAGAAGTGCTATAAGATATGAAAATTATGCTCTAACCATATTAAGACATGCTGTAGAGCATCTATAGGATCCTTGCCTGCGTTTTGGCAACAATCTCATCTAAGCTAACCTCAGTTGCTTTTTCGACAATCCTAAGACCTCCTTCTGTTACGTCAAAAACACCGAGATCAGTAATGATTCTGTCTACTACTTTTACTCCGGTCAAAGGAAGGTTGCAGTTTTTAACAAGCTTAGCGGATCCGTCTTTCGCTATATGCTCCATTATAATCACTATGCGCTTAACATTGGATACAAGATCCATAGCGCCACCCATGCCTTTAACCATTTTGCCAGGAATAGTCCAATTTGCAAGATCTCCGTTTTCAGCAACTTGGAGAGCTCCAAGAATCGCAAGATCTATATGCCCTCCCCTTATCATCCCAAAGGAAAATGCGCTGTCGAAATAACTACTCTCCGGAAGAGCCGTTATAGTTTGCTTACCAGCATTTATAAGATCAGGATCAGCTTCTTCTTTAAATGGAAAAGGACCAATGCCTAACAAGCCATTTTCGCTTTGTAATACTACATGCATATCTTTAGGTACGTAATTTGGCACCTCTGTTGGCATGCCTATGCCTAAGTTAACATACATGCCGTTTTTAAGCTCTATTTGAGCAGCTTTTGCGCACATCTCTTCTTTAGTCCAGGCCATTATTTACCTCTTGATTTACTAGGTATTCAGTAGAGAAGTTTACTAACTTGCCCTGACAGTCATCCTTTCTATTCTTTTTTCGTAGTTCTGCCCCTCTATCAACCTACTCACAAATACACTAGGTGTATGAATATTATCGGAGTCAAGCTGACCTACCTCTACTATTTCCTCTACCTCGCAAACGGTACGATGCGAAGCTGTTGCCATAATAGGATTAAAATTGCGGGCGGTTTTGCGATATATAATATTACCAGATTTATCAGCCTTCCATCCCTTTATAATCGAAAGATCTGCAAATAAAGATGTCTCCATAATATAAGTATGGCCATTGAATTCCTTATGCTCTTTGCCTTCAGCAACCACAGTTCCAACGCCAGTTCTGGTGTAGAATGCAGGGATGCCAGCTCCGCCAGCTCTGATACGCTCAGCTAAAGTTCCTTGGGGATTAAGTTCGAGCTCTAGGCTACCATCCAAAAATTGATGCTCGAATATTTTATTCTCACCTACATAAGAGGATATCATTTTTTTGATCTGTCTAGTTTGCAGTAGTAATCCAAGGCCAAAATCATCCACGCCGCAATTATTACTAATTACAGTGAGACCTTTAACTTTTGATTCTAATATTGCTTGAATTAAATTCTCAGGAATCCCGCATAACCCGAAGCCTCCGGCCATTATAGTCATATTATCATGGAGCAGTCCGTGGAGAGCGGAGCTTGCATTATCGTATATTTTACTCATCCATGCCTCTAGCTAACTAATCAAAAGCGCACTCTAGCATGGATGTTTGCAATGCGTCAATTTCATTCTGCGGGATGATGCGCAATACAATGGATGCGGGGATCTCATACAACATAATATATGCATTCAATCCGCCCTTTTTTTTAATCTGGAACCTGATATTACCTTAGATATAGGGCATTTTAACTTTCCGGTATTGTCGGCGATATTATATTTCTTCTACGCTGAATCTATTATAGTCTACGCTGAATCTATTATAGTCATAGATGTTAATGAGTGAGGATAAGGATTTATAGTGCCCACTTACGAAATAATGCAATTTTTTGCTAGACTCTGCAGGTCTACCAATGTATAAAATACTCAAGATAGGTTTAAGGGCCTGTAGTTCAGTTGGTTAGAACCCACCGCTCATAACGGTGTTGTCGCAGGTTCAAGTCCTGTCGGGCCCACCATTCATTAAGTCTTTTACCAGTCACATTATTCGCCGAATCTTTGCCTCAGAGCAAATGCTGCAGACAATGTACCATCATCTAAATAATCAAGCTCACCCCCAATTGGAATACCGCTTGCAAGTCTTGATATATAAAATCCCTGATCTTTAAAATATTCAGTAATAAAAAATGCAGTTGTTTGACCTTCCATGGTAGAATTTGTGGCTATGATTATTTCCTTCGCCTCTAATTCTTTGCAGCGCGTCAATAATTGCGGTAGCCTCAAAAAGTCCGGAGACATACCTCTTGCTGCTGATAACACGCCGCCGAGGACATGATATTGCCCTTTAAATATGTTGCTGCGTTCCATAGCCCAAAGATCTGCCACAGTCTCTACTATAGCTACTGACGAGGAGTCGCGTGATTCATCGGAGCATATTTTGCATGGCATTATCGTATCCAAATTACCGCAGGATTCGCATACAGATATTTGTGATTCAGCCTTTGTAAGAACTTCGATAAAACTGCGTAGCCGAATTTCTGGCTCTTGTAGAAGATGCAGGACAATACGCCTAGCAGAACGGGTGCCTAAACCTGGTAGCTTAGAAAAAAGATAAATTAGCTGTTCAATTTCGTTTTGTGTGCGCATCTAGAATGGCAATTTAAATCCAGGCGGCAAACTCATCCCTTCCATCATTCCAGACATCAGAGAGGCCGCGGCGTTATCTACTTTATGCTTTGCTTCATTATGCGCGGTGACGATTAGATCTTCTAAGATACCTTTTTCTTGGGCATTGATAATAGAAGGATCAATTTGTAGAGATTTTATTTCTCCCTTGCCGTTTAAAGTAACCACAACAAGATTACCACCTGCTTTGCCAATATACTCGTGAATGGCAAGCTTTTCCCTATCCGCTTCCATTTTTTCTTTCATCACTTTGGCTTGACTCATTAAATCCGCGATATTAAACATCCCACCTCATTATCTTTTGAACGCTCTATTTTCTATGTTATTTCTTCGCATTTTAGTAAAATATCCACAACTTCTGCGTCTGCAAATTTGGAATTTAACATAATCCACTCCTTAGACTGCAGGACTTCCTGCCTTATTTTATCTTTAAGTGCAAGAGAGGTTGGTACGTCCTCAACTATAACATTCCAAGGCATATCAGTCCATTGAAATAACGCTGCTGCTATCTTGGTGTTTTGGGCTTTATCAGACCCCATACTAGAAATCACTAGTTTATTATTTGAAAAGCTAATCACCTCGATTTCGTTGAATATATAGTAATATAACCCAAACTCTTTTTGTGAATGCAAGTAAGTTAAAAACTCCCTTATATCATAAAGAGTAGTATTTTTAACTCTAACATCGCTCGTCTGAGTACCAATATTATCCAGAGGCTTCGGGTCAATAGCCTCATCCCGCCTAGGCGCAGTCTTAGCATATACTGATGATGGGCTCAAAATAGGAGAAGGGCTTTTAAGGATAATCCTATTATCCACCTCAACTTCGCCTGGGTAACCTCGATTGCATTGTAAGCTCCACTACTTCGCTAGGACTTGGCAAGGTAGTCGCATAAATTGCTTTAATACTTAGAATTTCAGCGGTAAGTAACTGGTTATGAGAATTTTTGAGCTCTTGTATGCCATGGGTAAAAATTTGCCAAAGCACAGTCAGGTGAGCTATATCCAGATTCGCTATTGAATTTCGGATATTGGCATCATGACTTGTATAAATCGCGGATTGGTATTTATCAATAGACCTGATTTTGGCAGCGTAACCTATAACATCGATAACTGACTCAAAAAATGATAGGATATCGGAGGTCTTAAGATATATTTGCCCAAGTACTCCAAGAGCCTTATCAACATCTTTTGCCCAAATGGCTTTTGTGTATTCTACTACCACATCAAGACCACCTGCACCGATCATTTCTTGCACTAAATTTAAAGTCACTATGCCGCTGTAAGACTCTTCTCCCTGGGATAAGGAAGCTGCTTGGTCTAGCATAGAAAGCCCATCTCTTGCAGAGCCATCACTTTTCAGAGCAATTAATTCTAATGCACTATCCTCGTACTTAATATCTTCTTGCCCGGCAATTTTCTTGAGTAATCCCATTACCTCCGAAGAATCAAGTCTTCTGAGGTCAAATCTCTGACATCTAGAGATTATAGTAATTGGGATTTTGTTGAGCTCCGTCGTTGCTAGTATAAATATTACTGACTTCGGTGGCTCTTCGAGTGTTTTCAACATCGCATTAAATGCGCTTTTGGAAAACATATGAACTTCATCTATAATGAAGACTTTAAATTTGCCAATCAATGGTTTGTATTCAGCGCTTTCAAGAACAGCGCGCACATCATCCACGCCCGTGCTACTAGCTGCGTCAATCTCCACGATATCCGGGTGATTATTCTTACTAAAACTTATGCAATTATGACATTGCTCGCATGCTGATACGAGTCCTTCTGACTCAATAGGCCCAGTGCAGTTAATAGTTTTTGCAATAATACGAGCGGAAGTGGTTTTGCCTATACCCCTTATGCCAGACAGAAGATAACTTTGAGAGATTTTGTTATTTAAAATCGCATAACTGAGCGTCTTAGTTAATGCTTCCTGCCCCACTAAATCGGCAAATTTAGATGGCCTGTATTTTCTAGCAAGAGGAAGGTAATTAGACATATAGTTTGAATATAGATATGTGAGAATGTCTCCGAAGAATTTGATGTGGTGGCTAGAAGATCCAAAGCCTTCAAGGACTTAAGCGTATATTAAATACGTGAGCACTGAAAGACTTTAGGAGCGACAACGCCAACGCTTCAAAGTCAAAGGATAAGGCTGGTGGCGACCCGATTGCTATTATTACGGCTGCTTCCTCTCGGACCTGACCGAATTCATAAAAGCTTTCGCCCATCACCAGCGAAATCAGCATAATAGTTTTCCTTAAAAAGCGCAAGGATTTCAAAGATTTTTGTCTGAGCTTACATAAATAGGAAATCGCATTCGGGTCTTGTTAAGTCGATCTGTATATTGAATAGATGAATGGTATTATTTTATAACTGCTTGTTTTGACCCATCGGAAAGTTTGATTTTGATCTCCTCGCCGCTTGGTAGCTGACTTATGGAGGAGAGAGTGGCGCCGCTGCTACTTTGCAACACAGCAAACCCTCGTTGCAATACTTTATTATAGTCTAAACTCGAAAGTAGAGAGCTAAGTCCCGATAGTTCAGCCGCGAGCTTTGCGGAAAACCCTAACATGCTTCTAGGAAGCCCACCTCCTAGAGATTCCACCTGCAGTGACTTTAACTTAATAATTTGCGAGGGATTTATAGCTTCAGATCTATATTGCTTCAGCTTTATTGCCTGCATTGAGAGTAATTTACTCAAAGCTCCGGAGAGTGCAAAACCTAGCTCGTCAATTTTTTGCTCCCATCGCATCATAAAGGATGTGGGCTTTAGAATTACTGAATCATATGCATTAGTAATTCTACCTAAGTGTTGAATTTTATTTCTAAGAACAGCTAGAATCCGAGTAAAGTTTGAAGAAATCGTATATTTTAAATCTGCAATAATTGGAGTTGCAAATTCCGCTGCTGCTGTTGGTGTCGGCGCCCTCATATCCGCTGCAAAATCCGTGAGGGTAAAATCTGTTTCATGTCCCACAGCTGAAATGATCGGGAGTTCAGATTCTGCCACTGCACGCACTACAACTTCTTCATTGAAGCACCATAAATCCTCTATAGATCCCCCACCGCGCGCAACTATTAGCACATCGGGACGCATCTGAGAAGGCAAAGAATTGAAACCTCGGATAGCTGCAGTTATTTCATCTGCTGCATTCTCACCCTGCACGGTCACTGGCCATATCAAAATTCTTGTAGGGCACCTGTCTTCAACTCGGTGAATAATGTCTTGTATCACAGCTCCGCTAATAGAGGTAACAACGCCTATGATTTTTGGGAAAAATGGCAAAGGTTTTTTGCGACTACTATCGAACAGCCCTTCTGCTTGCAGCTTCGCCTTGCGCTCAGCCAGAACTTGCATCAAAGCTCCTACTCCCGCATGCTCAATATATTCAACGCTTAGCTGGTACCTAGATTGTCCCATGTAGGTCGTGATTTTACCGGTGGCTATAACTTCCAAACCATCGCTAGGTTTAGCTTTTAATTTAGCTAGAACATGGCGCCAGCATGTTACAGAGAGTATGGCATTTTCATCTTTAAGATTGAAATAACCATGACCTGAAGCTGCTATTTTTAAGCCGGAAATTTCCCCTCGCACTCTAACGTAGCCATAACTACTTTCTACAAGCTGCTTTATTTGGTTAGAAATCTGAGTGACTGTATATTCCTGGATTTGCATATCTATGAAGTTGCCATTATTAAAGTTAGGAAGGACGCATTAGCTCTTTAGCTGCTACTCTGGACGCCTCAGTCACCTCCGCCCCGGAAATCATACGAGCTATTTCCTCAAGACTTTCACCCCGCGATAATATTCTTGCAATACTAAGCGTGACACCGCCCGCTTGGGTTTTGGATGCAGATATATGGTGATCAGCTTTTCCAGCTACCTGTGGTTGATGCGTTACTGATATTACCTGCGCAGCTTTGCCAAGTAGTCTCAAACGCTCACCTACTGCATCTGCCACGCCTCCACCAAGGCCAGTATCTATTTCATCGAATATGATTGTTGGCTTGGTGAATTTATCAAAAAGCGCTACTTTAAATGCAAGCATAAAACGAGATAATTCACCTCCAGAGGCGATTTTGTCAATTGGAGCAACTGGAGTTCCTGGGTTTGTCGATGCAACGAATCTGATTTCGTCAAGCCCCGTGCTTAAAGCGCTCTCTATACTACGTTCCTTAAATTCAATTTTAAGTGTAGCCCCGCCCATTTTAAGCGGCCCGAGCTCCAAAGCAACGCGTTTTTCTAACTCTAAAGCCGCTATTTTGCGTTTACTTGATAACTCAGTAGCAAGCACCTGATATTTATTTTGAGATTCATTGATTTTCTGCCCCAAATTTGTTTCAGCATCAACTTTTGCTTTTAATGCAGCAAGTTTTTCTTTGGCCTCTAAAAGGTAGTTGGGTAACTCTTCGGGTACCACATTGTGCTTCCGAGCAATGGCTCTGATCGCAAATAAGCGCTCCTCAATAGCGTCGATATTGCCAGGCTCTAAATTACGCAAACGGATCTCCAAAAGATTGCGCGCCTCTTCTAAAGACAGCAAAGACTGATCTAGGTGGGATAGTATTTCCCCAAAGCTATCGTCTTTAATTTGCTTATATATAATTTTTTGAGCAAGAAGAATCTGCGCTGCTACATCCGGCGAAGTAATAGCGTAAAGCACATCTTGGATAGCTTTTGTGCCACGCTCCTGAGACTGCAGTATACCGCGTTTTTCAGCCAAGATCTCTTCTTCCTTCGGCTTGATCGCCATCTCAACTAATTCATCTACCACAAACTGCAAGTAATCTATTTCGCGGTCTATGATGCCCCGCTCTCGCTGGATTTCTTTTAGCTGCGTTGTATATTCCTGCCATAGCTTAAATACACCGGAAAGCTCCATGCGCGCTTTATCAAAATCACCATAGCTATCGAGAATCTTAAGATGAGATGATGCGTCTAGTAAGCTGCTATGGGTATTTTGTCCGTGTATTTCTACTAGATGTTCGGATATTTGGTCTATGAGTTTTTGCGTCACTGGCTGGTCATTAATTAGGAATTTTTTACGACCTCCTAAGGATTGTTGACGCTTGATAATGAGAAAATCATCGCATTCAATGGCATGCCCTTTGAGTATGCTTTGTATCTGTGGCAAGACATCAAATTCTAACGATACTACGCATGATTCGCATCCAGCTCTAATGACTTCTATATCAAACTTATGTCCCAAACCAAATAAAATAGCATCTAGTAAAATAGACTTTCCAGAGCCAGTTTCCCCAGTAATTACGTGAAAGCCAGAGGTAAACTCAAGATCTAATTGATCAATTAGTATGAAATTTCGCGCAGAGAGGCTTCTTAGCATAATTATCTTTTATATATAACCCCGGTAACAAGCCAGGAAGGGTGCTAGTGAATTATTATGGTAATCTGAGTTTCATACCTTCCATATCTTCGGTAATGATTATCTGACATCCGAGTCTTGATGTTTTGGTGAGACCAAAGACTAGATCCAGCATATCTTCTTCCGCTTCTTCTATAGGGGGCAAGGCTTTATAACTCTCTTCATCAACTACTATAACATGGCAAGTAGAGCAAGCCATAGATCCTTCGCAGGCTCCCTCTAAGTCTATTGTATATTGACGCGCAACCTCAAGAACTGACAGACCTATCTCGGCCTCTACTTCCACCTCTTTGCCTTCCTGTGTTTCAAAAATAATCTTTGGCATATTTATTTATCACTTAACTTTTTCTTGATCTCTGGCAGAGCTTTCATTGCCGCGTCTACTCCCGCTTGATATAGCATATCGCGCTTATGGTCATCAAAAATCCCTGCATCACCAAGCTGAGGCTTTATAAGAACATCTGCATGCCTACTTAATGCTTCATTAAGGGTATTATATGTTATATTTAAGCATTTATATGTAAGATCCAACATATTTATAACTTTAATTTGATCTGTTGGCAAAGTTACATCTACTGCGATTATTATCTCGGGGTGGTAAAGTTTTGCAACCTCAGTCCCGAGAGGTGCGGTTACTCCACCATCTACCAGGGTTTTACCATATAGTTCTACTGGAGCAAACAATCCTGGAATAGAATAAGATGCCCTTACTGCGGGCGGAATAGGCCCCTTGTCCAAGATCACCGTCTCTCCCGTCATAACATCTGTTGCAAGGGCGACAAACGGTATTTTGAGCTCGCTAAAATTTTTAGCCTTGAGAGTCTTGACTAAAAACCTCTCTCCGTTACTACCGTCGATAATACTTCTAAGAATACCTTGAGCTCCATCTATAACAGACGCGAAAGAGAAATTGATAATATCACATTTGTTGCAAGCAAAAATCTTCTTTTTAAGCTGTCCAGCATGAGGACAATCCGCATATAATGCGCCTATTATACTCCCTCCACTAGTCCCTATAATTAAATCAATAGGAATATTATTTTTTTCGAGCACATGAAGCACTCCGAGATGCGCGATAGATCTAGCCCCACCGCTACCAAGTACTAAAGCTACTCTAACATTTCGCTTAATTTTAG
The DNA here is from genome assembly GCA_040389305.1 of Pseudomonadota bacterium. Classification (GTDB taxonomy): domain Bacteria; phylum Pseudomonadota; class Alphaproteobacteria; order Rickettsiales; family Rickettsiaceae; genus JAZKAD01. Next base: position 27,339 of record JAZKAD010000053.1, on the reverse strand, counting down.
GAGTAAAAGAGGTTGGGGTGTCATGACGTATGACAGGCGGATGCGCACAACCCACGATGAAAAAACAAAAGATGATTAAAAAATACTTCATCATACCAAGAAATAATAAGCTAATATCAAAAACACAAAAAAACCAAAGGCGTCAGTCAGGGCCGTTAAAAATACTGAAGATGCAGCTGCTGGATCTAAGTTCATGTGATCTAAAATTATAGGAATAAATGATCCAAAAAATCCTGCAACTAAAAAATTAATAATCACAGCAAGGCCAAAAATTGTACTCAGCCCGATATCAGAAAATATTACAAATGTTACGGCCCCACCAATGCAAGCTAATACAAAACCATTGAGGCCGCATACTAAAAGCTCTTTCAGCACTACTTGCACCATATTCATGCTGTTAATTTCCTTGTTTGCAAGTGCTATCACTGTTACTGTCATAGCTTGAGTGCCAGCATTCCCACCCATGGAGGCAACAATGGGCATAATTGCAGCAATACTGATGATCTCTGATATGGTTGCGCTAAATCTACTGATAATAAGGGCGGTAATACAAGCAGTTATCAGATTTACAAATAACCAAAGAAAGCGGTGCTTAGCCGTGTGAAAAAGAGAGTGAAACGTATCTTTGATATGCACACCCCCTAAGGACATGAATTCTTCCTCGACTTGCTGTTCTACAATATATAACATATTATTTATCGACATAGTTCCAACGATTTTGCCAGCTTTATTAACTATAGGCACTATAGTTAGAGCGTATCTCTTGAATATATATGATAGTTGATCAAGATCCGCAGATGTATCTGCAATTCTTAAATCATTATTCATGATGTCTTTGATATGATCATCACTTTGATGTTTAAGCAAATCGCATAACAATAGACTGCCGACCGGCCTTTGCCTTGTATCTACTACAATTGCCGCGTGAAAATCTTGAAGTTTTCCATTAAGCTGCCTTATGTAATCTATAGCTTGCCCTGCTGTCCAATGCTCTTGAAATGAAGCAAAATTCTTTTCCATAACTCGGCCCGCTGTATGGTCTGCGTAAGTAAAGCCTTCGACAATATGAAGACTCTTTTCTTTTGGCAGATAAGTAAGAATTTGCGCTTTAATTTCTTCGCTAAAATCTTCTAAAACTTCAATTGCATCTTCTGTATCCAAGCTCTCGACAAGTTTTGCTATTTCTATCGGAGTCAGTAGCTCTTCTATAGAGTCCATTGTACTAGGGCTTAGCCATATAAGAGTCTCTGCTTTGAATGCAGATCCTAAAAGTGACAAAACTTTTTGATGTATTTTATGACTGGAATGATCGAGGAAATCTGCAAGATCTGCGTAATGCATCTCAGATAATGCGGTAAATGCCTGAGTACTATCCGCCTCTTCTAGAAGATTGCTAAGATGTTCGAATGTTGAATCAAGATCTTCTGAAATACTTGAGAGGATATGGCGATGTGCATCTGACTCTTGCATAATCTCCTCTCTTTAATACTTAAAAATGGATACTGAAAATGGTGCGGCCAAGAAGATTTGAACTTCCACTCCTTGCAGAACAGCGACCTCAACACTGCGCGTCTACCAATTTCGCCATGGCCGCAATACGCTACTTCGTTACATCAATAGCAAAGTTTCGGTAATAATGCAACATGTATCTTGAAATTGCAGGTCAAGTTTAGTGCTTGCAAAGATGTCTTCAGCGGAGTTATACCAATCACATATTATCTTTGGAGTTATAAAAATAAAACACCATTTAATCCTAATTTAGTGCTTGAAGGCTAAGACAGAGTATCACGGCCTGTATGTGGGCGTTAATCCGCAAGATGTTTGCAGCGACGTCGTATTTGTGTTATAATGCTCGATACTGATCTAATAATTCAAAAGGAGAGAGTCGGTGAGTTTAGAGCTGTCTACGAGGTTTAAAGCGGAATATGAAAAAGTAAAAACTTTAGTTTTTGGGTGGCAAGATAGTACCACTACTGTACCAGAGCCGCTAGATAGTCCGTGCGATGTACTAGATGAGGCAAGAGCAATATATCGTGGTGTAGGTGGCATAGATAGTGCTGTATGCGATCCTACTACTTTAAGAGTAGACTATGATGCTTTAATTAAGGTTTTACTAGTATTAAAAACACATCACGCTAATAACGATGAGCTAGGTTCTTGTATTCCAAATTTAGAATATACTATAGCCGAAATTATACGTATGACTCATACTGAGAGCGTTGTATCTTATATAGGAAATGATGTACAAAAACCTACAGTATACGATTTATGTATTGCAGATTATAGCGTGCAATTGCTATTAGAGGTATTCAATCAAGAAATCTTAGGAGATGCAGCAGATCAATAATATAGTTATGCTGCCGTAGGGTTAACTTATGGTAAATTGGTGAGCAAAAGCGAAAGCGATACTGAACATTCTGACTTAGAGCCTCATCCTATTGACGCAAGGTGGGTTAAAGCTACACCGAGGCAATTACAAGATGAATTGGATCGCCCGTTGCAAGAAGGAGAATCAAGAAAATCTCTCGCTCAACTCGAAGAAACAGCGCGTGATCTGTTGTGGCAACGTACTGAAGCAATTTGTCAACAACAACTTACCCCGGCATTGCCAGTAGATCATCGTACGGTATATAGAGTGCATGGTAAACAAGGCGTAGCGGATCTACGGTCAGAAGCTGAAAAATACGATCAATTCACTCCTTTAACAGTAGTGCAAAAGAAAGCGTTAGTAACAGCGCATGCAGAAAAAAATAGAAAGGCTGTAGATGGTGATATACATAGTCCTTTTGTATCTACTACCTCAGACCTCAGAGCACTTGTATCCAATACATTTGGAGGGGGTTCTGCAGCGGATCCTAGTTTGAGAAACGAAGTATTTGAACATGCTGACTTTGTTAGTATATTACGTGTACCTCAGGCGCAATGTGTAGATATCACGCAAGGAGCGGGTTATCCTGAGCGCGAGGTCTTGGTCGATACAACGCATGGTCCACTATCACATTACAGGATGGGTCGTTATCATCAAAATCCGTTTCAAGGGCAAGTTCAAGTTCAAATGGACAGATTAGCAAGATCTCGGGGCGATGACTCTCTAGAAGAGCAAGCTCTCAGTCTAATTAAAAGATACAATGAAATACCAAGAGACAGGCCAATTACTGCTGAAATTGTACAAGAGTATAATTTATGGCATACTGCGCAAAAGGAATTTTGTGACAAACTAATATCAATGCCTAAGCAAAGAGGGGGTCAACGTGTATCGTCAAGAGTGGTAGTAGATTCCGCGACTAGTGACGATCCTTCAGTTCAGCTAAGACCATTAATTAAAAGAAAAAGAGAAGCCAGCCAAAGACAAGTAGGATTTCAAGATGATACTGCTGGTGTAGCTGGGCCAGACAATGCAGGGAGAGAAAAACAAGCACGAGTTAGGAAGGTAATAGAAAAAGCTGAAGCAAGAGAGGCATTGGCAGCATCACTGCGTTCAGGTACAAAACCAAGTCCAGAAGAGATAGAGGCCGTGCCAAGACAAGGACTATATGACCATATCAACAAAGTTAGCTCTGCAGAAATTATGGCATACAAAGACGGTGAGGCTTCAATAGACAAAGATATAAGAGGGACTTTGCATCATCATAGCCAAACTATACCTTTCGATCCAGCAAGATTTCAGGCAGACCGCAGTACTCACTCTGCATCTAAAACCCCTCCCTCAACACCACATACTGCTGCTGTGGACTCACATAATAAAGGTGGTAGAGGCTCTTAGCATTTGGTTCGGTGTTGCGGAAATTTATGAGGTTTGCGGTAATGCTAGAGAGCTCACTGCTTATGCAGGGCTTACTCCCAGACGTAGAACTTCTGGTACATCCGTAAAGGGCAAAACCTCTATCTCAAAAATTGGTTCATCTAAGCCTCGAAAGGCTTTATACTTTTCTGCTAAACCCGCTAAAAACCATAACCCACTATTCAAGAAATTTACTAAAGAATTATCGAGTAAAGGTAAATCTACCAAAGTTACCATTGTTGCTATTATGAGAAAGCTATTACATATTATCTTTGGAGTTATAAAAAATAAAATACCATTTAATCCAAATTTAGCATTTGAAGGCTAAGACAGTATCAATATCCTTATAACATATCAAATTCAAACTGATCTCAGACTTAAAAAACTTATTCTTTGCAGAAAAACGCATACAAAATCTTATTTAGTCACGTACTTAGCACAGCTATTAATCTCTTAAAATAATCCAAGTAATATAATGCTAGATGCAAAAGCCAGAGGGATAGTCAGGTTATCGTCAATTTTTATGAATGACGTATAATACTCTACTGCCGTTGTTATTAGTGAAGCTAAAATAATTATTAGAAAATTAGTTTTATAATGCGCAAAACTATAACTCAAAGTACTGATAAGTATTGCCGACATAAAAAAAGCTGCAGAACCTGCGATTGACTTACCATTTTCCAGTGGCTTCCCTACCCTTGTGCCTACTATAGCGGCTGCTGCATCCGATACAATCAGAACGAACATCGAAGCAATAGCTACTCCTTTGGGGAAAAGCAGCGTTGTCAAAAAAAATCCCGACATCATATAACTTGCGCCGCTAATGACAAAACTGCCATTTTTCTCACGCTCCCGCATAAATTGTAATAAAAATTTATCTACAAGGGCTTGGATTTTAGGATGATAATGCCTAGTTGTATCAATAGCCGAAGTTCCAAAGGCGACTAACGTAAGAATCATCACCATCCAGAGCTTTGGCATAAAGATGTAGATGATCGGAATGATAGCGCTACTGATGTGAAAAATCTTACGTTTAGTCTCGAATTCAAGGGTGGTTAACATTGCTTTAATTTGACAAAAGATTACAAAAAGAGTATACTTTAGCATTAAGTTTTTAACAAACAAATTTTATTATGTCAAAATTTCCAATTACAAAAAAAGGCCATGCTAAGCTTATGGAAGAGATCAAATTCCTTAAGCACACAGAAAGGCCAGCGATCATAGAAGCCATAGCTTCCGCTAGAGAATTTGGAGATTTATCGGAAAATGCTGAATACCACGCCGCCCGCGAAAAACAAAGCATGGTGGAAGGAAAGATACAAGACCTAGAAGACAAAGTAGCAAGAGCTGAGGTCATAGATATTAGTAAATTATCTGGTAGCACTATTAAATTTGGAGCAACTGTAAAACTCATCGATGAAGATGCAGAAGAAGAGGTAACTTATAAAATCGTAGGTGAGTATGAAGCCAACCTTGCGCGCAAAATGATCTCAATATCTTCTCCGATAGCTAAAGCTTTAATTGGAAAAGCAGCAAACGATATGATAGAAGTAATTACCCCTAAAGGCTCTAAAGCTTACGAAGTGCTAGAAGTAAGCTACAACGATATCGAGATATAAAAATATATACGAAAAATAGAGATGAATGTTATGACAGAAAAAATAAAAACCTTACCCCAAAACTTACCGGTAGTTGCCGTAAATCAAGATGGTTTTTATAGGTATCTCCAAGAGATAAACTCTATCCCCTCTCTGACGCACGAAGAAGAATTTATGCTATCCAAAGCGTTTCTGGAGAAAAGCGATATAGAGGCGGCACATCGCTTAGTCACAAGTCATTTAAAGCTAGTGGCTAAAATTGCACTATCTTATCGTAATTATGGACTGCCTGTGGTTGACCTTGTGTCCGAAGGTAACTTGGGCCTCATGCAGGCTGTAAAAAAATACAACCCCGATTTAGGTTTTAGACTTTCTACTTATGCTATGTGGTGGATTAAGGCATCTATACAAGAATACGTTCTTAGATCTTGGTCATTAGTAAAAGTGGGCACTACTGCCGCGCAGAAAAAGCTGTTCTTTAGCTTGAATAAAATCAAGACCAAACTCAGTAATTTATATGCACGTCAGCTAGGCGCTCAAGATATCCCTCAAATCGCAGAAGAGCTAGGGGTTAGCACTAAAGAGGTCACAGAAATGTCTGCAAGACTTGCTGGCGGTGATTTATCATTAAACGCTCAGACTAGTCACGAAGAAAATTCAAGAGAACTCATAGAGCTTTTACCAGAGTCAAGACCAAGCCAAGAGCTAGTTCTGTCTCAGCGCCAAGAGAATAATAGTAAACATACGTTACTTTCTAAAGCTATGCTTACTTTAAACGACAGGGAGCTTTCAATTCTAAAAGCGCGTAAATTACGTGAAGAACCAGCTACTTTAAATGAGCTGAGCCAAGAATTTAATATTTCTAAAGAGCGTGTGAGACAAATAGAAAATCGTGCCTTTGATAAAGTCCAGAGTTATATGCTGACCGCAGTATAAGTTGTTTATTAGCCTCTAAGGATAGCCGGATAAGGCTATCCTTCGCATCTTCAAAACTCATCTTCAAAATATCTCACCCCTTAAGTCAATATGAATTTCACTACGCAGCAGATTTCATATACTCACCCAAGTCTCGCAGATGTTATCAAAAGTAGTGTGGGTTTTCCCACAAACAGCAAGATCCAAAAAATTCTACAAAGTTATAACGAGAAAAATCAGTATATTATTGGAGCTTTTTTTAGTCCCTCTGCGTTGATAGGAATGGTCGGTTTTGAGAAGCTCGGATCCGAAATAAACCTAAGGCATATAAGTATACTGGAGGAATATAGAAGATTAGGCATAGGAAGGGCTATGCTTAGCAATATTATAACAAAGTTTTCGCCCACGAAAATCACCACGGAAACTGATCAAGAATCTGTGGATTTTTATAGAAATATAGGCTTTATATGCAGTGAGTTTGAGGGTCAATACGGCCTTCGCTATGTATGCATATTAAATTTATTACGCAGTGCGGATACGTAGTGCAAATACATCAAAAATACTAGATTCTCGCTTTTAACTAAAATAGAGATACAAACCAGAAGGCCGGGATTACTTCTCTTGACTTGAGGCCTTATTAGTTCTCGCTCCACCTTCATCTCTAGGCTTACCCTCTGCCAATCGCTCCTGCTTCTTCTTCAGGTTATTAGTTTGTATTTCATCCGCAGCTATTCTTACTGGCGCAGAAATAGTATGACTAATACTAGAACTCATCTGAGAAGCAACATTACTCCCCGAGATATCGGAACTACTACCTATACTAGTCAAGCTGCTTACAAGAGCTTGCACGTAAGTAGTGAGGCCACTAGCCATAACTGCATAGCAATGAAAAATTATAACCGAAGATACAAAATTTAAGTAAGATCCGCCATCACCCTGCAAACCCGTACTACTTCCCGGAGAAGACATAAAAAACGGTATACCCGCCAAGCCTGGTATTTCTAAACTAGGAAAAGTCAGAGGAATACCAAGTGGCGTTAGATCTATCGTAATCGCAAGTGGTATGAGAATGTCCCAACAAGCCGGTAAAACTATGTGAGAAAGTTGATCAAGCATAATTTGATCTATGAGCAAGAAAAACATCAATAGGATTGTGGGCTGCAACATGCAGTTAAAAATTGCCGACACCCAATTATTGCACATGCTCTTTGTTCTCTCAAAAAGAAGTAGAGTAATAAAAATCGGACCTAAGGATATAAGAACTGCCATACTTATAAATGCCATAAGATATCCAATCACCACCTGAAGCACTGCAATTAAATAAATTAGAATTGAATAGATAGTTATTATGGCAAAAAATGTTACTCCATTAAATGGAGACAATAGTTCAATTGCAATGAGACCCCACATAGTAGGATTCATATATTTGTCAAAAATTAAATCTAAGAATCCAAATATATTAGAGCCGCTGGTCGCACCGACAATACTATTGATCAGATAAGTACTACCCCCTACAAAACCATTAAAAAAATAATTATTAAAGACCTCCCAGCTATTTGTGCTGAATAAAGTCACTACTATTGAGATCTTGACTATTCTTACAACTACATCATAAGCCTTAATATTTACGGCCCCAGCCAAAAAATATAACGCATAAAATACGATATATAGTTGGATTAGAATAAAGGCGTATTCTCGTAAGCGGGAATTACTAGCTATATTGCGATATAATGCTTTGGTGCTACTAGTTAGCATCTCCAGAATTGGCGTCATTATATAATTTGATACTGAATCAGATATTAAGGTGCTGCCTGTATAGTTAGAATAGCTAACTGCAATACTACCTTGCGCATTAGTATTATCAGAGGTCAAAGCTCTAAGCCACAAAGTACCAGCTTTATTTGCCTGCCCCGCGAAACTGCGAGTCACAACGGTTCCGACATCTTGAGCACTGGGCGGTCCGTCAGATATAATATATTCTACGCTAGGTATTATTGCGTTGCTTCTGTCTCCGATTTCTATGTAGATTATATAGCGCCCAATGTGAAGATAGGGAGACAAAGCCCCTGCCTTCGCAAGATCTGACCCCATAAATGCCGCCCTCCAACTGGTTTTGTTAGTATAAGGCCATTGCTTGATTAAAGGATTAAATGACTGAAACATAGAGCTCTGAGGCTGCATATCCCAATCGGTGATAAAGTCTAAAACTCCCGTGTTCATCCCAACGCTTGCATCGTAGTAAAAGAAATTTTGTCCAGTAAAATCTGAATGCACAAATGGGTTATGCGTGTCTTTCACGGAGCTGCCGCCGATAGTGATTTTCATCCCCCTACCTTTGTCATAAAGACACGGTTGCTTTCCTGTCGCCGCATCGCCACAAATATCTAGTTTGCCCATCCATGATGTTGTATCCGCTATTCCCCAAAGCCTATCTTCAAAATCTCCGTCATTAGCATATAATGCTTTGCCATTTACATTGATGCAGGTATAGCTATTCGGAACAGTCCCTCCAAATAGCTTGGTGCACCATTCTTCGCTCCTCATATAAATCATGTTATTATCTGTGACACCGGTTTCTGTGTATATCGCAAATGGGTCTTTTATCTGATGATTAAGCTCGGAACCAAAATTCACGACCCCTCCAGCGCTGAAAAATTCGTTCGCTGACACAAGATGCATAGTTACTACTGAAGTTGTATTAATTACAATTCTTGGATCTGGAGAAGAAGAGCTATAATTAAAATAATTATCATATTTTTGAAAAGTTGCCTGAAGATCCCTCCCCATTGGCAGTCCGTTATTAATAGTGGAGATATCAGAGGTATATGTAGTGTAACCATTATTCGTGGTTACACCCTTTAAGATAAAAACTTGAGGGCGGCTAAAACGCGGATCTATTCTGTACATTACATAATATTTACGCGTAGGTATCGATACAGCATCACTACTCCATTCAAGTTTTAAAGTTTTGCCATTTTTGACTTGAGCTCCCGTGCTTTGCCAACCTGAATTGATGACGAGAGATTTACTACCAGTATTGTTGTAGTTAAAGGTTGGTACCTCTATACGCTCCGCAAAAAACACTGCAAGATTACTTAGCAAAGTAGTCATCCATTCGTAATCTGCCTTAGCTGGAGTAGACGCGCAAAACATCGATGCTATCATCAGAAGTTTTGCAAAAAATAGGCTAGTTTTTACTTGCCAAGAAGAGGTACTATACAGCATCATTTTTCTCGCCTTTCTCGCCTTTCTCGCCCATGTTGCTTATAGCCTCGTCAAATTTGCCTTCCGCCGTCTTCATTTTTCTATCGCGATTTCTTGCATCTAACCCCACTTTACCAAGAGCAGCCTGCCCCATTGCGCTCGACATTTTCATTCCCATAGAAGTTGCACCTACGTCTGCCGGTGTACCCGTTAATGTTGTGACAATCTGTCCCGAGAATTCAGCATATCCATACATAACATATGCTATAATCATAAGGGCTACTATATTTTGCATATTCATACCTATAGTGCCCATACTACTATCAAGCCCCCAAGGTCCAAACCAGTTAATACAAAATAGTGGCATACCGAGAAAGCCAGTAGGAAGGCCTGGAATAGACGGAAAGGGTAGCATGAATTCAATAGCACATTTCCAGCATGTGCTGTAATTAAGTACATTATCTAGATATATTGCGAAAAGCTTAGTAAGTATAGTGATGCCCGCCATTAATACAGCTGGTTCGATCATATATCTAAATAAGAACCTAGACCAATTTTCGAATAAATAGTACGTTCTATCAAAAAGCATGAACGTCAAAAAGAATGGCGCAAGACCTAGCAATAAAGCCACAGCCACAAATGCCATTATATATATAGCTAACGCCCTAAGAAGGGAAATAACGCATATCACTATGGAAATAAGAATCAGTAGAAAATAGAAAGGCCCAAAAATACCAAATGACATTGTAGCAAGTATCTGAGATATAAATACTTTGCTAAAAAATATCTTGCTAAGCAACTCTTCCATAAACATCATGGGATTACTGACGCCCCCTGATGTAAAGAGTCTATATCCAGCAATATTACTAATTATCTGATCCGAAAAATTTATTACCACCTCGAAGATGTATGTATTAAAGAGCTCAAAAGTCTGACCGCTAATTAGCCCCGATACTATAGCTATCTTGATGACGCGGGTTACCAAATCCTTCTGCGTGATCTCTTTCATACCAAGCAGAAACATAAGACCAAATATTACTATATATAAAGTTAGCATTGACTTGATATAGTTAAAAAAGTTAGTGCAAGGCGCCTTGTCTGAGCTTTGATAGCATATCATGTTTTTAAACATCTTCTTTCCGCCCGCAGTCACCATTTCTTTTAGCTGAGCAAGTAAAGGGTTGAGTATTTTCGCACTAAAGCTTGGGTCACTAGTGGCAGCGATAGATTGCGTTATTTTATATTGCCCAGTACTATCTACGACGTCCGAAGGTTTGTTATTTATTCGCATCCAGAGTATGCCTTGTGACGCTGCTGTAAAAGTAACGTCTCCATTATTCGCCTCTGGAAGACTTGAGGGTGAGCTTGCTAGAGAAGCAGTGATATTGGGATCTTGTCCTGTGGGCAGGAGGAGATATTGTATTTGACCACGCTTTGCGTAGTTAGCGTCGCTTCCAATTAAGCCATCGTTCCTATGGCATTTTGTTTGCTTAATGCCAAGAATATATCCACCAGTATTAGAGGTACATGTATTGCTAATCGGGCGAAATTGTAAGTATTTCACGGCGCTATCAAGATGCGTATATTGCAAAATCTTATTCTGCGCTATTATTTTGGCAAACCTATATCCAGCGCCTGTATCTGTAAGTCCTGAGGTCGAAGCGTCTGCAGTTGTGGGTGCTGACGTGCCCCTGCTATTTTTGTCCGTTGGAATTTCTGTGGTATCGAAACGATAAAGAAGAGCAGTTGCCGTATCGGCGCTATACCAGAATTTTATATCACTAGGAATTGTTGTAGGAGTTGCAGGAGCGGCATATGTATAGTCATATGGATGTTTATTATCGCCAAAAGCACAATATGTATAATCAGTCCATTCAGATTTGCGAGGCCCTCCATCGCTTGCCCACCCTCCATCGCAGATACTTTGCGCAGATACTGTAGGCATGCTATTTGAGATGTAAGAGCTTGTAGTTAATTGTTGATTTGCCATAGCTAAGGTATTTAAGTCTTGCGACCAGGAGTAATTCAAAGACGCATCATCTTTATAGGGAAATATTATAGGCGCAGACGACCATGAGCCGTAGGTCCAAGACGAAACATTATCTCCAGCCCAGCTAGGGCAGTCGCCGTAATTTTTCCAGCAGCGATCTACATAATACATATTCGAAGGCAATCCATACCTACCACAAATTGGGCTATAGGAAGTTTGATTCTCCGAGCAATTGGCTGTTTCCACTGCTCCCGTCACTGGATTTGTATAACTTACCGCTGATAGAGAGTTTGGCGCGCTAGCAATAGGCTTTGCATTTGGTCTTATAGTCACCACAATTTTGTCATTATAATCTTATTTTTTTAATTGAGTATTTTTTGAGAAAAACTCCTAATTTATTGTATTATTAAAAAACTTATTAAATATATAGAATGATCAAACTTTTGTATAAATTAATGTTTGGGGTTTTGGGGTTTTGGGG
>JAZKAD010000053.1:0-15360 GCA_040389305.1 Pseudomonadota bacterium | reverse complement strand
TAGCATCGAATTTGAGTTCTAGGGGGGCTTCGGTCGATTCAATTCTAGGTATAGGAATATTATGCATCGTAGTTTGGTTGGCAGAAGACTCTGACCCATTAACCAGCGTAGAATTCAAGTTATAAGCTGGTAAATATGCTTTGCATAAGCTGATATCCCCTGACACATTAAGTTTTACTACCTCATTCTGTTGTACTAACCACTCCGTTTTTTTCCATTTTCCATATGTACTTGGATCTATAGATATAGCTCCCGTAGCATTATTCACTTGAGTAGTGTAGTTACCACTTGCCATGAGCACGATACTGCGTAGAGACTGCGCTCCGTCAGTAGGATATCGCATAAAACATCCAGTTCCGAGGGGTGATATCCCAAGTAGACCTAAAATTCCTAAAATAAGTATCAGAAGAAAAGTGACACCCATTATCCCCAGTATAAGATACAAAGCGTTTCGGGCTTTTTGATATTGTTGACTTGGATCACTTGCCATCTATCACGCCCCCCCATCCTTTCCTTTTATTTTTTCAACTTTGTCCTTTTTCTCCTCTCTATATTCCTGAATTTTTCTAACAATGCCGCCTATGCTAGAAGTTACACTTGCTAAATTCGGCCCACCTGTAATTCCAGCTGCAAAGGCAGACATAGAATCAGCAAAGAAGAGGAAGATTATACAAAATACAAGGAGATAAACCATGTCTCCGAGCAAGTTTAAATTATCTGAAATAAACGGCACTACTACAATTAGCATTGCTGCCTTATCCCACCCTGCGCCGTTATAATGTTGCATCATTTTATATCCAGCGCTTTGTTTGCATGTATCTGGTGCGTTGTTTGGAACGCGTAGTTCAAAGGTACTCATATACCGAGACTCTCCAGCGGCACTCGCGGCTATTTGATATGTATGTCTACTAAACTCGCAATTCTTATATACAACAGTATCAAATATTGTAAGCATGAAAGCTATAAACCCTGCAAGGATAGCGGGCTGCAGGGCGCAAGATATAGAAATCTTAAGCCAAGCCTCAAAATAGCCTTTTGTACGATTAAACAAAATCATTGGAACGAAAATAGGCGATATATACATCATTATATATAAGGTAATAATACATACTAAATAGCTGCTGACAAATTGAATCATAAGAGACAGAATCATAATTATGAAGACAAGAGCGCAAATTACAATCAGGATATTACCCCCTAAAAAGAACCCAAATATCATGGAAAATATAGAAAACACTCCATTTACACCCAAGGGAAATACGCCTGACGGCTGCTTAAAAATTATACCACTAGGAGCGGTGCTTGGCTTCGTAGTAGCTCCAGTTTCATGTAGCGTATTACCTGATGCATGAAAATTATTGGCCATCATTCCCATGCCAAAATAATATGCGATTCGGCAGTCTATAGCGTCCCAAAGTCCATAATAACTATAGCCACTTGGGTACTTAGAACTATCGAATACACAAAGTCCTGCGCTACCTCCTGCATTAAAAATTATACTTGCAAAATTTGATGTAGTTTGCAGCAATATAGGCAATACAAGCTCCGTAATACCATTTTTTGATTCAATGGCATCATTTCCGGAAGAATAAATTATCTTCGTACCAACAGCAAAATACGTTACAAATATGATTTTGAGTACGAATATGGATACCCTTTCAAGATTCATTTTCTCTGCGCCAAGTGAGAGTCTTATGCCGTATAATATAGTATATATAACAAGAGCCGCAAAAATAGCTTGTCTGAGCGCAATTTGCAGGCTCGAGAAAGGGTTGAGGGCTACCATTTCTATGCCATCACTAGGAATACAGTTTGATGATCGAAAGAAAACTTTATTTAAAGTGCCAGCAAGACATTGATACCCCCTTCCAGAAAAATTAAACGGAGATTGGCTATAGTTATATCCTGAGTCATAGCAAGACGGGGCACTAACGCTACATACTGGACGATTGATATCGTTCTCTAGAGGAGAAGAATTTGTCGAGGATCTAGCGCGGCACATAAGGGGTACATGGCCATATGGGGTGGCCATAGTAAGGCAAAGCTTGGAACCCCCCGTAAAGCTTTCGTTATATAATGTGATATTTTGCAGTATCAGATTATTAGAAAGCGTAGTGTTATTAGCAGCAATAACGTTCAATTGTTTTGATGATCCGTAAGCAATATCAACGCTTTCGCATGGGGCATCTGCTGCGCTAGATTTCACGCAGAAAGTTAAGGTATCATTTGTTGCATTACAGTTATTACTAATATCAAAATAGTGTAGTAGCTCCCCGTAGGGAGTATATCCTTTGAGGTAGTTTATATTAGCGGCTACCGGTGGGAGTCCAACGCAAGAATCGCCATAACCTCCAAATACTACTGGAACATAAGACGATAGGCAAATCATGATGATAGAGATTTGCTTTGCTATGCTAGCCAATCTGCTTATCCATTCTTGCATTACCCTGTAGGTCTTAATCATCTATTGTTCTATTTTTGTTGTAGCGTTATTTACCTTTGTCGCTTTCATTAGGACCTTCAGCAGCCGGAGGTGGAACGGGACTATCATCTTCTGCCGACGGAGGTGGAACAGACGAGTCCCTATCACTACTACCCGTTGCTGATGGAGGCGCAACGGGACTATCATCTTCTGCCGATGGAGGTGGAACAGGACTAGCAGAGCTATCATCTTCCGCTGACGGAGGCGGAGTAGATGAGCCGCCGCCACTACCACCCGTTGCTGTCGGAGGTGGAGGACTAATATCTTCTGCTGACGGAGGTGGAATAGAAGGACTAGAAGGTTTGCTAGTAGCCATAGGAGGAGGTGGGGTATTCGACCCAGATTGATTTCCAAGCGCCATAGGCGAAGGACGATTACCTCCCCCGCTTGATGCATCGCCAGCGCCTTTACTAACCGCTCCTTTGATAGCATTCGCTTTATCCGCAACAAATAAAGCGGCCTTTGCAATTGTTTGCGGTTGAATAGCTAGACTACCAACTGATATTCCTTCCGTCATATCAGCTGCAAAGCCCGATATCTGAGAACTTAAATTATACATAACGTATAACAAGAAACATGCCGTCATAAATGAGAGCGTTAGGTCTTTAATGAGCATAGGGTCTACTAGACCTAATGGCCCCCTCAAAAACATCCCGCTTACCTCGCCTATACCGCTTAGTATATTGGACTTTCCACTTACAACATCAGATACGGCTGAAGTAGCGTTAACTGCGGCGTTACCAGTGAGATTGGCTGCAGCTAGTAATGGGGAATTTAACATCCACCCCAAACTTTTTTGGCATTGCTCGTATGCTGTACTTGTAGTTCCATCAGCAAAAGCTGCTATGGTTTGATATGAAGCCTTGTCGTTATCTATAGTAAATGTTTTTTTTGAACGACCATTACTATCATTTTGCCATACTACTTTATATGTACAGCCCGTATATATACCCGAATCATATACAGAAAACATAAGAATCATAAACGTTGCCACTACCATTGGCTGCAGCACAAAAGAAATAAGCAGCTTCACCCATGCATCAAAATAACTTTTAGTATATTCAAATAGTACCATTGGTATAAAAATAGGAGCTAAAACGCTAAGTATAGTGATACCAATCATACATACGACAAAAGCATTCACTGTATAGGCTGCAACGGAGATTACCATTATTGGATACATCAAAACTAACATAATAAGCGACATATTGCCTGTATATATCGCGGGTCCTAAGAAATACATCCATGGTGGAATTGAAAAGCTTAGAGAATCAAAGCTAAAAGGATTAGATAGTTTGCTTATTGTGTCTGACAAAGCATTAATTCCGAGATAACTTGAAATTCTACAATCCAAGGCATCCCAAAGTATCATGCGGGCATCTTCTGAGTTACTATAATCACCGACATTAAATTTACATAAAGATCCAGATGTTGTTGCGGTTGCTGCGGTAGCTTGGCCCATAGTTGTTCCAGCATTCATTACCCAACTGGCTAATTGATTGGCCCCATCAAAGACTATTGGTAACACCCATTGGGTCATACCATCAAAACCCCTACTGGTACTCCCTGTTTTCATGTTAATTCCGACAGAGAAATATAAAACGAGAATTATTTTGATTGGAAACATCACAATCTCGCCTTTGCCTGGCATTTCCCCGCCAACATTTAGCAATATATTCATACCAAAAAATATAGTATATAATATCAAAAATGCCGATACGGCTTTTTGCATGTTTTTCTGGAACTGAAAAAACGTGCTGGTTGAAGCTCCAAGTGCAGCATTTGGATTATTATTGAAGTCTTCAAAACTACATACATTATCGCTAATCAGCACCTTTACTAACATCTCTCTTATACAATAGACCAAAGGTCCTGACATGGGATTGAGCGTTTTGGATATTTCATTTGCACGCGCGAAGCAAGATCCTGCGCCAGAACAATCCTTTGTTGAGGCTGGTAGGAACTTGGTATCATCATTGTTGGCAGTACTACTCGAATCGCCACTCATTAAATTATCATACTTAGCTACGGAACATGGCTCCTTGATATACTTACAACCAACGGGCATAAGCCCAAATAAGCCATAAGTTGAAACACAAATTTTATCATTATTCTGCGTCACCTTCCATGGCATAGGAATAGCTAAATCAAGGAAAACTCCACTCTCTCCCACTCCTTTATTAAGAAACGCTACATGATAGTCGTTTGGATCAATTTGCCAGGCACTTTGGACGGCGTCAAGGATGTTATCCCCCGATACTAATGCGGCGGCTGAGTTTCCTACGACTTTAGCAATAGCAATAGATTTTAATCCCGCTAGCAGAACATTAGAACACATAGAAAAGGTGAGTTTTGGATTGACTGATGCCGCACGATTTGATCTTGCGCAATTGTTCTGTAGTACGTTAATATTTTGGTCGCTTATTTTTGTATGCGCCAGAGTGGTAGCAAAAATTCCGGGCGACAAGATGTTAGCAATAGCAATACTAGACAGAGCGATGGGTGTGCATGTATTGCCAAATTTACCACTAAACCCCATTTCTACGAGATAGGCACTTTCGCAAGTAATTGAGGCGAGGACAGTAGCGACATCCGTTACAGTATCTGCTTTGGCTTTATAAGGAGTGATTAAGAGAAGCGCCGAAAAAAATACAAAAATAATACATGAAGATAGAGCTGATATTAAATCTTGCAGGGATTGCTTGCTACCCAAAAAAAACATAATATTACAGCGCCTTAATTTTTTCATAAAATATTGGCAACCATTCAGTGGGGCTTTCGCCATATTCAGCGCGAAGTTTTTGCACTAATAATATTGTATCAGTACGACCCGAAAGAACGTTTACAATATTGTTCATTCCGGATAAATTAACCCTCGCAATTACTGCGTTTGTTCCCTGTTTTATTAAGAAATATCTTGAACCTGGGTCCAGGGTCTTGATCAAAGAGTACTCTCTTTGGCTAAGCATAAATGCCGTTTTATACACATCAGTTGCCTTAAGATTTGGCAAAAATATCTGAGTAGCTGTTTGTTGTATAAGAGTATCGCTTATCCTACTTTTGGCAGCATCTTCAACGCTTTGGGTGGCGAAAATAACAAAAGTATTTAGCTTACGCAGAACTTTGAGCCAGTCTTTGATCTTGGGAGCAAACACTGGGTTATCGATAAGCGCCCAAGCCTCATCCAAGACTATCATAGTAGGAGACCCATCCAAGGATAAGTTAATACGATGAAAAACATATAATAAAACTGGCGATAAGCTTGTTGGATCCTTAAGCAACTCCGCCATTTCAAATCCAAAAATTCGTGCTTTATTGAGATCGATATCATCTCTCTCATTGTCGAAAATTTTAGCATGCGATCCTTTGCTATGCCACATGGCAATACGACTTGCTAAAGTCCCAGGACCATCCATGCCGAGGAAGGCCACTATATTACAAAGCCTTCTATCTTCGTGCTGAAGTCTATAGTTACCACTGATAGCCTGCGTTATTAGTTTTATGTCTTCTGCGCTAATAAACTCACCGTTTGTGGTCACTAAAATTTTAAGCCACTCAAGTAAGAACGTTCTATTTTCCCCAGTATCTGGAAGTTGTAATGGGTTGAAGTTGCACGCCTTACCTGGATCTATAACCGTGTACACCCCTCCAAGCGCTCTTATAAAAATCTCCGCCCCGCGATCTTTGTCAAAGAAATACATACGAGGCTTAAATTTCTGCGCTTGCGCACATAGAAAATTCATTAAAACAGTCTTACCAGCGCCGGTTGGACCGATAATTAAGCTATGCCCCACATCTCTTACATGGAAACTGAAGTAATAAGGCGTGCCCGAAGTAGTATCTAAAATGGTGACATGATCTCCCCAGTGATTCCCCGAGATTTTTCCAAGCGGATAGTTATGCATCGAGGCGAAGCCAGCAAGATTCAGAGTGTTGACCGTGGATTTACGTATAATATAGTCTATGTTACCAGGGAGTTGCCCCCAGTAACTAGGCTCTAGATTTACCATCTCTCTCACTGATTGCATCCCGCAATTTGATAGCTCTACAGCCGCCATGGATAGAGTGTTTTCAAGGGCTTTAATGGTGTCTTCCATGCATAAAAGAGAGAAGTGATGGTCGCCAAATCCAATTTCTCCTCCGGTAGCCATGTCAAGGGCCTGAGAAATTTCTGCAATCTGCGTAACCGCTTTGTCTTCCGCTTGAATCATTCTGTTTTGCTGCAGTTGCATTTTGCTTATAGCAACCGTACGGTTCGCAGCAACAAAAGTTTGAGTCATGATAAACTCAAATGGCATTTGCAAGAACACGTCAAATACACCAGCAGATGTCGTAGGGCCATATTCTTTGATGCTGATGATGCCTGCGTACTTATTTCCCGAAGGTGCCCTGGCTTCCATTGAGCGGGAACCAAAAAATAGCCTATGAGTAGGGAGATATTTATCTATCTCCATGCGAGGTGTTAACATTGGCGCTACATGGCCACAATTAACTATCGAGCCTAAAAATTCAAGAATTTCAGAACGTTGTCCGTACTCTGTCTCCTTGTGCCCGAGCAACTGAGCATCAAAGTCTCTAAAGGTATTCATTACCCTACCGGTGAGCTCGCTGAGATTTTCTTTCATCTCGCGCATATCCAATTCCCACGCGCTTTTATCAGCGCCTTGTTGCATTTTTTTGAGCCAATATTCTATAATCGCGGCGCCTTCTTTATCAGGCCGGTAAAGAATACTGATATAGAGGTCATTAAAAAATGATTTAAAGGTAGAGTATTTCTTTTTCCATTCATTTCCAAGATAAGTCACAAAATCACTGGGGATTTTGATAGTGGGGTCAAAGATATATGCATCCTTTGATTCAACCAAAGATCTGCGCTGTCTTATGGTATGAAAATACAGAGTCACATTTCCAGATGCCATGTTCTTAAAAAGAGAATTGCGCATGTTCTTGCGCATATCCAGATCTTGATCATCCGCAGTCTCAAATGAAAATCCTCCCACTTTGACCACTTGCAATAGCTCATTATTCTTGGTCAGAATAGTATTATTATCCCAGTGGCACTTATACGGTATAAATTTTGAAGCATGCAACTCTTTTGAGGCATATTTTTGCTTCGATGTAGTTGTCTTCCAGAGCTTAAACATTTTTAGATAATATAAGAATTTGCGCCATAATATGATTTATTAGAGCATTGGTTGCATTTGCTGAGTTTATTTAAATATAATTCCATGAATCTAGGTTCTTTGAAGCATAGAATATACCCCACCAGATGCACTGAGCCAGCAATAGGCACAATGATAAAGGAAGAACTTTGGATAAACATTACCACCGATATCATCATATTCACCATGGCGAACGATACGCTTACACCAAAAATCAGAGTTGGCCTTGTCAGTCCTACGAATAATGGATCTACAGTTAGCGAGCCCGTTGACATAGAATCCTCCAATTAAATAAATATCGATATCTCTATGGATAGCAGTTTAGTTGTAAAACTTATACAAAATCAAACTTATAATACAAGCCTTAGGCTCTTAATTTGTAGAGGTGGTACATATCCACATCAATTGCTATAATGCAGTTAGAACAAAAGCCGATACCCAAGGACTCGTCATCGGTACTTTTCTTGTCACCACCCGCACAAAGAGAGGTGACAAGGTTAATTATTTAAGTCCATTATTATTGAATTTGTCATCAAAAATGATACCTTTCAAAGCTCCGTCACTTTCGACGGGATATCATTATCTTCTGCGTTATTTGCATAAGTAGAGCTATGGTCAAAAAATATAATGGCATAGGCAAAAGTGTACCATTATGCAAAAATCCCATAAAAAGGGTGCATAAAGATATGATGAAGTAATAACCAAAACCAAAGATACTGGAAGCCGTTCCTATGCACCATTTATAATCCGCTAGAGCAAGGACTAAAGCATTACTCGTTACCACGCTCATACCAAACATATTAATGGTCTGGGAGATGATAACGCAGTATATCAGCCAACTTCTATGAATAGGAATGTATGTATGAATAACCATAATACTACTAAGCATAGCGCACCCTGATAGGAGAATTATTAATCCATACCCCATAATCACTTTAGACTCTCTATAATCATGCAATTTCCTAGATGCAAGACCTCCGAGCATCGCTCCCATTGCGAGACTTATGAAGCTAAATCCGTATTGACTAGGATTTAGACCAAGAAGCTCAATCAAATAAAATGGCCCTTCAGCTAGGTAGCTAAAAGACATACCATTGCATCCCCCGACGATTATACCAAACCCAATAACTTTTCTATCTTGTATCATGCCGAGCACAACCTTAGAAATTGGTATATGCTTTCTGAGCTCTGGGTAATGTGTTTCTGGTAGGTAGCGCGCTACAAAAAAGCTTAAGATCAATGCATTTACTGTAAGAAATAGGAATATACTAGACCATCCAAAATGCTCTGCAATAACTCCGCCAATAATAGGTCCGATCACCTGGAAAAAGGCCAAAGCGCTACTGACTATAGAATAGACCCTTCCTAAGTCTGGCCCGTAAAATGCGTCACGGCAAATAGCCTGCCCTATAACACTTCCGATACTTCCGCCAAATGCCTGGATGAAACGACTGATCATTAGCATTGCGATAGTATCTGAAAAATAGCAGCCAATTGACCCTATCACGAAGACAAAGAGGCCGGCGAGTACACAAGGTTTACGTCCAATCTTATCTGAAAGCTTTCCCCAAAAAAGAGTGCCTATAGCAAAGCCAAATAGATAAATGGTCAGCGTATATTCTGCCATCGACTCAGACGTCCTAAGAGCGTTTGCAATCTCTGGGAGAGATGGCGTATATACCGTTTCAGAGAATTGCGGGAGACCCACGATAAATATAACAAGCCATAGGCTTGGGAGTAGTTTATTTGTCATATAAAACCTGTCATTAAATTCAAAAATTAAGCAATAAAATTACGCTCTCTCAAAATGAGAGTCACATACATCCACTTAAGTTTTTCCTTAAACGACAATGATTTGGGGCAATCTCTCCTCCTATCTTTATAAACGCCATGATAATAACACATCTATTCTTACGATACCAAGACGAAATAAGTTGCATGTTGTAGAATTATCGAATACTTTAAAAAAAATTGTACTATTTTGAGAAAACTCGACAATAGAGCATCTAATCTCTGGTACAATTATTAATCACATTAATATCTATAAAGAGATCAATAGAAATGTCTACCCATAAGACCTTGCCGAAATCTTATAATATGTACTGGTCTGCGCTATACTTCATATGCATCTTTATTTTTTGCATAAACCCAGTAGAAGCAAAAAAGAATAAAGCACCCACTCAAAGCCCTGCTTCTAGATGCACAACGGCTTCTGTCACGGGAGAAATTTTGCCTTGCCGTAAATCTACTCCAACTAGCCTAGTAGTCGACGCAAAAACAGGTCGCGTTTTGCATTCAGAGGAAGCTCACACTAGCATCTATCCCGCATCACTTACAAAAATTATGACTCTATATCTTGCTTTTGAGGCGGTAGAGAATGGCAAATTATCAATGGGTCAAAAAATCGCCGTCTCGGCAAAGGCTGCGAATATGCCTCCTTTAAAGCTTTGGCTCAAACCTGGAGAGACAATAACTGTACGCGATGCTATCATGACTTTGATTGTCCATTCAGCAAATGACTCTGCAGTTGTAATTAGCGAGGCATTGGGTCAAGGCTCTGAGGCAAAATTTGCAGATCTTATGACAAAGCGAGCAAGACAACTAGGAATGAGCAACACGCAATTTCGTAATGCGTCTGGGTGGTATCATCCTGACCAAAAGACTACCGCTCATGATCTTGCCAAGCTTGCAATAGCAATAAAGCGTGATTTTCCGCAATATTACCCATTATTTACTCAAACTCAGGTTGTGTTTCGAGGCAAAACAATCCATGGACATAACAGAGTCACAGCAAATTATCCTGGGGCAGAAGGGTTGAAAACTGGCTTTAATAACCCTGCGGGCGTTTGTATAGTTACAACTGCTTCAAGAGACAATCAGGAATTAGTAGGAATCGTTACTGGTAGCCCCTCTGCTCGTCACCGCGATAGCAAAGTCATGACTTTGTTGGATAAACACTTTAAATCCCCTCGCCCAGTAACGGCTAAATGCGAAAAGATAAAGAAGGCCGCGGCAATTAAAGTGGTTGCTCACAACAAATTACTAAAGAAAAAATACAGCAAAGCACCGTCTCAGCGCAAACAGAAATCAGTCTAATATAATATTGATACGCCTTATACTCTAAGAAATTACAAAGGACTGTGTTAAAGTTGCAACATTGGATAAATATTGTAAATAACTTAATAACACGTCTTTCAGTTAAGAAGTTTTAAATTCTCTTCACACGATGAATGTCATTCTAATTTTACTACCCGTACCCTTATACCTCAAAGGATTGCACTCATTAGCATTTGCCGAAGACTTAGTATGCAATACATCACCACAACTCTCTGTTATCTAAATATTTGCGCAAATCGCAATAATAGATTAACATTTTTGGGGTTAGACTTTAGCATCTACAATTGATATATGTGCTATTGTGCATCTAAAACTACTGAATCATAATCAAAAAGTGACCTAGCTCTTCAATAGTTGGTTGCATAAAACCCCTCATGCTTATATGTCTAATAATTCAAATGACTTATTTATTTGACCCTGTAATAGATAGCTAATAACTTAGCCACTAGATAATGATATAAACAAACAATTAGGAAATTATGCATTGGAATGACTTAGAAGATATCGCAGAAGCTTTAGAAGAAAATTATCCAGATGAAGATATTGAGGATTTGCGTCTCGTAGATTTGCATGATCTAGTAATCACACTTCATGAGTTCAATGACGATCCAGAAAAGTCTCAAGATAGAGTTTTAGAGGCTATTCTTGATATATGGACTGAACTCAGAAAGTAAAACTAGAAGTGGTTTTTTTCAGGTATTCTTAAGTATAGCTTGACGCTCATTTTCATAAAATTTGACAGGTAGACGTATTTTACATAGAATATTCATCCTTATGCACTTCTAGACAGGTACTATATGGATACTGACCAACTATATTTGCTTAAGGATAAGCGCTTTCTTCCATTGTTTGTCACTCAACTTTGCGGCTGCTTTACAGACAATCTACTAAAAAGCGCCCTGATAATGCTGATCGCATATAAGCTCGTTGAAAACACTCCATACCCTGCGCCCCTTATGATTCTTGGGGCGAATGCTATATTTATCCTACCATTTTTAATTTTATCGGGCATTGCTGGGCAGATTTCTGATAAATTTGAGCGCTCTTACTTGGTTAGAATAATCAAGGTGGCGGAGCTGATTATTGTTTGCTTAGCAATTTATGGATTTTATCATTCTAACTTAGTGGTACTATATCTCTCTATAGCCTTAATGGGCATACACTCCACCTTTTTTGGCCCGTTAAAATATAGTATCTTGCCCGACCATCTAGAGAAAGACGAGTTACTTGGCGCTAATGGCTTTGTAGAGGCCGGGACTTTTATCTCCATTTTAATAGGCACTATAATAGGGAGCTTCTATAATATAGTTCCAGTAGTAGCTATTTCTATCATGATTCTTTCTGCTGTATGCGGCATTATCTTTAGTTGGTTTATCCCCAAATCAAATAACGCCAACTCCGAAATACAAATCAATCCAAATATTTTTCGTGAATCCATTAATATTCTAAAATATGCCTATGCAAAAAAAACA
This sequence comes from Pseudomonadota bacterium, assembly GCA_040389305.1. Classification (GTDB taxonomy): domain Bacteria; phylum Pseudomonadota; class Alphaproteobacteria; order Rickettsiales; family Rickettsiaceae; genus JAZKAD01. The sequence continues at coordinate 3,127 of JAZKAD010000053.1, read as the reverse complement.
ATTTTTTTGTCTATTCTCGGTATCTCATGGTTTTGGTTTGTAGGCACGACTTTCTTAACGCAAATTCCCACGCTCACTAAAGACATCTTTGGCGCCGATGAGAGTGTTGCCACTATGTTCCTTGCGGTATTCGCTATAGGCGTAGGATGTGGATCATTTGGATGTAATAAATTATTCGAAAATGAAATTACCACAAAATATCTCTTTATGACGGCTGTGGGTATTAGTATTTTTAGCATAGATTTATATTTTGCCAGCGGGATTAGCGCCGTGAGTCACGAACCTGAGCAACTTAAAAGCTCCATGCTATTCTTATTCAAAAACCATAGCTTATGGCCAAGATTACATAATTGGCGCATCATATTTGACTTATTCTGCGTGTCAGCCTTAAGCGGTCTCTATGTAGTGCCGTTATTCGCGGTATTACAATATTGCAGCCCACAGGCTTATCGCAGTAGAGTGATTGCAGCCAATAATCTATTGAATGCAGTCTTTATGATAGCTTCAGTACTCATACTATCTGCGCTTTTCACTTTAGGTTGTTCCGTTCCAACTATTATTCTTCTTCTCAGCATGACTAATATCGTAGTTGCGATTTATATATATCGATTGCTTCCTGAGGCCAAAATTATCCCTGAATCCGTTTTTGCAAAATTATTTAAATTTATTTGTGACAAATTATACAGAGTTGAAGTTAGAGGGCTCGAAAATTTACATAAAGCAGGAAAAAGAGCTGTAATTGTAGCGAACCATATATCTTTGATTGACCCTGTATTGCTTGGGGTTTACTTACCAGAAAAACTTACATTTGCCATCAACAGCCAAGTGGCGCAGCTATGGTGGGTAAAACCCTTTTTGACATTATCCAAAACCTTTGCTATCGATCCTAGCAATGCTATGGCCACAAAAGCCTTGATATCTGAGGTCAAAAAAAATAGAAAAATAGTAATTTTTCCAGAAGGCAGAGTAAGCTCTACTGGTTCTTTAATGAAAATATACGAAGGCCCTGGGATGATTGCGGATAAGGCAGATGCCGCCATCTTGCCTATTCGTATTGACGGCCCACAATATACTCATTTTTCTAGAATGAAAAAATTGCCGAAAATGAGCTTTTTCCCGCAGGTGACTATAACAATTATGCCTCCTGTAAAGCTCGATGCTCCTGATAACATACAAAGTCGTCAGCGCCGGAAGTATATAGGGCAGAAGCTATATGACATTATGTCCGATATGATGTTTGAAAGCTCCGACTATAAAAAGACATTTTTCCAATCTTTAATTGATGCCGCAAAATTTTATAGACCCCACCTTACAATTATCCAGGATATTGGCGGAAATTCGGCTACATATCGACAACTCATAACGAAGTCTTTTGTTTTGGGGGATCTAATATCTCGAAATAGCCATGCAGGTGAATATTTAGGGGTAATGCTACCGAACACAGTTGGCGCCGCAATAACATTTTTTGCTATGCAAGCTTTTGGGCGCGTACCAGCTATGATTAATTTTACTTCTGGCGCTGGAAGCATTATATCCGCTTGTAACACCGCAAGAGTTAAAGCTATTTACACATCACGTGAATTCATTGAAAAAGCAGAATTACTAGATTTAGTCTCTAAACTAGAAGAGAATTTTGATATAATATATCTCGAGGACTTACGCAAAAATCTTACTATTGGCGCTAAGATAAAAGGCCTGGTTGGAGGTTTATTCCCGGATCTATACTACAAAAAAATATGCAGTAATATGGATGATACCAAGCCAGGTGTTGTGCTTTTTACATCTGGTACTGAGGGTCAACCAAAAGCCGTGGTTTTATCTCATAGAAATATTCAGGCAAATAGGTGCCAAGTTGCAGCCAGACTAGATTTTGGTATTCATGATGTTGCTTTCAATGCATTACCTCTCTTCCATTGCTTTGGAATGACGGGAATGATTCTGATGGTGCTGCAAGGTATCAGAACTTTCTTCTACCCCTCTCCTTTGCATTATCGCATTATTCCGGAGGTTATATATGACATCGGTGCAACTATAATGTTTGCCACCGACACATTCTTAAATGGTTATGCGAGATATGGACATCCATATGATTTCTATTCCTTGCGTTATGTTTTCGCGGGGGCAGAGAAGCTTAAATCTGAGACGCGTAAAATATGGCTTGAAAAATACGGCGTACGTATTTTTGAAGGGTATGGCGCAACCGAAGGATCTCCGGTTATCGCAGTCAACACGCCTATGCATGACAAACCTGGTAGCGTTGGAAGGCTTATGCCGAAAATTAGCTATAATGTACAGCCCGTAGAGGGCATAACTGAAGGTGGTATGCTTTGCATCAAGGGCCCAAATGTTATGCTGGGTTATATTCTAGCAGACAAGCCTGGCGTTATAGCACCGCCAGCAGCAGAGAACCTTGGCGCTGGGTGGTATAGCACTGGCGATATAGTAACTGTTGATGATCAAGGCTATGTGACTATCAAGGGCCGGGCAAAAAGATTTGCAAAAATCGCAGGGGAAATGGTTTCTCTTTCGGCGGTAGAAGAATTGGCTTCAGCTGTGGATTCAGCAGCCGATTTTGCTGCCGTGCACTTACTGGACGAAAAAAGGGGGGAGCAGATTTTGCTTTATACCACCTCCGGCATAATAGACAGAGAAAGCTTTTTAGCTTCTATTAGGCGCGCTGCAATCTCCGAACTTCATATGCCAAGATACATTGTGAAAGTAGATGAGGTACCAGTTTTATCTACTGGTAAAATCAATTATAGAGCCGTGCTACAAATGGCAGAGGAATACGTAGCTTCACAAGTAAGTGGCGAGACACCGGAGAAAGAGGCGGAGTCGGAGTAAGCGGTAGAGAATGGAGCAACAAAGCTCAAGAAATACATAGACAAGGCAAAGAAATTGTAGTTCCACAATTTGAGCTAGACGAGGAGATGTATAAACAAACCCCAGATAAATGCCTAGAATATTTTAAGTTGGATTAATATCTCTTCTATTTCTCCTGTACTTTTTTATTATCACAATGTATATTCTCTATGCTTTATACTCCTCCATAATTGTGCCTATGGCCTGGAGAATATAAGCATGTATTTAACTCTAGATGCAAGGTGTGGCACTGCCTTTGCGAGAA
>JAZKAD010000052.1:0-10410 GCA_040389305.1 Pseudomonadota bacterium | reverse complement strand
TTGCCTTATACTGAAGCCTTACCGTTTGCGCTTTAATAGTAATCCCGCGCTCTTTTTCTATATCCATAGAATCCAAGACCTGCGCGCTCATCTCACGGCGCTCAAGGCCCCCGCAAAATTCAATCAATCGGTCAGCAAGAGTGGATTTGCCATGGTCAATATGGGCTATTATCGAGAAGTTACGAATATGCGAAGCATCAGTCATAGTAATTTGTCATGAATTTTGACAGAATTATAGCGGCCATTATCTAAATTAGCCAGAAGATTTGGCACGCATTGTTACCCTAGCTAGGATAACAAAAAAATAAAACTCTTGCTTCCCAGAGCAACTCAGCTAAATTTACAATAAATATAAAAGTTTATTTATTATGCAAAAAATATCAGTGACCATACCAGAAATTAGATTACTGGGCATTACAGCAAGGACTAATAATACTGCATTGTTTGAGGCTGATCCATCTACTAATGTCGTTGCCTCAACTGTGCAAAAGTATTTTCACTCTGGTCTTCCTGCGCTAATTCCGAATCGCTCTAAATCAGACGTTACATACTGCGTCTATACTGAATATGAAAGTGATTTTAACGGTGATTTCACATACTTCATTGGTGAAGAAGTAGATTCTTTAGATGAAGTACCAGAAGGGTTTACGGCTCTCACAATTCCTTCTCAAACTTACGCTAAATTCACATCCGATCCCGGCCCTATGCCAGCTGTTTGCATAGATCTGTGGAAAGATATATGGGATATGACTTCAATTGAGCTAGGAGGAGAGAGGGGGTATATTGCAGATTTTGAAGTTTACGATGAGCGCGCAAGTGATCACCAGAATGTGGTGCTAGATATTTATATCGGGGTGAAGGCGTAATCTAGTTATGACAATAGGGGGTGTCACCCCCTGCAGACGATGGTCCAAGAAGAATAAAGATTATATTATTCTGGATTCCCCTCTAGCTAGGAATGACAAAGAGATTCGCTGTATACAGGAGCGTCACTGAGATGAGGAGGTAGCACTACTTATTCTTAGTAAAAAGGTTAATCTCTTGAATTAACTCTTCCACAGTCTTCACTTCGATATAAGGACATTCCTCTTGGAACTTAACAAAGCCTTTCTTGGTAACTTGATCTAGCTGAGCTAAAATTCCATCCCAAAAACCCTCAAAGTTTAATACAAAAACTGGCTTAAGATGCAGGCTTAAGTTGCGCGTGGTTACCACTTCAAAGAATTCGTCTAAAGTGCCGTAGCCTCCGGGTAGTATTAAAAATGCGTCAGACAATTCTATCATACGCTCTTTGCGCGCGCCTAAGGAATCGGTCAGTATAAGCTCCGTCAAACTTTGATGAGGTATTTCAAGCCCCGTTAGCATGCTAGGAAATACGCCAACCACGTGACCTCCTTTATCTAAGGATCCATCTGCAACAGCACCCATAAGGCCCATCTTGCTTCCCCCATAAACTATATCGATATTCATAGAAGCAAAAGCTTCACCTGTTTGCTTGGCAAGTTCAATAAAGCTTGGGTTATCGCCATTTCTTGAGCCACAAAATACACAAATTGTTTTTATCAAAGTATTCTTCCTTATATAAAGTATAACTTACTATAAAAAGTTTTTTAAATATGTCTAGATCTTTACAAATTAAATGACTTTATATTAAGTCAAGATTTCTTAGCCAAGTAATATTATTCTCACTGGGCTTTCTATATATTCCTTAAATTTCTGCAAAAACCTAGCTCCCAAAACCCCGTCAACCACCCTATGATCGCATGAGAGAGTTACGTCCATCATAGTCGCTATCTTCATTGATAACCCTTCTGCTATAACTCGCTTTGAGCCCTCGCCTACAGCCAGGATGCAGCTTTGAGGTGGGTTGATGATTGCGCTAAACTGACGTATGCCATACATTCCGAGGTTAGAGATCGTAAATCCTCCACCCTGAAATTCCTCTGGCGTGAGTTTATTTTCTCTAGCCCTTGTAGCTAACCCTTTTATCTCATTGGAAATTTCAGGGAGTGATTTAAAATCTGCGTTTTTAATAACTGGAGTTATCAAACCCGTTGGCGCTGCAACGGCTATTGAGATATCAACGTTACTGTACATAACAAGATGCTGATCATCCCAGCTAGCATTGACTTCGGGGATATCCCTCATCGCAAGAGCCGATGCCTTTATGATAAAGTCATTGACTGAGAGTTTGTAACTGGGAGGATGTCCTGCCATATTATTTAACTCCGACCGAAAATCTAGAAGCTTATCTAAGTTACATTCTACCATCAAATAAAAATGCGGAATGGTTTGTTTAGATTCAAGCAAGCGCTTAGCTATAATCTTGCCCACGTTGCTATGCTTTTTGGTTGTAAACTCTTCAAGGCTACGCTGCCTTTGCGTAGTCTTAGCGCAAGATATTTGTGAATTACTGGATAATACGTCCGCTTTAACGATTCTGCCATGTGGCCCCGTACCCACAACCTTTTTAAGGTCTATATTTTTATCTTCCGCTATGCGCTTTGCCAAAGGAGATGCAAAGACTCGGTGATTACTTTCTGCTTGATTATTGCCTGGTTGGTCGTTTTTTGCACTCATTGAATCTTGACGTGAAGGAGCAGCATCTACATTACTTGATTTATCTTCTGTGGCTTTTAAGGCTGGTTGCTCTAAAACAGACATATTATCTAAAGCAGAGGCGTCTTCTCCTTCTTCTAGGATGATAGCTATCAAGCTATTTACAGAAACACCTTCCGTACCCTCAGGTACAATAATTTTTGCAAGAATACCTTCGTCAACAACCTCCATTTCCATGGTTGCTTTATCAGTTTCTATTTCAGCTATAACATCGCCAGGCTTCACCCTGTCTCCTTCTTTTTTTAGCCATTTTGCTAAATTTCCAGCGATCATTGTAGGAGATAGAGCTGGCATCAAAATTTTTATAGGCATAACATTCTCTTATAGTTATAACGCCTTCAATATAACATGACTTCTTTGAAAAAAGCTAGAAATCAACGCTATATAAGACATAATTAAGTTGTGGCCACAGAAAAAATACCTTGAAAAGCGAGCTAGATTTGAAACTTTAAACATCTCACATGTCCAGCAAGATCTTGAGTTTTGACTGGGTTTTTATAACCTCGCCCCAAAAAAAGATCCGTTACATCTTGGGCTTGATCGAATCCTATCTCTAAATATATCGATCCTTCGGGTTTTAAGAAATTTCTTGCCTGCTTAGAGATTATTTCATACGGCTCAAGGCCTTGATTTTGAGCAAAAAGAGCTAGATGAGGTTCGTATAACAGGGTCTCCTGAGCTACGTTTTCGCTACCCCATATATATGGAGGATTCGCAATAATAATATCGAAATGATGAGTTGATTGTAATGCATCAAACCAATTACTTTGAATAAATTGCAAATTTTTAACATCCAAAGAATCTGCGTTAGCCTGAGCTATACTCAAAGCATGAGAATCTATATCTACAGCTATGCCTGCAGCATTTTGTAACTCTAGCAATAGAGTGATAATCAAACACCCGCTGCCAGTACCAAGATCTAGTATATTGAGTCCTTCGCAGCCCTTATAGTCCTTGAGGACCGATTCTATAAGAACTTCAGAATCTGGGCGCGGGATAAGCACGTGAGAGTTTACAACAAATTCCCGGCTAAAAAATTCTTTACGGCCTAAAATGTAAGCCATTGGCTCAAGTTTCGCCCTTCTATCAACCATTTCCTGTAGGATTTTAAGTTGGGCGGGAGATATTTCTAAACCTTTATGCAAGATAAGATATTCTTCGGATACATTCATAGCATGACCTAGAAGTAACCGCGCCTCCATTGCATGGTTACTAATTCCAGCTTGCAGTAGTATTTTACTGGTTTCAATTAAAGCTTCCGAGATTTTCATGTGGACTTATTTTAAATATTATTCTGTATATTTAACTTTGACAAAATAAAGTCCATGCGCAGGTGCGGTTACGCCAGCAGCGGATCTTTGTTTTGACTCAAGGGCTATCCGAAGGTCCATAGGACTCCATTTACCAAGTCCTACTAGTGTTAATGTACCTACAATATTACGCACCATATGATGCAAAAAAGATGGAGCGGAGAGAGTAAAATGTATCTCATCATCAAAGGAGACGATATCCAGTTGGTCTAAAGTTTTAATCGGGGATTTCGCTTGACATGCTGACGCGCGAAATGATGTAAAATCATGCCGACCAATTAAGTGCTTTGACGCCTCTTTCATGACTTTAACATCTAGTGGATGTTTTACCCACCAAACTCTATCACGATCAAGAGCTATTAAGCTACTCCGATTATTTATTCTATAAAGATAATGCCTTGAAGTTGCGGAAAATCTTGCGTGAAATGCTTCGTCCACAATTTCGCAGTTTAATACCGCAACTTGATGTGGCCTTAGGAAATGATTGATTGCTCTCGTAACTGTATATGGATCATGGTTTTTAATAAGATCAAAATGACAAACCTGCCCAAAGGCATGGACCCCGGCGTCGGTCCTTCCGGATGCATAAGTGATAGGCGCCTCCTTGCTAAACTGAGATATAGCAGTCTCTAGGAGTTCCTGCACAGACAGGCCATTATCTTGCTTTTGCCACCCAACGAGACCAGTACCCATATATTCTAGTGTGATTTTATAGCGTGGCATATAGATATGATTACGATGTTTTTGGGAGGATGGAGTCACCACGAGCAACGCGCCGCAATCCAGGGAATAATCACTTACACTGGATTGCAGGGCTTAGCCTTATGGCTTGCTCGCAATGACGTGGGATGGAGCGCTAAGAGCCTTAACCTTTTAAAGACTCTCTAAAAAGCTCATTTACTATATTGGGATTAGCCTTGCCTTCGGTTTTTTTCATTACTTGTCCTACAAAAAATCCAAAAAGCTTATCTTTGCCCGATCTATATTCTTCAACAAAGCCAGGATTCTCCTGCATCACTTCTTCAATTGCAGCTTTTAGAGCAGAAGTATCAGAAACTTGCACGAGGCCTTTTTCTTTGACGATATCCTCTGGACTATTACCGGTTTCGAACATAACTTCAAAAACCGCTTTAGCAATTTTACCTGAGATGATATTGCTCTCTATTAATCCAACAAGCCTTGACAAAGACTCGGCAGAAACTTTGCAATCCGTAAGCTCTACTGAATGTTTATTTAAAGACGCAAACAGCTCTCCAGTTATCCAGTTAGCCACTAGCTTTGCGGACCTGTTACTAGAAGCTAATTCAAAATAATCAGCCACTTCTTTGTCGCTAGCAAGTACGCTTGCGTCATAAGGACTAAGGCCGAGCTCTGAAATATATCGCTCTATCTTTGCATCGGGTAATTCTGGCATCTCGGATGCAATTTTGTCAATTGTAGATTGCTCTATAATGACTGGTAATAAATCTGGGTCTGGAAAATAACGGTAATCATGAGCATCTTCTTTAGAACGCATAGTGCGTGTTTTGCCGGTATCTGCATCAAAAAGCCTGGTTTCTTGGTTAACAACACCAAAACCTTCTAACACCTCTACTTGCCTCATTGCTTCATATTCTATAGCACGCATTACATTACGCACAGAATTGACGTTCTTGATCTCGCAGCGCGTTCCAAGGGGAGCGCCTTTTTTTCTTACAGAAACATTAGCATCGCAGCGCATAGAACCCTTTTCCATATCTCCATCACAAGTACCCAAGTAACGAAGTAAAGCGCGAATTTTTTTAATATATTCTGCAGCTTCAAATGGAGAAGATAGATCAGGTTCAGACACGATCTCCATAAGCGCAATACCAGAGCGATTAAGGTCTATGTAGGTACTGGTCGGTGATTGATCATGCATACTTTTTCCAGCGTCTTGCTCAAGATGAACTCTATTTACGCGAATTTTTTTAGCATCTCCAGTATCAGTCAAAATATTCACCACACCACCAGATACTATTGGATGATAAAATTGAGATATTTGGTACCCTTGTGGAAGATCCGCATAAAAATAATTCTTACGATCGAAGGCTGAGTAGTGGTTTATCTTAGCCTTGAGTCCAAGGCCAGTCTTTATGGCCTGCTCTACGCAATAACTATTAAGTACCGGAAGCATGCCTGGCATTGCAGCGTCCACCCATGATACCTGCGAGTTTGGACTCGCCCCGAACTCAGTCGATGACCCTGAAAATAATTTTGATTTAGAGGTGACTTGAGCGTGAATCTCAAGCCCAATCACATATTCCCAAGCACCCGTATGTCCTTCTATATAAGCCATAATCAAAACCCTTTTGGAGTAAAGTCTATTCCGCAACCGCGCTCTAAGCTAGCTGCTAGTTTCAAAACGTTATATTCATCCATTTTATTACCAATTATTTGCATACCAAGAGGCAGACCTGACCCGGACATCGCAGCTGGTACAGAAAGACAAGGTAGTCCCGCTAAACTCGCGGGGATAGTAAATATATCATTTAAATACATCGTCACTGGATTATCATCCACAAAATCTAAAGCAAATGCTGCTGTTGGAGCTGTAGGTAGTAGGATCGCATCCACTTTCTCAAAAGCTCTACTGAAGTCGTTTGCAATTAATCTTCTCACCTTCTGAGCATGGATGTAGTAAGCATCAATAAAGCCCGAGGACAGAACATATGACCCTATTAAGATCCTTCTCTTTACTTCAGAACCAAAGCCTTCTGAGCGTGTAAGTTCGTACATCTCATCTAAACTCATTCCATCCTTTTCCACTCTAAGTCCATAGCGCACACCATCATATCTCGAAAGATTCGCAGAAGCTTCCGCTGGCGCGATGACGTAATATACGGCCAAAGCATATTTAGCGTTGGGCAGTGTAATATCTACGATTTCTGCACCTTCACGCTTCGCTATGTCAATGGACTCATTCCACATAGAAATTATTTCAGGTGCTATACCTTCTTGCTTCATTAAATCCATAGGAACGCCAACTTTCATTCCCTTAATAGATTCTTTTGTAGCGGGACGAAGACTTGGCACGGGAGCGTTTAGTGATGTTGAATCTTTTGGATCAAATCCCATCATAGCTTCGAGCATTATAGCAGAGTCTTCTACAGTTCTAGTGAACACCCCAGCCTGATCTAAGGAACTTGCAAAAGCAATCATGCCGAAACGAGAGCAACGGCCGTATGTTGGTTTAATTCCAACGAGTCCCGTGAATGCTGCGGGCTGACGCACGCTACCGCCAGTATCACTTCCAAGTGCAGCCATAGCCATAAAAGCAGAGACTGCTGCCGCAGAACCTCCCGAAGATCCTCCGGGGGTCAAATCTTTATTAGATTGATCCTTCCAAGGGTTAATCACATTACCGAAAGAGCTTGTCATGTTAGAGGACCCCATGGCAAATTCATCCATGTTAGCCTTACCCAGCATAACACTACCCTTGTCTGCGATATTTTTGCTGACTGTAGATTCATAACCCGGGACAAAATTATGAAGAATCTTAGAGCAAGCAGTGGTGCGCACTCCTTTCGTGCAATATAAATCCTTCACTGCAACGGGAATTCCATCAATAGGTAGAGCGGAGCCTTCTTTGATTCTCTTATCTGCTTCTATGGCTGCGTTAATAGCGAGTTCAGGAGTTTCTAGAACATAAGCATTGAGGGCTCGGTGCTTTTCCATTTGCTTAAGATGAGCATTAGTAAGATCGAGAGCCGAAAACTTCTTACTAACCAAACCCTCTTGTGCGCTTGCGATTGTTAGTTTAACTAATTCTGACATTAGAGTACCCTTAACTAATATTGTAATTGTTCGATCTACAGAGAGCCTTTTGAAATTTACTCAACCACCTTAGGAACTATGAAGCACTTAATATCTTTAGCAAAAGCCTTGTCTTTTCCAGGAACATTTTCAAACAACGCCGTGCCTAAGTCCGTCTCTAACGCGACGTCATCCCGCATAAAAGCACTTTGTTCGCATACCGAAGCTAAAGGAGCTCCGCCGGCGCAATCCACATTACGCATCTCTTGTACCATCTGCATGATATTGCCAATTTGATGGGTTAAACGCTCCGTCTCATCATCACTAAGTTTAATTTTAGCAAGCTTAGATGCTTTTTGTATGTCTGCTACCGAGATCATAAGGCCTCCTTGAAGATTCGAAGCGAATATTAGCATATGGATTATTTCAAGGCAATCGGTATATTACCCGCTTTGGATAAAGATAAAATGCGAGAGCTTTAATTGCTTAATGCAGAATTTTAACTCTCGCCTTCTTCAGACTGCGCCCCATCTTCACTTTTATTCTTACGCGGATCATAAGGCTCCTGAGTTGGAACGTATGTTGGAGCTATCAAACGTTTTGTGAAAAATGGATCTGCGTAATATTTTATTTTTCTAGATTTAATAGGCGGAAAGGATTCTATTAGCACTATCTGCTCTTCACGCGGCAATTGAAGTACTTCTTGAGGCAATAACAATGCACGCTGTACTGATGATGTGCTTTCTGTGCGGCTAGCAGGATTGAGATTAAAAAATGTAGGAGCGCTCTTAGAAACCGACTCCACAGTTTTGTTACCACATAATTGAGAAATTAGATTTGCTGTATCGTAGTTATTCGCAGCATATGTGATGCGGAAATAAGAGTTAGAGAGGAAGGAATTCATCCCAGCTTCTTCATATGTGCCTTTAAGCTGCTGCGTATCTTGAATAATCAAAAATAGACGCACTCTGTATCCCCTGAAATAAGCAATACCAGACTTAAATGCCTCCATTTTTCCAAGCGTTGGAAATTCATCCAATAAAAACATCACGCCATAAGGCTCTTCTTTAGTATCGGGGATTTTGCGACTTAAAAATTCCGTTGCCTGTTGATAAAATACCTGCATCAGTTTTTGTAAACGCTGTATATTATCAGGAGTCAAGCCCACATATACGGTATGCCTCCTCTTCTTAAACTCTAAAATATTAAAGTCAGAAGTTGCTGTGGCTGAATCAATCAAAGGGTTGGCCCATAGCTCCAATGAAGAATTTAGTGTGGATACTACGCCAGAACGCTCTTTGTCGGCTTTTTGCAAGAATGCAGCTATGTTCATGTAAGCTACAGGAGACATAATATTACCCAAGGTGTCTAGGCCAACTGAGAGGTGATATACTACGTCATCGCTACGCATTGTACGCACTACTTCGCCAAATGACCTTACTTTAGTAGGATCAGCTATCAAATAGAGCACTACGCCAACAAAAAGTGTTCTCGCTTCGTTTTCCCAAAAATCTTGCTTTGGTAGAATTAAGTTCGCAAGTTTTTGAACGTCATCCACCATTTGGCCGGGCTTCGTACTAATCCAGTCGATAGGGTTATAGCAATGCGTAATTCCATCGGGATTTGCTGGCTCCCAGACAAATATCTCTTGACCTTGACTCGCGCGCCATCCACTAGTCAGCTCGTAGTTCTCAAGCTTGATGTCATGAACGAATACGGATTGGCTCCAAAATAGTAAGTTTGGTATAACAAAACCCACACCTTTACCAGATCCAGTTGGAGCAAATAACAAGGCATGCTGATATCCATCGGATACAAAATATCCAGTAGAGTCTACACCAAGCATCATGCCATCTTTGGAACGTAAGTTAGCGCGCTTAATATCAATGTGAGTTGCCCACCTTGAATCTCCATGCACTGACTCTTTAGGCTTTACTGGCTCCCACTCCATTATATTATCAAAAAAACTGATATATAACATAAGAGTTATGACGCTAGGAATGATCAGAGCGCAAAGAAGTTTGATTTTAAGATACCCATAAGCAGCCAAAGGCAAATTCTGCCAGCTTACATATAACCATGACCCCCATTGCATTACTAAATCTAAAGTGATTAGATTAAAGGTCAAAATATCAGGAGCATTTGAGGGCACAGCGAAGCTTATAGCGGCACCTGTAATCCATATTAATACACCAATAGCCAATAGATGAAAAAATAGCTTAACTACAATATTTCTAAATTTTAAAAAAAATGCCTGCATTTATGATACTCTTTATTTCAAAATTAGTAATTGGAGTTCTAATTAATATCCGTCTCTAAAATCACTTTTCTACGTCCTTAAAATATATCTCCGAAACATAACGTTTACCGCCAGATCCACGCTTTAGCTGTATCACGATATCTATCACGGCAAAGATGTATTTTTTAATCTCGTCAGGTGGCATGCCAAGACCAGCTTGCATCACCATTAGCTTTAACTGCTCTAAAGCCATCGCAGGGGTGTCAGCATGCAGCGTCGAAATGGAGCCGGGGTGACCTGTGTTGATTGCCCTAAGGAAACTAAACGCCTCAGCGCCCCTTAGCTCTCCTACAATAATTCTGTCGGGTCTTAGTCGAAGACAAGCCTCTATTAGCTCTTGCGTGCCAACCTTAGCGCGCCCCTGCCCTCCTTTGGATGCAAGTAAATGGACGCGATTTAAATGATGCG
>JAZKAD010000051.1:5115-7734 GCA_040389305.1 Pseudomonadota bacterium | reverse complement strand
TGCTGCGATCAAAGTTCATATTCTCGCCATTATGGACTCTTTGCGCTATACTCGACACCCTATCAACGGTTTTAGCAAAAGTACTGCTCTCGGCCTCGGATAAGGAGGCTTGACTACTTCTCACCATAGCTTCTTGACTTTGAATGCCACGGCTCACTTGACCAGTTTGGTCTTCGCTCATGTGGTAAGTTGTTTCACCCCCTGACACAGTTGAACCTACTCCACCACTGAGAACTTGGCTACCATCCGGATTGATTCTTTCCGTAGTACCATCGGCGAGTTGGGCAATCTGCGCGCCACTAGCATATTGCATGTTGGTATCAGTCTTATTGGCATTGAGCATATGTCGTGATACATTATTCTCTGAAACATTATCCATGTTTCTATTGCCCGTGGCTACCTCACTACCTATTCCTCCTGCAGTTGATTGCAGACCACCGATGACCGAACCAGCTAAATGCATCATACCGCTGATACCACCTTGCATCATAGCAAATGCAATAAATGGGACTACTGTTTGCAGGCCGGCTGCAACAGTTACAATAGTATCTATATGGTTCGATGCAGTACTTGCCGTACTAAAGCTCATGAGCATATTTGAGCCAGGTTCAAGATTGCTATAAGTACCAATAATCATATTGATAACAGCGTTGAGTGGTGTCCATAGTTGAAGGGAAGCTACAGCGGTAATATAGAAAATGTAACTTCTCATACCACCACTAAAAATCAGTAGAGGGACAAGAAATATGAAGGTAGAAATGAAGTTCATGTCAAAGTCACGACCAGATCTCACTTTAAGCCACTCAATATCATCCTTGTTTAATGGGTGAAATGCTGACAGGCTTTGACTAGGATTTGGATTTATTAGTGAGAATTGGGTTGGAGTGAAGCTAATTGTAGAATCCGTAACATCCACAGCTTCAATAAAGTCATTGCCACCTTTAAGAAAATTTTTTTCAAAATTAGATTCATTAGATCTAGATTTCTTATTTAGATATTTTTCTTCTATATTATCTGTGGAAATTTCTGCACACCCTGTATCGTCCTTTCCCTTGCTATAGGCAAATTTTTTTGCTTCAAGTTGCTTGTTGAGACTGAGAACATTTTCAATGTTTAAAATGAGGAACATCTCATTGACAAAAAGCCTGCCCAGTACAGTAATGTTTCTGAGGCATCTCTTCAGTAAACTCGCCTGCTTTAGTCTAATAACGGCATCTTTGACTTGAGAAAGCCCAAAATTGAATTTACTTTTGAAGTGGTGGAAGTTTAATTGAAATTGGCTTTGGTTATTATAGCGATATAGAAATACCATCTCCGAGAGAATAGTAATTGCTATGGTATCTGATTTACCGCATGGGCGTACTATGCTGTGATACCAGTGGCTTGGTACAACATTACCCGATCCTAAATTATCCCCGGAAAATTCTATTTTTCTCTTGCGGGTATGCAATTCACCTGTTATCATTTATTCACACCTTTGTTTTAAACATTTGTGTAGAGATGTTCAATCCTTCACGGATTATCATTTTTTGTAGCCAGCAAACGTTTTCTCCGGTCGTCAAACTGAAAGAACGCTTGCTGGCTTTTTTATTTATCTACTTCCTCGTATATCCTAAGTCTCTTAAAAAAATGAACAATACACTTTCTTGTAAATAGTACTTCGTACTTACATGAGCTATAATTTTTTCAGAAAACTCAACATATTACTGAGGGTGTATACTATATAGTTATATATTGTATATGATTATAGTATATAGTGTCAACTAATAATTGCAGATTCATTGAAAATTTATACTATATATGATTTTACTATATAATTATGATGGACATATGCGGATTTGTGATATAATAGCACATCAGTATTCATGTAGGATTAAATATGTCAGAAAGTGCTCTAAGGAAAAATTTAGAAAAGTTGGTAGAAAAGGGTCGTTATCAAGTAGCAGATGTTGAACGCAGAGCTGGTGTCAGCAAAAATACGCTACACAATATACTTAAAGGTAAATCCAAAACTACCACTGCAGAAAAATTACAATCCATAGCCGAAGTATTCGGCGTAACATTAAATGATTTATATACCGCAGTTTCTGATAAAATAAATTATTTAGACGATTCAGGCTTTGCATTGATGCAAAAAGTTTTAAGTAGTACAATAGAGGAGGCTCAAGACCTCAAATTAAAGGTAACTTGCTGTGATATTGCAGGAATAATCTCGCAAATATTTAATTATTCAATATCTAAGAATATCTCTGAACCAGATAAGAGGTTTGTCAAATGGATTTTACAAGAAAAATTTGTCAATAGATAAGACAACGCATCATTTACGAGTATTCAATGACTAAACTTCCTGTCGCGCAAAAATTACAGCATAAGACTCAGATTAACGACATAGAGCTTTTTGACGATTACGCTTGGATGCGCGACCCCAAGTGGCCAGATGTTGTTGGTGACCCTAGAGTTTTAGAGTATTTGGAAGAAGAAAATAGCTTTGCCCAGCATTTTTTTGATGAAAATTCAGTATTAGTCGAGAAGATTTTCCAAGAGCTGAAGGGACGGATTAAGCTAACCGATCAATCCGTTTATATCAAAAAAGATTATTATTACTATTATAGTCGTACT
>JAZKAD010000051.1:4776-5031 GCA_040389305.1 Pseudomonadota bacterium | reverse complement strand
GATAAAAATTACCCTATATTTTGTCGTAAACATGGAAGTATGGATGCCAATGAAGAAATCCTCCTTGATATGAATTTTGTTGCATGCGACAAAGAATTTACAAGTCTGGGCGCCATGTCAGTGTCCCCAGATCATAAATTACTGGCATATGCAGTCGATTTTTTAGGTGACGAAAAATACACCATCAAGATATTAGATATCGCTAAGAAAAGTCACTTAGAAAGTAATGCTATTAAAAGAGGCGTAATACTTGAT
>JAZKAD010000051.1:4068-4766 GCA_040389305.1 Pseudomonadota bacterium | reverse complement strand
TAAATAATACTGCCGGTAATATTGTCTGGCATAGGTCTAAACCGGCTTTCGTTTATTCATTAGTTGGTAAAGATCGCAGGATTAGCTCGGTATTATGCCATGAGTTAGGTAGCGAAGGTGTTGATGAGCTTCTGATGCACGAACCCAATCAGCTTTACCAAATTGGCATACATGAATCATCGAGTTTAAATTATCTACTTATCAATAAGTCAGGCCATGATAGTGACGAGTGGCATTTTGTTGATGTTAATTCGAGTACAGTAGAGCCAACACTGGTCACAAATAGACGTGATAAGATAAAATACGTCGTCAGCCATCATGAAAACTATTTTTATATATCTACCAATGATAACAATGATAATTTTCGTTTGGTACGCACACCTATAGATAGTCCTGCGCATAATAATTGGCAAGAATATATACCAGCTCAGGACACAAAATATCTCAAGAGTTTCAGCCTTACTAAAAACTACCTAATTTTGAACTACAAAGTCGAAGGCCTTGATCAAATAGTCATACACGATATTACAAGCAACGCTGAACACAACGTCTCATTTTCTGAAAGTGCATATAAGGCTAAAGGCATTTCTACTAATTTTATAGAAAATGACATCAGGATAAATTACTCCTCTCTTGGCAGACCATCTACTATTTATTCTTATGATTTCACACAAGACGGGCTTACTGTCCTCAAAACC
>JAZKAD010000051.1:1024-4058 GCA_040389305.1 Pseudomonadota bacterium | reverse complement strand
GCCACAGAAAGAATATGGGCACCCACTCGTGATGGAAAGAAGGTTCCCATTTCTATTGTGTATTCAAAAAAAATAAAGCCTGATGGCACTCATCCGGCTCTTCTTTATGGCTATGGCTCTTATGGAATAAGTATCCCTCCATCTTTCAGAAACGGCGCCATAACCTTAGCTGACCGTGGCTTTATTTATGCTATAGCTCATATCAGAGGTGGAGATGACTTAGGCTATAAATGGTATGAATCGGCAAAATTCTTGAATAAAAAACGTACATTTGAGGATTTTATAGCCGCTTCTGAATACCTTATCAAAGAAAAATACACAAGCGCAGGGAATATTGTAATAGATGGACGTAGCGCCGGAGGAATGTTGGTTGGAGTAGTCATTAACGAACGCCCGGAGTTGTACAAAGCAGCAATTGCCGGCGCGCCATTTGTAGACGTACTAAACACGATGCTAGATGAAACACTACCTCTTACTACCGGCGAATTTAAAGAATGGGGCAACCCGAAAGAGCCAGAATACTTTGATTATATTCTCTCCTATTCACCGTACGATAACGTTAAAAGCCAAGACTACCCCGCCCTTTTTGTAACTGCTGGAATTTCTGATCCAAGAGTAGGTTACTGGGAGCCGGCAAAATGGGTAGCCAAAATCCGAGATATGAAGACGGATAAAAACTGGATATTACTCAAAACAAATATGAGCAGCGGTCATAGAGGAGCTTCAGGGCGTTTTGATTATCTGAAGGAAGAGGCTGAGGACTATGCGTTTATCTTTAAACTATGGGGTATGAAATGAAGATATTCACGTAAAGACACCCTTCATCTTCTCACTAGCCAAAACCAGCTCTGACGCTATAGTTGGCTCCATAGAAGAATGACCTGCGTCTTCAGCAAAAATAAGCTCAGAACCCTCCCATAGCTTGTGTACCTTATATGCTATTTGCGCCCTGCATATGATATCGTATCTTCCATGCACTATAATTGCAGGTAAGTGCTTTATGAGATTGATGTTTTCTAGCACTTGGTTTGGTTTCAAGAAAAAATCATTAACTGAGTAATGAGCAAATATCTTCGACATGCCTATTGTGACTTCTCTATCAGCTAATTCTTCTTGTACTTCTATGGAACCCTTGGTCAAAAAGGCTATCGTAGTATCATATTTTATAAAGCTTTCAGCTGCCGGCAAATAGATATTGGGATCTTCATTAACCAGTCTTCTGTGGTATGATTCTATTATGTTATCACGCTCACTTGGCGGCAGGAAATTTACAAATTCTTCCAATACTTCCGGAAATATATCCCCCACTCCGCTCCATAGCATTCTATACTCCTCCCTAGTTGCACAAAATATGCCCCGCAAAATAAAGCCTGAGCACCTCTCCGGATAAGCTTGTCCGTACAACATAGCAAGAGTTGACCCCCAAGAACCACCAAAAACAAGAAACTTATCTATATTTAGATGCTTACGGATTTTTTCTATATCATCAATAAGAGCCTTGGTTGTATTATCTTCAAGTGAAGCAAATGGCTTGGAGCGTTTTGCTCCTCTTTGATCAAAGGCTATTATTCTATAAAAGCCTGGATCAAGAGAGCGTATGTAGGATTCGCTGATACCAGCACCCGGGCCTCCGTGAAGCAAGATTACAGGCACGCCCTTCGGGTTGCCATATTCTGCATACCACAATGAATGGATTTCAGAGACCTTTATATAAGCTTCATAAATAGGTTTTATGGCAGGAAATAGTATATGATCCAAGGTTTTTGTTGCTTGTAGCGTAGTTTTCGAAGTTATAATAGTCATAAAGAGCCCTACCAATAGTTATTACTCTGGAAATGCTTTCAAGAGCGCCATACTCCTAAAATGTTCTCTGTCAAATTTTTCAAAAAGACTACTGCTGAACTTATTATACCAAAACTTGTCTTTCAGAGAATGCGTGGCTACGGCTGCATTATAATACATGTAGCTTATATTATCTAACAGCTTCATATTTTCTCTATAGGCGTTAAAATATATTGTTTCAGCAGTAGCATAGACCTCTGCAGCTTCATTTACTTTACCGAGAGAAGCTAGTGCATCTCCTTCTGTGACAAAGGCTGCTGCTATCTTTGTATCAGTCAATGCACTGATGTCCTTTACAGGACTTAGCTTTGCATATATTGCCTTGGCGCTGGTAACATACTCTACTGCACGCTTTATGTTGCCCATACCAAGTTCAGCTCTTGATAATTGTACTAAAATTCTTGCGTGTATCTCATGATCTTCTTTAAAAATTTCAGTTTCTTGTTTATAGAGCCTGCCGCTGATTTTATACGCTTCATCATGTTTCCCTAAATAATTCAATATTTCAGCTTGCATTATATATGTAGGAGCTGTGAAAGTATCCTGAGGTAAATGCGCCTCCACTTCTATATTCTTTAAGATACAATCGAGAGCTCTTTTGTAATCTCCCCTTATGAGCTCCAGTTTAGCCTTTATGTACCACACCAATCCCATATCAAAGTCACCATCAGGATACTGCTTAAGTATTGATTCAACTGCTTCCATATTTTTTGATGTATTCTCTAAATCTCCGATAAATACATATGTTTGAGCTAACTGAGCGTATAATGTGAATTTCATCTCAGGATACTCGGAAACTTTTTGCGCAACCTCTTCAGCCTCCTTGAGATATTTCATTGCTCCTGCTTCATTTGATTTTGACCAACTCTCATACATACCAATCTCAGTAAGATACATGGCATAAATAGCCCTATCCTTATTACTCATCAATGGAAGGAAGAAGGATGGGCGTTTTACTAGAAGCCAATCTACCATTTTTTGACAACTCACATAATTTCTTCTCATTAAATAAAAATTAGCAAGGTTTTTTCTGAGTTCCATCACTTTATAAACGTCGATATAATACATTTCAGCATTACTGAGCAACTCTTCCATATTAGTCAGCAAAGTCTCATTACCAGCAATCACCAAATACCTGCTCGATACTCCAAATGGCATGCCCATTAATGACCGTACTACTCAAGGGATCTTT
>JAZKAD010000051.1:324-1014 GCA_040389305.1 Pseudomonadota bacterium | reverse complement strand
ACTTCGCCTTTATTAAGCCCACTATTCATAACCAAACCAAATCTTGCAATATTATATATATCTTCCGGTAAGCTTTGCTTGTTATCCGTGATAACCTCAAGTAAACCTCTAGAAAATCTATGGTTATCTATCATAGCTATCTTATAGAGCAAATTTTTTGAGCTCTCAGAAAGTTGATCTAGTATGAGACTTACATGAGCGGTTACTTTGTCATCTGATGCTCGCAAAATGTTAGCGTATTCTTGTGGGGTTATGTATTTATTGTCATTTAAAAAAATTGCGCTCTGTGCCACAAGCAAAGGGTACCCCTTAAAAATCCTCACCAACTCCTTTGTCAAATCTGGATCTGGGTTATTTAAGATATGCTTTGTTAAATCTGAGGCATCTAAATCCGAAAGATGCGGCACTGGTATGGCTTGCGGTAAATTCCTTGAATCTTGTGCGCATAAAATAACATGACCATTATGATGCCAATTAACTATGTCTTTCAGCTTATCATTTTGATCGATTTTAATATTATCAAATACTAAAAGCCAGTCATTTTTCGAGGAAAGTAAATCTAGGACAGCTTTCTTGGATTCTTCATAATTCTCTGGTAAACTACGCTCATGGTTAGGACAATATTCCTTGTTTATTATTCCAGCTAACCTAATAAATTCTTCATTTAAATCGCCACTACCATCAAAAAAC
>JAZKAD010000051.1:0-314 GCA_040389305.1 Pseudomonadota bacterium | reverse complement strand
TTAACTTATAATTGCCCTTATTCCTTTGAACGTATGTTCTTGCTAACTGAGTTTTACCCATACCACTAATGCCAATCAAACTCGTAGTCTTATACATAGACAATTTATTATCCAGGTCTTTTAACTGGTATTCATGATCCACAAAATATTTAACAGGTTCTATCATGTTCGAGATGGCACTATTAGCATTACTCACCCACGAGAACTCTACCACGATTGCATAAATTATAAGAAGGATAGCTTTATACTTCTGCCTCTTGGAAAAACCAGTCATAAGCTCTCATTGTTGTTATTTTTAATTTTTTGCTTTTTTT
>JAZKAD010000050.1:0-11050 GCA_040389305.1 Pseudomonadota bacterium | reverse complement strand
TGCCGCTATGTGCAACGCAGTATTCCCATCCTTATTAAGTATATCTTTTTTAGCATTACATGATGATATCAATGTAGTTACGACTTCAATTTGAGAGTTTGATACGGCTAGATGCAGTGGTGTATTTCCTGCTTTATTTGTACAATCTACTTCCGCAGCATGCGCAAGTTTTAGCGTAATAATAATATTGCAGCTATTCGCATTCTTTGCATTTACTGCCAAGTGCAACGGTGTATTTCCGAGCTCATCTGCATCGCGCGCAAGAGTAGGAGCTTCCTCAAGAATCTCAATAACTCTATTGAGATCTTCCTGCTGACCTGATGCTATTGCTGCAATCAAAGAAGCCCAAGGCTCTGTCTGATCCCCTGTTAGTTTAGACATAAATCCGCTCTTTTGTTTTAAGTTGTAAGAGTGTAGTATAGTTTATAAAAAATACATTGTAATCTATTAAGTTACTAATGTCAATGCCATTAAGAACCTGTATTCGCATATGTTTTTAGAGGTGAATACAGGTTCTTAGAATGCTATTACTCCCCCACATGAGTTTTCTTAGATAGATAGTGTAGCCAGTTCAGTATTTAAGCTTGTTGCTGCTTATAAATGTGAATCTAGTACGTTACTATCACTACCGTTCATTGTTACATCAAGATTCTCTTCGTTCGTATCTTGTTGGGGCGATAGTGGCAGATGAGCAAAGGTAGAAGTCGCGCCTTCTTCCATCGCTTTATTCCCGATTTCTTCAATAGTAACTTGAGATGAAGCCGATTGATGCAAACTATTCATTTGAAATTTGATATCTTGCAGCCTTTTTGCCTCTGCGATTATAAATTGAGGAAACTTATAAACATTTAACATTTGTGGGATCGCGGCAATATATTCTCTACTAGGTGGGATAAAGGCATCTCCATCCCAAAACTTATAAAGCGGGCTAAGCAGATGTTTTTCGTTAAATAATAAATTAAAAACTGTCTCGAATTTTATTGGCGTACTATCTATTGATTTTAAAATTTCATAAGGAATGAAAAATGATGGAACTACATTATTTTTTTGTATCAATAATTTTATATATTGTTCTTTTGAGGGATGACATCTCTTGAGACTTTGATATGTATAACTTATCAATTCTACTATATTCCTAAGAGTTGACAGGGGGCTATTGGTTTTTTCATCAAAAAAAGCAGGATCTAATTGATCGCTATATTTAGCCGCTAAATCTTTAATGAAGCGACAATGGGTATCACAATAATCCAATGGAACATAACTTTTTTGCAGGATGTCCAGATATTGATTGATGTAAATAGATAAAATATTATTTGGAATCTTTACTCCGTTATCAGCCAATGCAAAAAAAGTCTTTACTAAAGGTATTATTGGGGGCGGCTGTGTAGAATTATCTGAGATTTTTATTACATAATGTAGAGGGTTTACTTGAGTATCATTATTGACCTGCGCGCCGCGTTCAATAAAATGCTTAACAAGCTTTGATGCAATATTACTATCACCCTCTTCAGAGCATAAAATTTGATAGCAATTTCTTAAATACATAGCCAAAAGATTCAGCGCATCTAAACCGTTAGGGGCTACTATGCTGGCATTAAAGGGGTATTTTAATAATACCTCATTAAATGTGTCTAAGCTGAATTCTTGCCCATGCCTAGGTTTCACAAGAAAAGATTGCCAAGGCGTATAGCCATTCGAATCTTTAGTATCCAAACTGTACCCGTGTTTATCTATAAGATTTGTGGCAATCACGGAAGGAAAATACGAATTAGTTAAGGCTTGATGCAAAAAGTTACCATGAGATTCCAGAGTAAACTTTAAGTTTGTAAGTAAAAGATGCAGTGTTTTTTCGTTTTTAACTTGAGTTATAAGGTTTGCGGTATCAATGTTTAAATCTTCCTTGTTCATTTGGCTTAAAATTAATGATATAACCTGGAATGAAGAGTAATTACTTGAAGCTGCATGATATAAAGCATTGTGACCTTCTTTATCAGGTATTTGCGGGTTCGCTTTGCGCTCTAGCAGAAACTTCACCACTTCAAAAGATGCTCCACTTGCGGCTGCAACTGAAATAACAGATCGTCCGTTTTTATTAGCGGCATTAATACCCGCTCCTAACTCTAAAGCTTCTTTAGCGCTATCGAATGCAACAGAGCCGCGTTTTGCTACGCTACGTAATAATAAGGAATCCGGATTATCCATTTTTTGAATTTTACTACTAGCGCTGCTATCTGGCAAAGAATCTTTTCTTTTCATACTATCCTTTAAATAAGTTATTTTATGATAAGTATACAAAAAATAACCTTAAAAAGCAATAGCTATTGAGTGCTTTTTAACACGGCTGTCTCATGAACACAATATAAAGACTTATTAAATACTGAACGAAGTTAAGCGTCATTGCGAGAAAGTCACGTAGCGAAGGCGAAGTGATCGACGAAGCAACCCAGTAAAATATTATCACCGTAGGTGACTTACTTAATTAAATGGTGACCGTGTAAATATAGGGCTTGAAGTTGCTATATATAGGTTACGAATTTATATCACATAAATTCAAGAACTGCCAGCGCTTGATACTTCTGTGTATGGGATGTATTCGGAGGGGAAAATGGTGGTAGTGGACACACATTGTGGCTCACGACCCTTAGTGTATAAGGGTCGTATTTTAATCGATTTTTCTAATACCCCCAATAATACCCCCAGATGGAATTTCTTAAGTAGAGATTGTGGTATTTGCGTGAGTCATTTTACATCTCATTCTCACCTCTGATCCACTTATCCATACGATCCTTCTGTGCACCGCCTAAATTCGCGCTATTTTTTTTCAGCAATTCCTGCATTTCTCTTGAGCCATAACGCATTGCGTATACAAGTGGCGTAAAATCTGTCACCGTCATTGTCTGCATCGAAGGTTCTCCTAATATACTATATTCTTTCTCGCATAGCGTAAGCAGCACATCATTGCTTTTTATAGCATGATTGATATCTGCACCATAATCCAGCAGAATTTTTACTGCTTCTATAGAGTTATATTGTGCAGCATAAAAGAGCGCTGTCTTACCCCACTTCAGCTCAGTATCAACATTCGCACCAGATTTAAGCAGAAGCTCAAGCACATCAGGCCTTAAAACTGCTTTCATTATAGGAACTTCGCCACAATACTCGCTATTTGCATCCGCTCCAGATTTTATTATCCACTCAATTGTTTTAAATGGTACATCAGCTATAATTGCCATTCCAAGTAAATCATTCCAATCTTGCTGCGTAAAGTCTTTTGTATGTAATTTTATACTGCCACTTGATAGAGCTTTGAAAGCCTTGTTATCAGCCTTACTTGTATGACTAAATGTAAAGCGGACATACTGCCCAAGTAACCTCCTAGAATCTTGACTCCAATGCTCAGAATCTCCAAAATGCTCAGCATAGTATCCTGCGAGGGCTATAGCTGCTTTATCAAATGCATCCTCAAATTCCTGGTATAAATGTTTGTTCCATAAGCCCTCCAAAGACCATACCTTTAAATGTATGAGGTTATTAGTGACGGCCTCGCTATATCCATATCCGAATTTACGAGGAGCGAAGCTTAAATAATTCAGCACATTATCTTCTCTTGCCCCGATATCTATAACGATAGTGCCGCTTGATAAATGACACATACCACCACTCCAATGATCTCCCCCCATTTTCGTCATGATGCTAGCTAGATGCTCAAATTCAGGTAATTGACGCACTGAATAAGGGGATTTTACATCAAAAGAATATCGTTCATACATAGATTCTAAAACATTGGGAGACTGAAGCACAAGCCATAAAGGGACTGCATCAATATAATCTTTTGCTCTATTTAATCTGGAATGTTTTAAATCATCAAATAAGCTGCGATCAGAGAGTCGTATATATAAACTGCTCTCTAGTACTTCATCAATCTTTTTGCTATTTTTATACTCAAAGAAGTTGCAATAGGCCTTGCATACATCAAGATTGCAATTCTTAAGCTTATCAAGCATCGACTGATCTTGCATATCTATAGCCTCCTTATCCGTGATAAAAAGTGGTAAAATTTTTGCAGCCTCAAGGTCTATTTTATCATTAAGCTCTTTCTGCTTTGCTTCGTAGCTTTTGATGGTATGTGGATAGTGAAACCAGTCACCTCGCTCTTTCTTAATGTTAGCTTTTTCCTTGCCGATCAGCATCTTGGATAAGGTGTCATACAGGTCATCTACCTTACAGTGTAGTTCTTCGAGCTTATCTTCTTCAGGATTGGGATTTTTACCGCATGTTTCAAAGCGACAAGAGAATGCATGGTGAGTATTAGTGAGAGCTATCATGCATGTTATATATACCAACTTGCGAAGAAATTTGCGCATATTCTACCTTCGGTTACAGAGAGGTGGAATTTAGCAGCTTTAATGGCTTTTTCAAGGAGGATTTTGTGAAAATATCACTTACGGCATTAGTAGAGATCAGGGATAAGCTGCATAATTTGGATTTCAATAACCAAGAGCATCAGAAAATATATGACGATGCCTTTTTTGAGATTATAACAGACAGCGAAGAATTCAGAGAAACGGTTTATGGTGATAGGGGTTCAAAAGACCCGCGTAATAAAGGTAAAAAGACCATTGGCTACGGTTTTAACATGGATGATAATGCGGCAAGGAGATTATGGACAGGAGCTTTTGGGGATTCTTTAGATTTTGACGAATTCTACGACGGCAAAGAGATTGAAGAAGAGCACGCGCAGATTTTATTTAATTATGTTAGAGACGTCAAACGGCAAGAGCTAAAGAATATATTTGGCGCTGACTGGGATAAGCTGAAAGGCAATGAAAGAATAATGCTCGAAGATATTTACTACAATAGCCCTAGACAACTTAGAAAATGCATTGATCATATAAAGCTATATTTAAAAACATCTGATGTAAATCACCTTATCTCAGCACTTGAAAAGATAAAGAGTGTAGAAGGTGTGGATGCCTCTATAATCAGAGGAATACAGGTGCGCCGCAATGCCCAATACATTCTTGGCAGCTCTCCGGAATGTCCGTGGTACAGAAAGCCTAATCAGCATCCGCTACCTAATTCAAAGGATAAACGCGAAATAGTACTTGGTGAGACTATCATCCCATATAAGCATAGCAACGAAAACTGCTTTTATTCAGAAAAATATTATATTTGGCGCACCTCTGGAGATGCAAAGGTAAGGGCTACTCATCGTTCAAACGAAGGTAAAATGTTTTCGACGGACAACCCTCCGGCCACAGGATATCCAGGGCAAGACTACAACTGTAGATGTTTTGCTGACCATGACATCCCAGGCTATGTTGTCCTTCCGGAATATAAGCTATTCCATAGCAGATTGTTAAGGAAAGACAGTCTTGAACATTTTATACGTTTTGGTAACGACGGAAATGGTGGTGGCGCTTTCTTGATTATTTGAAGATTGGTTGCAGACTAAAATTTTCAATTTTCTTTTGCAGGTCACCTAAAGCAGCTAAAGCACCTAAAGTTTTTCAAAAAAGCCTATATTTATACGCCCTTCGTAATTGAGAATCTTGTTTATAGCAACCACCTAAACTTACCTAAAGCCACCTAAAGTTCTCAAGGAGGATATTTGCATAGTCCTCCTTAAAATCCTCCGAGCCTTCAACTTTTAAAAGAATATCCTCTTGCGATAAGAATTATCACCTCAACAAAACACTCTTCCATCAGCGCACTTATGTCAACCGTCCGTGATCGTTCGCATCAGTTATCATGAACGAAATCCAGTTCAAAGCAGCGCACTTACGCATACAGTCCGCGGTCGTCCGCAACTGAGATAAAAATGCAGATTTTTACTTTGGTGCAGCTAAAGCAGCTAAAGTTGTAAATTTTGTGCATTATATCAGCTTGCCGAAATTGTCATTATTGCCAAAATTCAAAAACTTGAACTTATTTATGATGGTTGGGTTTTGTCTCTATTATCCCTCGTCACAGCATAGCGCATATCATTCAACCAATCTGACATATGCCCTACTTCCTTATGGTCGAGTACGCGAAAGTCTTCTTGGTTTTGATTATTGATGTTGCTTGAGTCGTCTTTGAGTCCATCAATAAAATTGTACATAAGATCGATAGGTTTTGTTGACGTGCTCCTATCCAATATAGACCACAGAGCAAGGAGTGGTATTATGGATATCACATCTTTGTTGGTGATCAGCTTTATAGGCTTTGTACGATGCGTGAGGATTTGAGCGAGTCGCCTCATAGCAAAGTAATCATGCTCATCACTAGGGCTTATTGTGTCAGTAGGTATAATATCATTCTGAATGCAGAAGTCGCTTACTGACCGCCTTAGCTCTTTTGTTGTTTTGTCCTTTGACGGATATAGCAATATTATAGCTTCCGTTCGTTGTTGATTTGTCATGATCTTCCCCTTTATTGTTTTAAAACAAAGAGTTTCACCTAAGATGCGCGAAGGCATTGATGAAACTTATTATTTAACCGCCAAAGGAAAATTTGTTAGAGATTTGCTTTGGCGATTGGGGAGTTCGTAAATCGCCAACGACGACTGCAAGAGTCTTTAAGCTAAGATTGCTCTTAGCCCTATTGTATACACTTTTGCCTCCCCAACCATAATAGGCTGAGGATTGTATCATTTTTCGGTATATGTTTACCGCGTTGACAAAGGCTACGACACCCCAGAAACAGCTTTGCAGCTGCTTCTGGTTGCCAGAGTAGAGGATTTTGGAGAGGGAGTCAAGCTTACTATAAAAAGTTTGACGAATAAGCATTGATAGCCTATATTTACCCACCGAATGTTAACTAATTAACTACTTCTATATGGATAAAGAGATTAATGACAATCTAACACTGAAAAATCTTGCTTCTATAAATGTAATTATGGGCAAAAACGGGTGCGGCAAGAGTAGTCTTTTACGCACTCTGGATAAAGATCATAAACAATGGTTATGCGTCAAGTATATCACTCCAGAAAGAGGGGGCAAAACAGAGTATAACCATGGCACTGAAAACAGTATGCGTACTGACCCAACATGGATGAGTAAATCGAGGCACGCAAACCGTGATGACAGTTTTCGTGATAAAAGTATGGTACTACTTACCAAGCTTATGCATCGTACTAATGATAAAATAGCAAATGACGATGATACTAGATACAATACTAAAGAAAAATTTCAAGATAAGCTGGAGCTAATAAACTCACTTTTCGATAATGTATATTTAGAGTCCAATCAAGGCGAGATAACGATTAAAGGTAAAATTGATGGCAAAAAACGCAAAGACGCAGAACTTAGCAGCGGGGAAAAGGAGCTAATAAGTCTTGGATCTGAAATCCTAGACTTTATCCATCAAGTAGAAACATTAAAGTTATCAGAGAATAGCGAAAAATCGTCGCTACTTTTGTTCGATGAACCCAACGTTCATTTGCATCCAGATGCGCAGTATAAGCTAATGCAGTTATTAGTTGAACTCACTAAAAACCAGAAAATCATAATAATTATTACCACTCATGACACCGCTATACTTAGCGCCTTAAGCGAATGTGGAGATGCTCATGTTCATTTTATGAAAACGCAAGACGCAAAGTTCATAGAGTTTAAGAGTATAAGCAACGAGTTAAAATCCATACTACCAATCTTTGGCGCTCATCCTTTATCCAATGTATTTAACCAAAAACCTATTCTATTAGTAGAGGGAGAAGATGATGAGCGTATTTGGCAAGAAGTAGTTAGGTCATCCAAGGGCAAAATAAAGTTATGGCCTTGCGTAGCTGGAGGTGTAGACGTACAAAAACAATACGAAGATATAACATCAGAGATTATTGAAGCGGTATATGATGATGCTAAGTCTTTTTCGTTGAGGGACGGAGATAATAAGCAGAATAGTGGTAATCAACCGTCTAAGATAGACGACTTGAAGAATGTCATTAGATTCAGATTGACCTGTTATTCAGCTGAAAATCTTATTCTTTCTGATGACGTACTTGAATCTCTAGGTACAAATTGGGATAATATAAAGCAGCTGATGCAGGAATGGTTAAATATAAACCTCAACCACGCTAAGTATAGCGTCATGAAGAGCTTTACTGAAAACTTTGACCGAAAAAACTTCAAGATTAAGGAATTGCGTTTGATTTTGATGGATTTAGCTAATTCTAACAAGCCATGGGAAGTGGTTGTTGGAAAGGCTATAGCCAAGCTAACTGATAGCTCTAGTTCGTCCGAAGGAAGCTTACGAGATTTTTTGGGAGAGAAAATAGTAAGGAATATAATTCTTAGTAAATAATCTTTATGATAGTGCACAAGCTTTAGGATATGGTTGCGTAAGGTTTGTTTTTATATATTCCCCAACTCTCCTGCCTCTGCCTCCCCTTGACCTCCACAATCCCCTCATTCCTCCTCAGCCACCCATGCTCCTCAAGAACCCTTACAACCTCCACCGCCTTAGCCTTAGTATCAATCGCATTAAGACTACTCTGATAAATATCGGGCAAGGAGATATTCGGCTCTTTCCAGCTATTATG
Source organism: Pseudomonadota bacterium (assembly GCA_040389305.1). GTDB lineage: Bacteria > Pseudomonadota > Alphaproteobacteria > Rickettsiales > Rickettsiaceae > JAZKAD01. Next base: position 2,529 of record JAZKAD010000050.1, on the reverse strand, counting down.
TAGCCAGTTGAGTAGCTTCTCAGCTAGCACGAGCTTTGGGTCTGTTGTGTCTTCATCGATGAGTCTCAATGCTTCACGCGCATAGAAGTCGGCTATTGCTATGGCTTTCTGCATATAGTCGCTAGTTAGCTCGGTAGTCGTTATATCTTCCATCAACGCAAGAGTTGCAGCTATTCTTGTCGCATGCTCAGGTAGCTTGTTGGCAAATCCTCTGATGTTTTCGTATTTCTCATTTTGCGCCATCAGCCGTTCTATTTGATTTGAGTATCTGAGGTATAACCCTATGGCTTCATCGTTTAATATCATTGCTCTGGTTTTAAAGCCCGATGCATTGTCCGCTTTTTCTTTTGGTTGGCTTGATAGCGCATTCATGATTTGCTGCTTAAAAGCCGTCAAAGCCTGTTTTTGAGGGGTTTGTCCGACACCGTCCGACTTGTTATCAACCCTCGTTCCTATAGCAGAGGTTGGTGAGATAACGAGCAATCTTGATAGCAATCTTTGATTCTTGAGGTCATGATCGGACAGGAAGTTTGCAGCAATATTGGGCTGTACCATCAGGTGCATAGACAGTCTCTTGGCCGTTATAATGATAGGCTGTTCTGCTGCTCGGATTCTCTTGATAGACTCTCCGTCCCATGCACTTGAGAGAGCTGTTGCAGTTCTGATCTTGTTCTCCTCCTTCATTCCATGACCACCGATGAACTGCCCACCTTCACTTGAGAAGATGCCAAGACTCAGATGGCTGTTTTGCATGAGTCTACATAGTCCTTCAAAAGTAGGTTCAGGGCAGATGATTATCGGATTAAGCGGAGAGGTTGGCTTTTACGCGTAATCAATAATGTACTGAGCCCACTTCTCTAGATCAGAATATCACATTACTTTTGCCAATATTACATCTAGAGCAAAGCGTCTGAAGATTGTCTATTAGCGTTTCTCCGCCTTTGGAGTAAGGCTGGATATGATCCACGTGCAAAGTAGTCTCTGGGTCTTTTGAAGGAGAAGTGCCACACATTTGGCATATACAATTGTCTCGGATGAGGATCGTGGCACGTAAGCGCCAATTAATTTTTCTTTGAGTTCTAGCTGAATTATCTGCCCTTTGCGGTTGTTGTTTTCCTGATGCTCGAAGAGGAGGAGGAGGAGTAGTAGTATTGTTGATAAATTCTACAAAGCTCTCTAATGCTTTATTCCAGCCGCCATATCTCTTTTCATATGTACCAACGGAAAACTTAGATGTCCCATTGGATTTTTCTATATCTCCATATGAGGGCTGACGACCAAATTGCTGCCACACATTCGCTAAGTTCTCGAATAACTCTATTTTGTATCATGAGACCAGCTTCTTTTAGGCCATCATTCCACGACCCAAAACGCCTAAGAATCGTATTTACCCCATATGAGCCTCTTGCCTCATACGTAGTTCTCGTAATTGAATTTTGACCAATCTCATCGGCAACCTTTTGTAAGTCAAAAATCAAATCTTCTTTTGATATATTTCTTTTGCGCAGGTTCAGTACAAAAATTGGGCTATTTGTGGTTGTCACTTTTGTGATAGTGTTTATTTACATCAGCAATAATACTATAAACTCATGTGGTTACAAGTTAATCCTAAAAGAACCTGTATTATCATCATCTCTTGTAGGATGAAGTGCAACCCACTCATGACCTTGTTTCATTCCGTGTGGAAGCAGAGATATTATCTCCGCTTCCAAATCATGAATGCTACCCCGAGCCTTGATAAAGATATTGTCGTATAGATTTTCGTATTTCATGATTCATACTCCGTTATTTTTAGTTACTGACCCTTACCAACGGATTCGATGAAGCTATTGATATCTTCTACCCTCCAGAAAGTATTACGACCAAACTTGACAGATTTTGGGAAACGACCAGATTTTACTCCAGTCCACCAAGTAGTTTTACCTATAGGGATAAGTTGCAGTATTTCGGATAATCTCATAAAGCCTGCGTTATGTTGTAGTTTGCTATTATTTGTACTCATATAACCTCCATTAGAATTTAAGCAGGAGCTTCGGCGTCCTACTGACCTTAAAGTTATTCATTAAGATAGGGTATGTAAAGGGGTGGACAGTAACTAGTTCTTTAGATGAAACGCTTTTTTTGATGGGCTTTTGTGGAAGCCTGTAGGTTACAGTGTTGTAGGGCTAGCATGTCCAAAAATTATCTATTTAAATGAAACACTTAAAGGAGTACTTGCTTTTGATGGTTTTTGCGAAGAGTGCGAACAGCGGCGAACGACTTGCTCATACCGCTAATTCTGCAACCAATCGCATGTTATTCCAAATAACTAGCGCTCAGAGATTTTAAGGAGGCGCGCGTCAATCATCCGCCTTTTACAAAGTTTAGGTGACTTTAGGTAGCTTTAGGTGGTTGCTTCAAATAAGATTCTCATTATGAGGAGTCTATGAACATAAGCTTTTTTACAAAACTTTAGGTGCTTTAGCTGCTTTAGGTGGGCTCAAGCAAGAAACTGCATTTTTTAATCCACCTCATAACAACCATCTATAT
>JAZKAD010000049.1:0-2425 GCA_040389305.1 Pseudomonadota bacterium | reverse complement strand
TTGATGCTTTGGTTGCATTTTTCCAAATCCCTACTTCAAACTAATTTACTATATGGTAGAAGGTCCCAGTATAGCTTTAACTTTTTCTGCAAGATCGATTAGCTGATCCACGGCTGGAAATCTACTAGCGGCATTAATTTTTGTAAGTCCTATAAGCTCAGACCCTATTACAAAGGCATCAACTTTTCCAGCGACAAGCCTTGCGTAATGCAGGATAAAATTCTTGTAACCATCAGGTTTATTGAAAAATTTGTCTATGTCTTCTGGTATTCCAGACAAATGCCCCCGCCATGGTTTTTGTGGTATATCGAGGAAAAACATCGGATAAAGCATGACTTTGAGGTTGCGCCTCTGGAGTTCTTCAAGATAGCGCAGCACACTGGCGTCGTTAACGCTACCACCGTAATTCGGATTGCCTTTATCATCACGTGATACAAGTTTTGCAGTATCCCTATTATATCCTGCAACTTTCCACACCTCTGAGGATATAGAATTTTTATCATTATATTCTACTCGTGGTACAATGCTGCATTCTCCAGCGTTCAAGTTATCTCCAAACCAACAAACGACAGGTGCTACCCATTCTAAATTAGGGCAGGTGCTCTGCAGCTGATCGAGGCTGAAGAGGCTATCTGCGATATTTTTATGATTGTGGGAGTTGATGTCTACCTTCATCAGTGTTACACCATCAGACTTAGTAATTTTTTGTTGAATTATCGTGTCATAAACGAACTCCCCAGAGCCAGGGATCATGACCATGCTGCGCACCATATCTTCCACACCTTCAGCACCACATTTTTTTTGCACTTCAAAGCTGAAATGCGGCACTTTGTTACCAAATTCTTTAAGTGGAAGTTCTTCGAAAACAATGTACGCAAGGCCCCGAAAAGCCGGCGTTTTGCCAGCTCCTTGCGCGCTCTCAATCAGTGGATCTGGGGTCTGGTCTTTGCTGCCTTTGTAAATTCTACATTTATATTTAGAAATATCGATAAGGTCACCGCCAGCCCAGGCGCGGCTAATGTCTGTTATTTCTCCTTCGCAAATGCCAAGAGCAAAACTTGCATAATATGTATAACTAGTATCATGCTGTATGCTGCGCTCAATATCAGTGCCGTGGAAATTCTTGGACGTAGCTTCTTCATGCATAGCCTCTTTCAAAGGCAGGGCCCAAATCATATGGCCTTGCACTTTAGCATAGCCATATATTATAGGTATAACGCGGCCTTCTGTTGTAGCTTCGATATATAAATTATCTAAATGCCTGCGATGCCTATAATATTCTTCCGCTTGGATATTTGACTGTTCAATGTAATTGCCAAGGGATCTTCCAGCAAAACGTCCTATGGTGGAAAACATACCACCACCGCATGCATCGCCCAAAGCTCCGCCAAGGGCAGAAAAAATTTGTCCTAACATATGAATATCAATTGAGTTACGGGGAATAGTACTACATATTGTATCCCCGCGTAAGGCGGGGATCCGAGAAAAGCGTAGAGCTTAGTATGTAATTTAAGTAAAAGAAATAGATCCCAAGCTTTAAGGGCGCGCGGGAAAGGTAGTTTGCGTGTGAGCTAGCATTTAGAATCGGTGAAGATAGATTTAGCTCCTTCTTCTTTGGCGTCCTGAGCTCCTTCTCTCGCTAGGTTTTGGCTTGGCATCTAACGCATCCGTCGCAACTGCTATAGTTTTAGCAGGAGTTATGTATTCGCGCTTTTCTCTGTTGTTATGTCTTTTGTCGTAATGAGGCCTTGCAGAGTTTTTGTAGCCCGTAATCAGCGAAATACTAAAAATTCCAGCAAAAGCAATAGCGGCAAAAACAAGACCTCCTACGAGCATGCCTTGTTTAGAAAGTTCGAGGACTATGTAACCTATCATACAAATAGTAAAAAATCCAAAGAGGCGTCCCATTTTATGCGCCCTTAACTGCACTTGGATATTAGTTTGATCTAGGGCGTGGCGATGCTTTTGTTCTTTCTCAAGCGCAAACAAGAGTTTCTCGAAAGTACCAGGATGCATTTCTTCGTATGCCGCAAGTACATCGGGGGGTGGCAGAGTTTCACTCATTTTTTTGCGGTAAAAGCCATCGCGAAGAGATGTTGTATCTTCGGTATACCCTTTGTTTAAACGATTATCTTCTGTAAAAAACGACTTAACTTCTTTCATGTTTATCTGCTATTTGTTTATATGATGCATGTATATATTCGGTAATTTTAAGCCAATATTCTGCTAAATTTACTTTTGATGAGATTCTAAAATTTGGTCTCCCTAAGTTGTAACAACTTACAAAGCCTTTGATAAAATTCTGCCAAAATTTATTTTTTATTTTGTGCATTTCCTGTCTTCGACAATAATTAATTAGCATTTGGGTTGCTAGGTAACCACTAAGCATCACTTCTCTTCCAGAGATGGTATGAATGGTTCTCCA
>JAZKAD010000048.1:49595-51174 GCA_040389305.1 Pseudomonadota bacterium | reverse complement strand
ATATCTTAGTCTCGGCTCCAATAATTCTTGTTATTGCTAGTGGATTTGGTCAGTTCCAGCTCATGATCTTGATGCTTAATTTTGTCGTACTTTCTGTTTTGCTTAGATGGTATGTGGCGATTTTTATGATTGCTTCCTATGCGTTTTTAGGGGCAGAGTTTTATAGTTTTTTTGTAGGCGAGCCTATAGGCGATATATCTAGCATAGGCATCCAGTTCAAAATGATGTACTTACTTTTGATGTTCAGTAGCGTACTTATAGGATTCCTGAAACCCCAGCAAGATCATGAGGAGTTTTTGGGGGAGAAGATAGACTACATGGAAGAAAAAATAGTATATCAAAAAGCAGAACTTGTACGTGCAATGGACAGCAAGAACGAGTTTTTAAGAAATATCGAGCATGAAAGTAGAACTCCAATTACTGGAGTTACTAGCATGATAGAGGTTCTTGAATATGGCTATGACAAGTTTAGTGACGAGCAAAGAAAAGAGGCAATTCATGAAATTGCAAAAAGCTCAGAGAGGTTTAATAGCTGGGCGTCGAATCTTGTGAATTTATCGAAATTCGCCACCTTGAATTACTTGCTTGATTTAGAGCCAGTCAATATAGGGGCTTTGATGAGAGAAAGATTGTCGATTTGTCAGAAGGTGTATATTGAAGACAAGGATTTAGGAAAAAGAAGCTTTGTACTTAATATTGATGAAAATGCAGTTTTAACATGTGACAGCCATTATATTGGAATGGCTATAGATAGCGTGATAATTAATGCGATTCAATATTGCAAAAAAGGGAAGATAGAGCTTAATCTATATAAAACTGCCAAAGAAATAGAGCTCTCGATTAAGGACGAGGGAATAGGAATCCCGAAATCTGAACTATATGATATTTTTGGAGTCTTTACTACAAGCTCTAGAACTAAAAGTGTAGCTAGTGGTAGAGGTGTGGGCCTTACTCTTGCTAAGCAAATAATTGAAGCGCATAATGGCACTATCGTGGCAGAAAGTGATGGTCCTAAAGGTGCAGTATTTAGAATAAAGTTACCAATAAAATTATAATAAGAGAGAGACATATGTCATTACTTAGTGCAAGTCCTATTTACAAGCCTTTTTCATATCCTTGGGCATACGAAGCTTGGCATATGCAACAGAAGATTCATTGGCTTCCTGAAGAAGTACCTCTTGCTGATGACGTTAAGGACTGGAAATACAATTTAAGCGCAGGCGAGAAGCATTTGCTTACACAGATTTTCAGGTTTTTTACCCAGGCAGATATTGAAGTGAATAACTGCTATATGAAGCATTATGCGCAGGTGTTTGAGCCGACTGAAGTAAAGATGATGCTAGCGGCTTTTTCTAATATGGAGACTATCCATATTGCAGCATATTCTCATTTATTAGACACCATAGGCATGTCTGAAATAGAATATCAAGCCTTCATGAAATATAAGGAAATGAAGGATAAGTATGATTACATGCAGCGCTTTGGAACTAAAACCAAAGAGGATATAGCTATCACTCTTGCGGTGTTTGGGGCTTTCACAGAAGGCCTACAGCTTTTTGCATCATTTGCAATTATGCTC
>JAZKAD010000048.1:48415-49585 GCA_040389305.1 Pseudomonadota bacterium | reverse complement strand
GTTTCAACAAAATGAAGGGTATGGGGCAGATTATTACTTGGTCTGTACGCGATGAGACTTTACATACAAATTCCATCATCATGCTTTTTAAAACTTTTATACGTGAAAATCCAGAAGTATGGACAGAAAAGTTACGTGGTGAATTGTATGAAGCCTGCGCTACTATCGTACATTTCGAGGATGCATTTATTGATCTTGCCTTCGAGGTGGGTGGTATTGAAGGCTTAACTAGTCGTGAAGTGAAGCAATATATTCGTTATATAGCAGACAGAAGGCTTATGCAGTTGGGGCTTAAGGAGATTTACCTTGTGGATAATAATCCCCTTCCATGGCTAGACGAAATCTTAAACGGCATGGAGCATGCTAATTTCTTTGAAAATCGAGTTACGGAATATACAAAAGCAGCAACTACCGGTTCTTGGGAAGATGTTTTTACCGAGATGGATAGCAAGGGAGCGCCAGTACCTACTACGAATGCTGCGAGTTAATTCATCTGGATATAAGAAATATGTCTGAGATTATCGCATTCCAAGATGTGTCTAAAAATTATGCAGGCCACTGCGTAATAGACAAAGTTAGCTTTGTTATTGAAGCTTCCAGTATCACGACTCTTGTGGGTCCCAATGGTGCTGGCAAGACTACGATCGCAAGGCTACTTCTTGGAATTGATAAACCAACTTCTGGAAGCATAACATATACGACTAAAAACTATGCTTATATCCCCCAAAAAGTTACTTTTAACTGCAATATGCCTTTAGACGTAAAATCTTTAGTAAAATATCTTGCTGGCAAAAACAGTAGCAATATCGCAAAAGTTGCGCATTTTGCTGAGCTTGATAGGCTTGCGGATGTCCAGATTAGCACTCTCTCGGGGGGGCAGTTGCAAAGAGTGTTTTTAGCCTCCGCGATGCTAGGAAGCCCGGATCTTATTGTGCTAGATGAGCCAACACAAGGTTTAGATGTTGCAGGACAGGAAGAGTTTTATCTTTTGCTGGAAGAGCTTAGAAAGTCTTACGGGGTTGCGATTTTTATGATCTCGCATGATATGCATACCGTAATGCAGAATTCTGACAAGGTGCTATGCCTAAACCGCCATCTATGTTGCAGCGGTAAGCCTGAAAATATACATACCTCAACATTATCTCAGATCGGTAGCTATAAGCATCATCA
>JAZKAD010000048.1:38975-48405 GCA_040389305.1 Pseudomonadota bacterium | reverse complement strand
GATCACTCTCATTCGTAAGTAATAAATAAGTGTAAGGGGTTACAATCCAACTTTTCCTTTGCAGAGAAGTGGCTCTTGGTATATGATTGCAAGCGCTTGCTTGCATGCGTTATCACATATTCCTCATATCAATTAGTCATTATGTCAACAGAAAATACGCAAGAAAAAGACGAACTAGGCCAAAGCCATTACGGAGCAGATTCTATCAAGGTTCTGAGGGGGCTAGAGGCGGTGCGTAAACGCCCAGGAATGTATATCGGCGACACCGATGACGGAACTGGTCTTCACCACATGATTTATGAAGTGGTAGACAATGCTATTGATGAATCATTGGCGGGTCACTGTGACCGCGTAGATGTTATATTAAATGCCAATGGTTCAGTGACTGTGCGGGATAATGGCCGCGGTATTCCAACTGATATACACTCAGAGGAGGGAATATCAGCAGCAGAAGTGATCATGACTCAGCTTCATGCTGGCGGTAAATTTGATCAAAATTCATACAAAGTTTCCGGTGGCCTTCATGGCGTTGGTGTGTCTGTTGTCAATGCTCTTTCAGATTGGCTTGACCTCAAAATTTGGCGCGGCGGGAAGGAGTATTATATGCGTTTCCGCAATGGTGATGCAGTAGCGCCATTAAAAGAGGTGGGGGATGTCAGTGGCAAAAAAGGAACCGAAGTTACCTTCTATCCTTCCGCGGAGACCTTCACTAATGTTGAATTCAATTTCGCTACAATAGAGCATCGCCTTCGTGAGCTTGCATTCTTGAATTCAGGAGTTAGGATTATTTTAACTGACGCAAGAGCCGTTGATATTCAAGAGATCGAGTTCTTGTATACGGGCGGAGTAGAGGCGTATGTTAAATATATCGACCGCAGTAAAATCGCTGCGCATCCTACAATCTCGGTAGCTCATAGCGATGAAAAATCAGGGATCAGCGTTGAAGTTGCTATGCAGTGGAATGATTCTTATCACGAAAACTTACTAAGCTTTACCAATAATATACGCCAACGTGACGGCGGTACCCATGTCATAGGCTTTAAAGCGGCTTTAACCCGCGTAATCAATAATTACATTGAAGCAAATGGTCTTAATAAAAAGGCTAAAGTTACTTTATCCGGCGATGATGCCAGAGAGGGGTTATCTTGCGTTTTGTCCGTAAAAGTTCCGGATCCAAAATTTTCATCTCAAACGAAAGATAAGCTAGTTAGCTCCGAGGTTCGCCCTGTAGTTGAAACAGCGGTTTATGATAAACTGCTTCAGTGGTTTGAAGAACATCCTGCTGACACTAAAAATATTGCTGCTAAAATCATTGAAGCTGCGGTAGCGAGAGAAGCCGCTAGGAAAGCTAGAGAGCTAACGCGTCGTAAATCTGCCCTAGAGATATCAAATCTTCCAGGCAAACTTGCTGACTGCCAAGAAAAAGATCCTGCAAAATCTGAGGTCTTTATAGTAGAGGGAGATTCTGCGGGCGGTACGGCTAAGCAGGGTAGGGATAGGAAATCTCAGGCTATTTTGCCGCTTAGAGGTAAGATCCTTAATGTGGAAAGAGCTCGCTTTGATAAAATGCTAAATTCCGAGCAAGTGGGTACTTTAATTACAGCCCTTGGAACTGGTATAGGCAAAGAAGATTTTGCGCCGGAGAAAGTCAGGTATCACAAAATCATCATTATGACGGATGCTGACGTGGACGGATCTCATATTCGTACATTACTGCTAACGTTTTTTTATCGCCATATGCGCGAAGTTATAGATTTGGGATATCTATACATAGCCCAGCCGCCTCTTTATAAAGTAAAGAGAGGTAGTAACGAGCTGTATCTTAAGAATGAAGCCGCCTTAGAGGGGTATCTTATAGATGCAGTAAGTAACGACGCAACTATGGAAACCAGTGATGGCCGTATATTTTCAGGGCAAGAGCTCGTTGAAATAGTGTATAAACTTACAAAATTCGTTTCTGCAAGGGATCAAATCGCCCGCAAGCTCCAGACAAATATCGGTGAATGCTTGGCCATTAGTAACGCCCTTAGATCGGATTTATTTGACGAGAATTCTACGCTAGCTTTGACTGCGCCCGTTATCGCCAAGCTCTCTAGCGGAGAGTCTGAGCCTGATAAAACTCCATGGGAAGCAAAGCTTAATGAAGGTAAAGTAATATTTACTAGGTTCGTGCGCGGTATTAAAGAATCCAATGTCTTGTCTAGGTCTTATCTCGAAGCTCCTGAGTTTATTCAGCTTACTAAATACGCCGCGCCTTTATGCTCTATGTTCCAAGGAGTGGTGAAACTCACTGTCAAGGGACAAAAGACGGATATCCATCTCCCTTCTGAAATGCTTAACTCTATCCTAGAAGCTGGCAAAAAGGGCCTTACCATTCAACGCTTTAAAGGTCTTGGAGAAATGAACTCTGAGCAGCTTTGGGAAACTACATTAAATCCTTTAACTAGAAGGCTCTTGCAAGTCAAAGTAGGAGATCAAGATGCTGCTGAGGAAGTCTTTTCAACGCTCATGGGTAGTGTTGTCGAGCCTCGCCGCGACTTTATCCAAGCCAACGCTCTAAACGTTGTGAATCTAGATGTTTAAGTGATACCAAATTCCAGATTAAATGATCGATTATCTAATCTGGAACTTTGTGTATAAGGGGAGCGCAGGAAGGCGCGGTGACACGACGCTACACTACAGAGCCTTGCTCAGAGGGTAGTGTCACTATCATTATCGTCCTGTAGACTGACCTTTATTTTGTCCGTGCCCCTGAGCTCGTGCTGTATTTTGAGTAGATGTTTTACTATTCACACCGCCGCTCTTTTCCCATTTTTTTTGCATATATTCTGCAACAGATGGTTTTACTCTGTCTACACCGCCGGGACCCTTTATTGCTTCACGAGTTTTTGGATCGGCTGCGACAACGTCCCGCCCGCCTTTTGTCACTTGTTCCATTTTCCAGCTTCCTTGGCCCATGGTCCGTGATAAGTCTTGTGGAGGTAAGACGCATTCCATACCTGGTGGAACCACATAGTTTGGCTGACCATCCACCATGGTGCATCGGATTTGGTTTTTGGGATCTTTAGCCGCGTCTGACTTTGGATCCATGCCAGGCGGAATGAAGAGAGTAACGCCCGGGTTCTTCGGGTCTTGAGGTAATGCTTGGAATTGCAGATCTTTGTTCGCTGCGCCATGGGCTTGATATTCCTTCATGGCCTGCTCGAAAGTCTCGGCTTTTGCGACCCCCTTGTGAGCTTCAGCGCCCTTTCCGAATGCGCAAGGAGCTGGTGGTGAGGATGGTCCTTGTTGCTCTGAAGCCTTTGCCCGTGTCTGGGGTTGTGAGGAGCGCGATACTACTTTGCGCTTCTTCCTTGTACGGCGTTTTGCGGTAGTAGGAGTGGTGCTATTAGACATTGTAGATGGTGAGGCTTTTTGCATCTTCGCTGCTTTTGTTGTATTCGCCCCCACTGCAGCTCCTTCTTTTTCTCTCGCTACATAGTTAGCTAGGTCCTTATCGGGAGGTAGGTTATTCCTAGGAGGTCCAGGCTCTTCCTCAGGCTTAGCATAATACTGAGCTTCTAGGCCTTCTTCAGCTTTCTTTACCCTTTCTGCATTCAGGGGTTGAGGGGATGGTCCTTGCCTCATCTTTTCGTATTCCGCGTCCACGTTGAGGAATTTATTTACTTTATCACTGCGCTGATTTTGATTTACTTCATGCAACTTCTTCCCCTCAGCAAGAAAAGCTGCATGCTTAGCATCTAGGCTTTCTTCGGCTTTTGCTACCCTTTCCGTCTTCGGGGGCGGTACTCCTTGCGTCTGTTGCACGGTAGTAGACAGATTTTGAGAGGCTGGTACTTCTGAAGCTTCAAATACTGTCTTGCTGCGAGGTCTTGTGGTTGTTGGCTCTACCGCGGGTGTAGATTGAGTAGGAGTGGTGTTAGCGGCAGAGGCAGAGGCAGAGGCAGATTTTTGCGCAGCAACTACAGCAGGCTCAGGAGTTTTTGCAGCCACTTTCTCTGCCTTTTTAGCTATATTTGCTTGATGCTCAGCTGTTCTTTTTGATGCTTTCTCTTGTTTTGTTTTTATAGCTTTTGCCTCTTTCTCTGCCCTTTTTTTTGCAGCCTCATTTACTTTTGCAGCAAGAGTAGCTGGGAATTCAGCTCCTGACATTTTATCAACTGACCCGACCTTTGGTCTTGTATTATGTGCTTCTTGTTTAGTTCCTTTTGGATTATTATTTTTTTTTCCGCTACGACTTTTTTCTGGAGGTGTAGATTGTTGCTTTACTACAGCTTTTTGTTTAGGAGTAGTAGACTTAGGTGTTTGTGCAGGCTTAGCTTCTTTTGTTACAGCAGCTGCTTTCGCCGCCGCTGTAGGGTTTTTCTTTCCCACCATCTTTTCTACCTTATTTTATTGTTATGACGCTACCGTCGACTGCCATAAGGAGCATTTCGACATTCATGTCAGGATATATTTCTAAAATAAGCTTTTTCACATTGTGTAAGTGATGCTTATGCATATCTTCTTCATCAGCTGGATTGTTTGTATGTTTATCACCATGGATGAGTTTGAATAAATCGCAATCTCTATGATCGAGCAAGATAATTGTATGAAAATTATAAAGATCTTTGAGTAAGCGCATCTGGGTTATAAAAGAAGCTCTGAGGTCCGGGTATAGTAAATTATCAATCCCTATTGATCCTCCTGCTACGATAAGATGGGCATATTTATCTAAAGCTCCGCGCTTTTGCATAAAATCTGCTATCTCATCTGGAAACCTATAATCTACGCAACTAATCAGAAGTACTGGAGCTTGATGTTTATAGTCGGAACCTCTCTTAACGCTAGACTGCACATGAACAGATTCTGCGGGGAGGAGGTGAAGCTCCGCAGCGTAAGAAGAAGTAATGAATGCGAAGATAAGCAAGAAGCACTTAAACATGAAATACCTATATCTATAAAATTATAAGATACTTCAAATCTAAAGCTCTATTCAAGAAAGCAATGGAATGATGGAGAAGTTTACTAAGGGTGGTAGCGTTTAAGTCACTAAATTTTATCTTAAGCTAGATATTAAGAATGCCTGAGTTACTGAAAGGAGATAAGATTGGCTGGGGCGGCTGGATTCGAACCAACGCATGACGGTATCAAAAACCGTTGCCTTACCGCTTGGCGACGCCCCAAAGATCAAAAAGAAAGATCGGAAAGATCGGTCAGTTTATAGCACAAAAGAGGGGTCAGTCAAGAATTCTCTGAGTTATAGGAGGTTTTTTTATACTAACCTCAATGCTTTGGGCAATAAATTTCTAGAGGATACCTCATTCTTAGGATCCGCCAAATGGGCATTAGTACGGCGCTACTTGCCCCACCTATTATGAAACCAGAACCATTGACCTGGATTTTCCTTGATCCAATGCTCTAATATACCGTTGATATTCTCCATAATCTTAAATACCGCATCATCTTTATCTTCGGTAATCGGCCTATCAATCGCAGGACTTAATATGACTTTAAAATAACTACCCTCAGTTCTGATAATCTGCAAAGGGATGATGGGATAGTTAAACTGCACGGAAAATTTAGCTATTGCCGGGGCGGTCATAGCAGGAATTCCAAAAAGCGGAACACTGATGCCTTCATTCATTTTCTGATCTACGAGCATAGCCAGGGAGCATTTAGATTTTAGAGCTTTTACAAGATCTTGAGATCCATGAGGCCCTTTTTCTATCAGCCTAACGCCCGGAAGATCTCTCCATTTCTTGATGAGGTTATTCACGAAAGGGTTATTTGCTTTGCGGTAGACGGTAGCGATGCAGGGGTAAAACAAGCTATAGATATATGGCACAAATTCCCAGTTCGCCAAATGCCCGCTAAATAAAATGAAAGGCTGATTATTATCCTGAAAGGGCTTTATATTCTCAAGTCCTATAATCTCGACCCTTTGTATAAATTCTTCGGGGCTTAGGGTGTGGAGATGAGGGAACTCGCCTATAAATCTTCCAAAATTATCCCAAAGCTGGTCTATAATTTTGTTTTCAAGGTCTATATCCATTCCTTTATAGGCAAGCCTAAGGTTCTTTCGAGCTATATGACTGACTTTTAAATATGGGCCAATTATGCGCGCTATTTTTGCACAAATATCAGCAGATTTATCGATAGACAATATGCGAAGCAGAGAGGTCAGTGAAACAAAGATTATGTATTCTAAAAAATATCTAACTTTTTTCATGAGGCTTTTCATAGGCGATATCAAACAATTTAGATTCTTCTTCAATATGAAGGGCGACATCTAGGCATGAAATTTTATCCCGGTAGATTCCAAGCTTCATATAATCTTTACGAGTAGTGATAATGCTTAGCCCTTGGCTTTGAGCCTCATGGTATATTTTATCAATTTCTTGCTTTAAATAGACATGATGATCGGGAAAAACACACTCTGTTTGACATTGAAGGCCTGCTTTTTTTAGAGTCTTAAAAAAACGATCTGGATTACCAATGCCGGCAAATGCATAGTATTTTTTACTGTTATCGACGCTTTGAGTTGGCATGATAGAGGCATTAAATGTAGGCGCGCTTGTCTTTATATTGGTTTCAATATTATCATTTCCACCAACAACTACTACAGCATCTATGTCCTTAAAGCGTTTAGTTTGACGCATCGGTCCTGCAGGAATTGGAAATCCGTTTCCAAACTTTCTAAGCCCATCCACCGTCATGATTATACGATCTTTGATAAAGCCAGGATTTTGCATGCCATCATCTATTATAATGACTTCAGGAGCTAAAGACCTTAGCAGTGCGAGGCTATCTTTGACTTTGCGTGATACAATAGTAGTACCATATTGACATAGCTCCAAAGCTTCATCCCCAACGTATTTGGCCAGCATAGAAGAAGTTACTATAACCGGATCTTTATACGACCCTCCAAAGCCCTTGGAGAGAATGACGAATTTAACGCCCTTCTCTTTGAGTTTCCTAGCTAACCATATCACGACCTGAGTTTTTCCAGTGCCGCCAACTGTGCAATTGCCAACGCATATTACGTATCCTGGTAGTCTTATTGGTTTAGTAATCACCCTGCGTAGCGCTCCCAAAGCTAGATATATCCATCCAAGGGGCAACAGAAAGTATGCTAATGTAGATTTGTTTTGCCAGAATTCTGGATAAAGTAATTTCACTTAAATATACTCCGTAATAATTTTCATATAATCTTCAATCACTTTGCTTTGCCTTTGCACTAACTCTTTGGCATTTCGATGCATGTCAGACATATCCGACTCTAATGCTAACTTTGCCTTTTCAAATAGCTCTTGTTCATCAAGTGCTTGCATAGCGGCTTTACTTTGCAAAAATTCTGCAGCTATATATTCAGAATTTCTCATATCAGGGCCAAAAATAATAGCCGTATCGAAAAATGCTGGTTCTATTATGTTGTGCCCACCGTTCTTGAAAGATCCGCCCATTATAGTGACTGTAGCGATATTGAAAAATAACCCAAGCTCTCCCAAAGTATCCGCGATATAAATTTCGCTTATAGATTCGCCTTTACTACGCAGGCTGGTATTAGGATCGTATGCAAGGGCTTGGCTCAATATTTCCTCCGCTCTATTTGGGTGGCGGGGGGCTATAATGGTAAGCACATCAGGATATAGCTTTTTAAGTTTTATATGAAGTTTACATATAATCTCTTCATCTCCAGGATGCGTGCTAGCTGCGAGTATGACTGGTCTTTTTCCTATAGCATTGCGCAGCTCTTCCAGCGCTTCTAATGCAAATGTTGGTTTCATAGAAGAGTATTTGAGATTTCCTATAGTTTTTGTAATCGATCCAAGAGAGTTATATTTTTTCGTTATAGCTTCATTCTGACATAATACGTAAGTAAAGCGCCCAAACAAGTCTTTAGCGAATCTCTCACATCTTTGCCAATTTATGAAAGATTTATCTGACATTGTAGCATTGACAAGTATTAGTGGGCAATATTGCGCTGACATGCTAATCAAATTGGGCCATATTTCTGATTCCACAAATAATGCAAGCGAAGGGTGCCAATATTTTAAGAATCTTCTGACGCAGAAATATTCATCAATAGGCAGGAATTGATGAATTGTTTTGGGTGGTAACCTGGATTCTATAATTTTAGCTGAAGTAATAGTGCCAGTGGTAATTAAAAAAGAATGCAGAGGCTTCGCATCTAACAATTTTTGTATAAGGGTTAAGGCTATCAGCGATTCTCCCACGCTTGCAGCATGGATCCATACAAGGGGGGCGTCGTTACGAATAGCGGTAGCAAAGCCAAATCTTTCACCTATCCTACGTGCATCCTCTTTGCCATTCCATAATCTGTAACTTATCCAGATTAGCCATATAGGCATAAATACCGAAGAGAAAAGGCGGTATAAAAGGATCATATGCAGTCCTGAAAACAGATTGTCCTAATATATAGGGTGACTTGGGAGGCATCATACAATAGAGAGGGTCGATAGGCAATGGTATAGTGCGTGTGAAACATCAAGCCATCCCTATTCAAACGCCAAAGTAATATTTGGTTAGCCTTATCAGCGAGTCACGCAAATCCTCTTTGGATAATTCTTCGTTATCAGACAGCCTTAGCTGTTCTCCTATCGTAATCAAACCTTTGCAGAATGGTAGAGGTATCATAAGTGCATCCCAGCTTTTTAAGCAAAAATATTTCTCTACAATGCATGAAATGGGTACGATTTTAGCTCCTGCGATTTTGGCAAGTCCTATAATATTACTATTGATTTGGTATTTAGGGCCGCGAGGACCATCTGGCGTGATAGCAATATTGTTACCCTTGGCGAGGTTTTTCACTATAAGCCTCGCAGCGGATGCTGGATTTTTATTAGTAGAGCCTTCTATGATATGATATCCGAATTTTGATAATGTTTTTGATATAATTTTCCCATCGGAATGTGGAGATACCAACACATAGATATTGGTATAATTCCGAAATGCGTATGGGGATATGGCCAAGCTATTGTGCCACATCGCAAAAATAGTTTTTGTAGCTCCGTTAAAATCATACCCTTGTGGTATTCTGACTTCCCATTGAATGGTTTTATATACCAATGAAAGATAAGAGTTGATACAGCAAGCTAAAATATTGCAGGGAATATCGCTTTTTTTTAGCCACTGTTTAATGTGATATTTAAGCATATAGCTTTTCGCAAGAGTCTTTAATTCTAAGGCAAGCCTTTTCTAAGTCTTCCATACTCATTGCATAGGAAATACGAAAATACCCTTCCATGCCAAATGCTACTCCCGGTACTACAGCAGCTTCTGCGTCTTCTAAAAAGTACTCAGCTACGTCGTTGCTATTATGTAGCACATTCCCCGATGGTGTCTTAAGACCAAAAAGTTTGATGCATGATGGGAAGAGATAAAAAGCACCTTCTGGCTTATAGCATTCGAGCCCCTTGGAGGAATT
>JAZKAD010000048.1:10601-38965 GCA_040389305.1 Pseudomonadota bacterium | reverse complement strand
ACTGAGAGCGAGGTCTCGTTTACGTTTGAATCCTTGGCAATTTGGTTCTATAAAATCTTGCGTTCCGGTAAGGGCTTCAATAGCTGCAACTTGACTTACAGAAGAGGGGTTAGAAGTGCTGTGCGATTGAATCATAGTCATGGCTTTAATTAGCGCTTTGCTACCGGCTCCATAGCCTATTCTCCATCCCGTCATCGCGTATGATTTCGATACGCCATTTACAGTAAAAATTCTTTCCTTGAGTTCAGGAGCTACTGCTGCGAGAGTGCAAAACTTAAACTCATCGAATACTATATGTTCATACATATCATCGCTCATTATATGAACATGAGGAAATTTACTTAAAACCTCTGCAAGAGCAATGAGTTCATTTTTGCTATAACACGCTCCCGAAGGATTATTTGGAGAATTTAGAATAAGCCATTTTGTTTTGTCAGTGATAGAGGCTTCAAGCTGATTCGGCAGCAACTTAAAGTCTTGGGTCATAGGACATTCTACAAAGACTGGCTGGCCACCAGCAAGTAGCACGATATCAGAATATGACACCCAATATGGAGCAGGAATTATAACCTCATCTCCCGGATTTACTGAGGCCATAAAGAGATTATATATTACCTGCTTACCGCCGTTACTGACAATAATTTCATCGAGTCCATAATCCAGATGATTCTCTTTTAAGAATTTAGCTGCTATAGCTTTTTTAAGTTCTGGCATACCATCGACATTAGTGTACTTTGTGGCTCCTTTTTTAATGCCATCTATAGCGGCTTGTTTTATGTTGTCTGGAGTATCAAAATCAGGTTCACCAGCGCCTAAAGATATAATATTCTTCCCCATGCGCTTAAGCTCGGCAGCTTTTTGATTTACAGCTAAAGTTGGAGAGGGTTTGATTGCATTAAGACGCTGCGCTGTAATATGCATAAGTAGAACTCATATAATTCTTGATATTATAGGTATTATATGAAAACATACAGCCTAAATCAAACCAGAAATATCAAACCAGAAATTAGGACCAAATTTGATGAGTATGCTAAACTTCATTTCCTTGTTTACATCGCCATTCCGCAAAATTGCTCAAATGCTACGACACTTCCCTATGAATTACCATGAACAAAAAGCATATTTTGCAGAGTATATGGATAGTTTGCGTTACAAATTACACAACCTTCTTCAGGTCAATATAGATCTCGGAATATATCACATTAATATGGGGAACTTTAATGATGCAATATTGCGTTTTAAATTAATAGATAAATTTTTAAGCAAAGGGGATCCAAGAGTTTATTACTACTTAGGGTGGTGCTATCTATTTAAAGGCAACGTCCCAAAAGCTTTAAAAAGCTTTGAGCAAGTCCCCAATATGGATAATATTGGACTAATTACTTTTTTGCAAAATAAGGACAATGCGGCGGTTATTCCAAGAGAGTTCTCAAAAACATACAAAGAGCTTAACATCAAAGCCGAACAAGATAGATTGGAGGCAGAGAGCCTTAATTTACCCCATTTATTCGTACGGGAGCTAAGAGACGTAGTAGAAGAATTACCAAAAGACTGCAAAGTCCTTGATCTTGGCGTCTCCTTAGGGTTTATTGGCTCCGAAATGAATAAAGTCTTGCCAAAAAACTACCATCTGACTGGGGTAGAGAGTGTAGGATGGATGGTAGATAATGCACTCATTCTTAAAGAGAAGGGGGTATATGATGCAGTGCAGAATCAAACAATACAAGATTTCTTAATTGCTAAAGCAGAAGAATATGATATCATAACAAGCTTTTGTAGTTTGGGTTTTGCTAAAAATCTTACAGAATGCTTTGCTCAAATACATCGTAATCTCAAGCCATCGGGATATTTTGCAGTTGTTTTGCCCATGCGAGAAGCCACTATATTAAATCTAGGTAATTGTAGCTTTGAATATAGTAGGCAAGACGTGGAAGAGCAGTTAAAGCTTGCGGGCTTTAGGATAGTGCGTATAAAAGAATGGGACTCAGGTAAACCAAGGGCCTACACGATGTTTATCTTGATAAAATGAAATTAGGTAAAGTATGTTCTGTTCAAAGATTTATATTCTAGTCATTGCGCTATTATTTTCAAATGTCGCTACAGCAGAAGAATTCTATCCATATAGAAGTTATAGTTACGATACAGCTCAAGAGTGCAGCGATCTAGATGATCCATGGGAAAAACTCAATCGTAAAATCTTTATTTTCAACTCAGTGCTTGATCACTTCATCTTAAAGCCAATCACAAAAGGATATATGGCTCTATTTAATGATTACACCAGAGATAAGATTGGAAATTTTGTAGATAATACGAGTGTTCCATTGACCGTAGTTAGTAACGTTATGCAGCTCGATCCTCAGAATGCACTCAAGAGTTTTTGGCAGTTTGTAATTAATACTACGCTGGGTGTAGGTGGGCTTTATGATGTAGCTGGGAATTTTGACATGAAGACTCCCCCACAGACATTCGGTAGTATGCTCGCGCATTACGGTGTGCAGCCTGGGCCGTACATAGTATTGCCTATATTTGGTGGTTCAAGTATGAGAGATGTTTTAGACGCACCAATCTTGAATAACGCTCTTAATCCTGTGAAATATGCAATGCATAAAGACTTCAAACTCGCTCTTACTGCAACAACTTTTGTACAAAAGCGCGCTGAGTTTATGCCTTTTACTGATTATGTAGAAAAAAATTCGTCAGATCCTTATACTACAATTAGAAGCAGTAGTCATCAAGCTAGGGAAAAATCGCTACGCTACCCAGCTAACCACAAATGCAAAAGAATTTATTATTAAAAATGGTATTACCTATGTTTAAATCCAATATTTTCCGCTTATTCGTATTGCTTTTAGCCTTCCAATCTCCATCTTATGCTGCGGACAAAGATATCGGGGGATTTGTCGATAATCTGATGAATTCCTTTTTTTCTATTACTAAAAGCACTCAATTGACTGAGTCGCAAAAAGTACAAAAGGCTCGTGATTTATTAGAGGCTAATCTAGATTTTGACTGGATGGGTAAATTTGTTTTAGGGCGCAATAGACGTGATATGAAGGACAAAGACCTAAAAGACTTTCTACAGGTATATAAGTTATACCTAGTCAATACTTATGCTGACGCAGTGAGAAGCTATAAAGGTGAGGCTGTAGTAGTTAAAAACGTGTATCATCTATCCGATGATGAGTATGTAGTAAAAACTACTATTAATAAATTAGACCAAGATCCTATATCTGTACATTATCTTGTAAGACGTAGTGCGAATAAGCAAGATCCGTATAAAGTTTTTGATGTTGTAACCGAAGGAGTAAGCATGATTAGCTCGCAGCAAGCGGAGTTCGGTAGCATCATTGGAAGCAGTGGAATCAGAGTTCTTATAGAAGATTTAAAGAAAAAAACGTAGATTTTACTTTCCGAAGATTTACGTTAGCATTTGGCTTGTGCCTTAGATAACATTTTGAGCCACGAATTAATTAGGAGCATGTACGCATGTTATTACGGAAGCAAATAATTTTATCCATTCTTCTCCTGCTTTCTTGCAACGCCTATGCGGAAAATGCATCTGGTAACCAAGTTTACTATAAAAAATTCCAAGAAGTTTTTGAAAGATTAGAAAAGGAATATGTAACAGAGCCGGATAAGCAAAAGATGATAGATGCCGCTCTTAACGGTATGCTAAACTCTCTTGATCCACATTCTACGTACTTTACTCCGCAAGAATTCGAAGACATGGCGAATTATACCAAAGGAGAGTTCGGTGGTATAGGAGTTGAGATCGTGTATGAGGGTGGGGTGATTAAAGTTATCTCGCCTATCGATGATTTGCCAGCTGAGAAAGCCGGAATTAAGGCAGGAGACTATATTATAGCAATAAATGGGGAGACTGTTAATTCCCTTGGTTATAATAAAGCTGTTAAAGCCATGCGAGGCGAGCCTGGGACTGTTGTAAAAGTAAGTGTACTGCGTGAGGGCGAAAATAGAGCTAAAGATTATGAACTGACTAGGTGCATTGTTAAAATAAAAGCTGTAAAATATAACTTGGATGGAGACATAGCCTATATTAGGCTCGTGACATTCAACGAGCATGCAACGTCCGAGCTTAAAAAAGCTATGAAGACCCTGATCTCTGAGGCTAAAAAGCCTATTAAAGGTATTATCCTAGATATGCGTAATAATCCAGGTGGGCTTTTAGAGCAAGCCGTAGCAATCAGCGAATACTTTATTGATTCTGGCGTTATTGTAACTACTAAAGGGCGTACAGCATCTAGCAATTCTAGTTTTTCTGCGAGTAAATTTGCAGCCAAGGCTCCTGACGTTCCGCTTGTAGTTTTAATAAACGAAGGATCTGCTTCTTCATCAGAGATTGTTGCCGGCGCTTTGCAGGATTACAAAAGAGCCGTAATACTCGGAACGCAATCATTTGGAAAGGGCTCTGTGCAGAGTTTGATACGAGGTAGAGATAGCTCTGGCATGAAATTCACTACCTCGAAATATTACACCCCTCAAGGAAGATCAATCCAAGCAGAAGGAATCACTCCTGATATCATTGCAGAGCAAGCTAAAGTCGAATATCCTAAGGCTTTGGGTGAAGATAAGAAATTTTCTGAAGCTTCGCTTAAAAATTATCTAAAAAACGATGATAAACCGCAGAAGGAAGATGTCAAGCTTTCTGATAAATCCAAGGTAGAAGAAACCGTCAAGGATGATATCAAAAAAGACGCAAAAGCTATAGAAATGTCCGAAATGTACCATAAGGATTATCAGTATTCTAGAGCCTATGACCTTATCTTGGGATTAAATTTAACGGGTCTTCAAAAGAAATAACAGATGATTCAAGATAGAAAAAGACGTCAATTTTTAAGAACCAGCCTCATTATAGGTAATATACTTTTGCTACTAGCTTTAGTGATAGTAACTATATGGGGCATCTACAGCCTTAGGAATCGTCTTATCCAGGATAGTATTGAGTCTTTGCAATATTACAGTTTTAGTTTATCGAATATAGGTAAGGAAGCATCTAGTTTGGAGGCGGATTATCTGGCCAATATTAAACCAGTACCAAAAATCGCGCCTCCATCAGGCTCTCCTAAAATAGCTATACTCCTTACTAACTTAGGTTTTAGCAAACGCGCCACCCAAATGTCTCTTATTTTACCAGTGGAAGTAGGATTCGGTTTTTACCCCTATACTACAACAATGAAACCTCTTTTGTATCAAGCAGCAGAAAGAGGTCATGAAATATTCTTATATATCCCCTTTGAACAGACAGACTCATCCATTAATCCAGGGAAATTATCGCTTTTAACAGCAAAAAGCTCAGATGAAAATATAACAAATATAAACAGATTGCTTTCTGGATTTACTGGATATACGGGAGTATATGCTGCGCCATCCGAAGGGTTTACTAAGAACCCTATAGCTATAGCTCCTGTAATAGAAATGATAAATGGCAAAAAATTACTACTAGTTTTAGGAGAGAAAAGAGATAATACCGCGCTTACTAAAGAGCCAAACGTATTATTCAGCAGTCTCACAATTGATGAAGAGCCAAGCCCTGCGAGTATTAAAAGCAGCCTAGCAGAGGCTATCGCTTTGGCAAAATTACATGGCAATGTTCTGTGTTACGCGCAAAGCTATCCTGTGACTATTAACTTATTGCTCGAGTGGATTCCAAGTTTAATAGAGCATGGGATAGAGCTTGTGCCAGTTTCCTCTTTACGTGGAAGTTAGGTATAGCATGAAGTCTTCCGAAGATTTTTATACTCAAGATTTACCATATCGATTAGGTGTTGGCATGATGATAATCAATCGTCAAAACCAAATCTTCGTTGGTAAAAGAATAGACACTAAAATTGAAGCTTGGCAAATGCCACAAGGCGGTATTGACCTTGGTGAGACCCCAAGTCGCGCTGTCTTCAGGGAGATGGAGGAGGAGATAGGATCTAGCTCTGGTAATATCATCGCCGAAAGTAAAAATTGGTACAGCTATGATCTTCCTAAGTTTTTAATACCTAAACTATGGAATGGCAGCTATAAAGGACAAAAACAAAAGTGGTTTTTGATAGAATTTACAGGAAGTGATAGTGATATCAATCTCAATAACGAGCACCCTGAATTTGAAGATTGGCGTTGGATTGATCGAGAATCTATGAGTGACCTTATTATTCCGTTTAAAAAAAGGCTGTATCAAGCAGTGATGCTTGAGTTTCAGCCGTTTTTACACAAGAGGAGCTAATTATGGAGAGAGTTCGCATATATCGCCCCACTAAAACCGCGATGCAGTCGGGTATGCATTCTGGGGGTTGGGTGCTTGAATATCTTCCAAATGCCCATGAGCGCTCCATAGATCCTGTAATGGGATGGACGTCCTCCAAAGATATGATGCAAGAGGTGAAAATGACATTCCCCAATCTCGAATCTGCCATTTCTTTTGCTGATGCAAATAACATGTCTTATGAAGTAATAGAACCTACAGCGCGTAAAGTTATCAAAAAGAGTTATTCTGATAACTTTGTGTAATACTAAGTTCCAGATTTCGTCATACCTTTACTTCCTTTACCTCGCCTACTGGCAATTCCCCGAGGTTCCATGGTCCGTAAGATGTTCGAATTAAGCGATTTACAGTAAGACCAAAATGAGTAAAAATTTTGCGAATTTCACGGTTTTTACCCTCGCAAAGAACCATTTCAAACCAGCTGTTTCTAGAGTGCTTGATAAGTTTTATACTCACGGGATTATAATTCTCGCCATCTATTCTAATGCCTTTTGTGATGCTTTCGAGTTTTTTCATCTCAAACTCCCCAAAAGCCCTCACTTTATATATTCGTTTATATTTATTAGATGGCATCTCTAGCTTTCTGGCAAACTCTCCTGAATTTGTCAGTAGCAAAAGACCTTCGCTATTTAGATCAAGTCTACCCACGGAAATAACTCGAGGCATACCGCTTGGAAGGCTTTGAAAAACTGTTGGTCTATTCTGAGGGTCGCTATGCGTCGTTACAAGGCCTACTGGCTTATGATATATCCATAATCTTGTAGCCTCAGGCTTAGAAATGGCGCTCCCATCTACGGTAACGAAATCATCATCACTAACATTGAAGGCTGGCGTTTGCACAAGTGTATCATTCACCATTACCCTGTTTTGGAGAATGATTTTCTCCGCATCTCTGCGCGAGCAATATCCAGAATCGCTGATAGCTTTTGCAAGTCTTCTACTGTTCATTGTATCTTATATCAGTGGAGCGTGATTATTTAGGGTGCTTTAATAACTCTTCTAATTCGCCATTTTCATAAAGCTCTCGAGTTATATCGCATCCTCCTATAAACTCTCCTCTTATATAAAGTTGAGGTATAGTTGGCCAATCCGAGTATTTCTTTACAGCTTCACGCAGACTCATATTTTCAAGTACGTTTATATCCTTAAAACTTACACCCATTTTTTTGAATATAGATACCACCGCCCCAGAAAATCCGCATTGAGGAAAATCAGATGTACCTTTCATA
Organism: Pseudomonadota bacterium; assembly: GCA_040389305.1. Lineage (GTDB taxonomy): Bacteria > Pseudomonadota > Alphaproteobacteria > Rickettsiales > Rickettsiaceae > JAZKAD01. Next base: position 31,465 of record JAZKAD010000048.1, on the reverse strand, counting down.
AATAATACTACGGGATTATTTTTAACTATATTGTCTATTTCTTTGAGGGCTAAATCTTCTGTCATGTTTATGCCGATAATTAATTACGAAGGTTACTATAATATGCGTTTCGCTACTCTTTGCAATATAGATAGTTTAGATTGGATAAAGCGCATGAGCCCTAAAACACTATATCCTTACAGACCTTGCAGTATGAATACCCAGTTACAAGAGTAAGTATAGCCGCTACCCACAGACATATTTGCCCTATAAGATCCATATATACGAAGCCAGAACCCTTAGATCCTAGCATTAAAAGCATTAAGGCTATCATTTGCACAGCTGTTTTCGCTTTTGCAAGATTTGATACAGGAACACTTACCCGTATCTGTGCCAAAAAATCTCTAAGCCCGGCTACTAAGAATTCTCTTGCCATAATAAGCAAACTAGGTATTTCTTGAGCTCTGCCGTATTTCACCAACATAATAAGCACACTGCCTACAAGCAGTTTATCTGCTACAGGATCCAGCATAGTGCCGAAATCTGACTGTATATTAAATTTACGAGCTAAATATCCATCTAAAAAATCTGTAAAGCAAGCAAGGGCAAAAAGTCCAGCACCTAGGCGATGCGCGAAGATAACATCATCAAAATAAAACGTTAGTACTATTATTGGTATCACAGCAATGCGAAGCATTGTGAGTATATTAGGTAAGTTTCTATACATATAAATGTGTTTAATCATGATATGCAGTTTATAAATTAATAACGCTGTATCTGATATAGAACATTACAAGAGAATTCTCAACGAAGAAAGGATAAAATTTTTATATTATGGAGGGAATAACAAGCTTAGCGAATACGATGTTCTGCATCTCCTTCGGTCTCTTCCAAGAGATAGCTTGAATGTAATAACATCTCACCGGTTAAGCTCATCAGTGAGTATTGCTCTACTTCTGGGTAGGCAGTGTGAATCTCTCTAAGGAGACCGAGTGCTTCCTTGACATTCTCTGCAACGGACTTGTATTCCTCTGGGACTTTTGTAGATAGATCTAACATGCGTTGAAAACCGCTCTGGTCGATCTTTGTGGGCATAGTAGAAATTAAGGCATTATACCCAAGAGGCACTGCAGAAGCGCTAATATATGTATCCATAATGAATTGATTGCATTCATCAGCTATCAAAATAGCGTTAGCTATATCAACTTCCTCTTCATTTGGATTAGATTCATTATTCACATTAATTATCTACCCCCCTCTGCCCATACTACGGCTAGACTCATGTAAGATAGGGACAAATCCTGGATTAGCTTCTTGATGTTTTTTCAAAGATTCAACGATACTTTGAGCGAGCTGAGGAGTGTGTCTTGTCACTTTTCCCGCCATAAGCGCTGCGTCATAAGCAGTATGAGCAATAGCATTAGGTAGTGCGGCAGTAAGCACATGAGTTATAGCTTCTGCCATGCCACGATGTTCGGTATTAGATGAAGCAGACAGCATTCCTAATGCTCCAGCAAGAGCAGGTTGCGCTCTTTGTATACTACCTTCCGCTCTACCAGATGTTTTGGAATTTGCTTTTTGGAATACTTCCTCCGCACCGTGCAGAAGCGAGTCGAAATTTTTATGTATGGAATGTAGTGACGCACCAAAGGTATTCTCCCATAGTTGATCTCTGGCAACTTCTTCCTGCTGCATAGAGGCATATTCTGGTTTGTCAATAGTTGCATCTGCGCTCGTAAAGCCTGTGTAAAATCCTTGAGCAACAGCAAGTTTTGAAGCTATTTGTATTTTACTAGTGTACAGATCTCTTACCCCCTTAACATCGGTTTTCATTTGCTCGGCGGTTTTAACAGAGGCATTATAGAGTCTTTTTAAGATAGGGTTTTTAGCAGCGCCAATAAATTGGCTGGTAGACTCCTTCGCGGATCTTTGCATGCTGCTCATCTTCCGCGCCCCTGTTAATATAGATGATCTAGTAGCGCTAAATACATCAGTGGCCATCGCAAGTCTAGTACTAGTCGAGGCAAATTGTTTACTCATTATACACTCAAATTACGAAAGCTATTTGTAGTTTGAATTTAGTTGATATCACATGCTTCGTACAAACTCTATTGACCAGAGTTATGAGGATTACGCAACAAGAGTCACATTAATACAACGCCCGCTTACCATTCATTGAGACTTTAGTTCTTGAAAAAATTCATTAATTATATTATAAGCTTCGGAGGAGATGTACGAATCGCATAAGCTGTAATGCCGATAAGTGCTTTTCGATATTTCGCACGCAAAGATTAGTGTTGGTCTCGTAGTTGATACGAGCAAGGCTTTGCGGAGGATTAACTAACAATTATAAGGATTAACTTTATGTCTAAACTACCAAAAATTAATATTAGCGATCTGCTAGATGCGGGTATCCACTTTGGCCATAAGGCTGCGCGTTGGAACCCTAAAATGGCCCCATATATTTATGGCGTACGCGATGATGTACATATCATAGATTTGCAGCACACTTCTGTGCTAATGCAAGTAGCTATGAAAAAGATCTACGAAGTAGTTAAAAACAACGGACGAGTACTCTTTGTTGGTACTAAAATCCAAGCAACAGATATCATTTCCGAATATGCTGCTAAATGTGGGCAGTTCTATGTAAACCATAGATGGCTTGGTGGAACATTAACAAATTGGGGTACAGTTTCGAAGTCTATTAAGACTCTCGAAGAGCTAGAAAAAATCCTAGCCGATGAAGAAACTGCTGCTTCTCACACAAAGAAAGAGATTTTAGAAACTTCTCGTAAAAGAGATAAACTTCTCCGCGCCTTTGCGGGTATTAGAAATATGGGCGGAAAGCCTGATTTACTTGTTATCATCGATACAAATAAAGAGCATTTAGCAGTGCAAGAAGCTCTTAAGCTCAATATTCCGATCATAGCAGTAGTAGATACAAACTCTGATCCTGATGATATTACTTATCCAGTTCCTGGAAATGACGATGCGATAAGGTCGATCAGATTTTATGCTGATTATTTTGCTCGTGCTGCTCTTGTTGGTATTGAAGAATCTCTCGCAGCTTCTGGGGTAGACATTGGCAGTTCTGCTCATGTATCTGATAAAGACAAATACTCTACATCTAAAGTTTCCAAGATGAAGGCTTCAAATAAAGTATCGAAAGCATCAGGCGTAGATGACGCAGAAGCTAAGAAAGAATTTGTAGAGGCTATGGAGTCTGACAAAAATACTGCTACAACATCAGAAGGAGATAAATAATGATTACAGCTGCATCAGTAAAAGATTTGCGCGAGAAAACCGGCGCTGGCATGATGGATTGCAAAAAAGCTCTGACAGAAACAGGCGGTGATTTCGAAGCTGCAGTTGATTGGCTACGTACCAAAGGCCTCTCTGCTGCCGCTAAAAAAGCTGGCCGCGTTGCAGCCGAAGGGCTTACTGCGGCTGCTGTTGACGGTACAATTGGTGCTATAGTAGAAGTCAATTCAGAAACAGATTTTGTAGCTCGTAACGATAAGTTTCAAGGTCTTGTATCAAGCATAGCAAAGCTTGCTTTGAAAGCTGGCGATGTCGAGTCTCTTCAAAAAGCTACAATGCCATCTGGTAGAACAGCGCAAGAGGAGATAGTTGAACATATAGCAACTATTGGCGAAAATATGGGTCTGCGTCGTGTTTCTGTACTTAAAGTGGAAGATGGCGTAGTTGCATCATATGTCCATAATGCAGTTGCAGATGGCCTTGGTAAAATAGCGGTAATCGTTGCTCTTGAATCTACAGGAGATAAAGCAAAACTAACTTCTATGGGCAAGCAAATAGCTATGCATATCGCAGCTACAAGGCCGCAAGCTCTGAATATAGAAAGCGTTGATCCTGAAGCATTGAAACGTGAGCGCGATATTTTCTTTGAGCAATCTAGAGCTTCAGGCAAGCCTGATAATATCATTGAAAAAATGGTGGAAGGAAGGATTCGTAAATTTTATGAAGAGTCTGTATTGCTAGAGCAAGTTTTTGTTATTGATGGTAAGACAAAAATTAGCGAAGTAGTATCAAACGCAGCAAAAGAACTAGGCGCTCCGGTGACTCTTAAGGCTTTTGCTAGGTTCGAACTAGGAGAAGGTATAGAGCAAGAAGTAAAAGACTTTGCGGCTGAAGTTGCAGCCGCTGCCGGAATGTAATCTCTTTGAATTAACTACTTCTTTTTTTTGAGGATCTTATTTGAGGATCTTAGAGAACAAGGTAATCCAGTACTAACTCCCTGGATTACCACACTCTTCTCGTGATGATAAAATATCCCGTCCTTACTCTAAAAAAAGCAGACCTCTGATACCAAATCCCAAATTAAACTAGACTTATTAATTTAAGAGCGAAGCTGCGCAGCTTATATGAATAGGTGAGCACAGGTGAGTCTCGCTAAATTGATAAGGATATTTAAAACGAGAATTGGGATATGCTTCTGGTTAGTATCTTCTGTGTAAATCCACTTTATCCATAACTATAGTGACATCATAAACATCACTGGCTTCACACCCACATCCATTGTCAGTAGGAGCAAAGGCTGTTTGTATAGTTCCTAAGAGCATATGCTCTACCCTAATATTGATCTTAGAGGAAGAAGTAGGGCGAATTGTGATAAATTGAAATTCCCCATTATTGTTCGAGGTCGCGGTACCGGATCCTTGAAAACTTGAGGCTGACTCAAGATTAATATGAGATTGGTTTACAGATTTTCTGAGTGGTTTGTACGGATATTTTCCGTCACATCCGGCCTGCCAAGCATATATTTTGGCATCCGATACTGGGACGCAGTTTTTATCAAGCACTTTGCCTTTGAGCAACATCTTCTCTCCACAAAAAATGGGAGCTAAGCCAGCTTTGTGTAGAAGATTGTTGCTTGGCTGAAAAACTATAGGCTCATAGTTATTAATTACTTCCTTGGTAGGAGTGCATGTATTCAATCTATTTTTATATACACGCTCAGTAGCATATGCGTTATGCATAAAAGCCATAAAAAGAATAATACATACTGAAGATTTTTTCATTTTAGCGCTCATCAATCCTACCTTAAACAAGATATTGAAACAAAGTACTAGCTTCGGACGTGGCTAGGTACTAGTATTTTACTCCAGAACAAAACATCCTAGTATTTTCCAGTAGGGATATGTAAAAAGCTCACACCTCAGCTCTAGATAGGATGAAGCCTCAGAATAGTTAAAATAACGTCATCAAAGATGTCAAGATTATTGCCTAGAAAAACTTAGCGTGGTAGAAACATACATCAATAAAAATACTATAGTCCTATCTCCAGAATTTAAGTCTCCAGAATTTAAGGAAAATATGCAAAAACTTCTTACCCTTATCATAGCAGCGGCAATGATATATCAAATTATGAATGCCAAAATGACTGAATATTCATCCAATAAAACGGCTGCTGCGGCGAAACAAGAAGTGGCAACTGTAGAGCCTAATACAGGACATAACCAGCCAGAGCAGAACTTAGAGCCCGAAGGAAGTTTTTTAGAAAAATCATTATCCAAACTTCTAATTAATATTTTAAAGACCCCGGAGGGTAGAACGTTTTTTGAAAATATGATCCAACCCGTTAACAAACCGATTACCGGAAGTGATACAGGATTTTCCTTCGATAGCGCAAAACTAGTAGAGGGAATCTTTAGAATTAATACCACGGGAGAGGGAAAAGAAGGGCCGGTTTCATGTGGGGCTATGGCGGCAATAGATTATAGAATTACTACTATGAATGATATTATAGTGGATGAAGGAAGTAAAATGATTCAACTAGGTAGGGGTGAGGTAATCCCAGCGCTTGAAAATATTATAGTTGGTATGCATATAGGCCAAACACGAGAGGGTGTCACTTCTGCAAAATATGCATACGATAATCCAAAATTTCGCGGGCCTAATAAAGAGCCGAGCTTAAACTATAAAGTAAAAGTTACATTACGAGATATACTCCCTAAAGTATTTATGCCACCTAGTGAAGTTCGGATTTTTGATGACAAGATGGCTTATCAATTGCCGTATCTTTGCAGTGAACGTGCAACTTTCGATGTAAAAATTAGTAAGATAGACGGGAAAGTGATATACGATACTGAAAGCAATAACACGCCAATTAGTATGATCCTTGGCGACATGGCATACCCTATGGTTTTTTCTCACGCATTATTTAGTAAGATACCAACTGGCACAAGGACAGTTATTGCGCAGGGCAAGTACTTAAAAAGCTTAGCAAATAAAGATATAGATAAACTTGGGTTAAAAGAGCGGATACAGCCAAATGAATTTTTTCTTATAGAGTTTAAAAACTTTAACCAAGACGGAAGATAAACGATTATAATATAAAGCAGTATTATTTTTACAAAATTCATTAAAATAGTTCTGGAAGTTATTACCTCATCCTTGAAAGAGGAGAGTATTTGAGGTAGGAAAGATAAGTATACTTGTCCTTAAAGAACCAAGGAGACACAATGCCTAAGCTCACTATAGACGACAAAGAAATAACTGTTCCCGAGGGAATAACAGTGATCCAGGCATGCGAGCTAGCTGGCGTTGAAATACCTCGCTTTTGCTACCATGAAAAGCTTGCTATTGCTGGCAATTGCCGTATGTGCCTTGTGGAAGTGGAAAAAGCTCCAAAACCTGTTGCATCTTGCGCTATGCCGGCTACTGAAGGCATGATTGTACGTACCAATACTCCAAAAATTCAAAAAGCTAGAGCGGGAGTGATGGAGTTTCTTTTAGTCAATCATCCTCTAGATTGCCCTATTTGTGACCAAGGAGGCGAATGCGACCTCCAAGATCAGGCATTTAAATATGGCAAGCCCCTAAATAGATTCCATGAAAATAAGCGATCAGTGGCTGATAAATATATGGGGCCTTTAATCAAGACCCAGATGACTCGCTGTATACATTGCACGCGCTGTATAAGATTTGCCCAAGACGTTGCGGGAATCGAAGAAATGGGAGCAATAGGAAGGGGCGAGCATATGGAGGTAACAACATATGTGGAGAAAGCTCTAACATCAGAGTTGTCTGGTAATATGATAGATATATGTCCGGTAGGTGCTCTGACGTCAAAACCTTACGCCTTTAAAGCGCGTAATTGGGAGCTTAAAAAAACTGAATCTATAGATGTCATGGATGCTATGGGTTCAAATATCCGCATAGATTCACGGTCCTTCGAAGTAATGCGCATCCTCCCAAAGATCAATGAAGATGTCAACGAAGAATGGATTTCTGATAAATCAAGGTTTTCTTATGATGGGCTTAAAGCCCAACGTATTGACCGCCCTTATGTTAAAATTAATGGCGCATTAAAGCAAAGCTCTTATCAAGAAGCCTTAGAGGTTATTAGCTCAAAGTTAAAGGGCTTGAAAGGCGAAGAAATTGGAGCTATCGCCGGCACCTTATCCGACGCCGAAACATTGCATGCTATGAAGCAATTCATGGTTAGCTTAGGGTCTAAAAATATTGATGCTAACCAGTTTGGTTATAAATTCGACCTAAGTGCCAGAGGAAACTACCTTTTCAATACAACAATAGCCGGAATTGAAAACGCTGATCTATGCCTTTTGATCGGGGCAAACCCTCGGGAAGTTGCCCCGGTTTTAAATGTACGAATTGGGAGGTGTCAGAGATCTGGCAAGATGAAAGTTGCGCGTGTAGGGGGGGTAGATGACCAAACTTATAAAATAGAAGAGCTTGGATCTGACATAAGTATTCTTTCTGATATCGCAAATGAGAAGCATGAATTCTCTGCAAAACTTAAAGAAGCCAAAAACCCAATGATTATTATTGGTGATGCTGTGCTTGTGCGCTCTGATAGCCTCGAGATCCAAAGTCTTGTTCATTCTATTGTTCAAAAATACAATATACTTCGCGAAGACTGGAATGGTTTAAATATCCTTCACAACCATGCATCTATGGTAGGCGCTTTAGATATTGGATTTGTACCTACTGACAAAAGCAAAACCGCAAAACAAATGGCCGAAGGTAAGCTTAAGATGCTCTTCTTACTTGGAGCTGACGAAATCGATGTATCAAAATTGAGTGATTGTTTTGTGGTATATATAGGTCACCATGGTGATAAATCTGCAAATATAGCGGACGTAGTTCTTCCCTCTGCAGCTTATACCGAGAAGGATGCAATTTACATCAATTTAGAGGGCAGAGTACAAGTAGCACGTGCTGCGGTTGAGCCGCCAGGGGATGCAAGAGCTGACTGGAAAATTATTGCAGATTTAGCGGAAGCATGTGGGTACAATCTAGGGTTTAAGGACTTAGATTCTTTGAGGCACCAATTAGCGGGGTTAGTACCAGCGCTACGGAGTATAGGTACCTTAAGCAAGGAACCCGTAAGATTCATCGAAGCCAGCGGTAAAATCTTGCCAAAACCTTTAAGCAGAGTAGCTATGAATTTTTATATGACTGATCCTATCAGCCGCGCGTCTGTGACCATGGCAAAATGTACAGAGGTTAGAAGAGCAGTGACATCATGAAGTTTGACATAGACGTATGTATATTTCTGACCTACTTAGTGCTAAATCTCGTAGTAGGATTAATGTATGGGCGCAATGTAAAGACAATTCAAGATTACGCATTGGGTGGTAGGAATTTTACAACGGGCGCTCTTGTCGCAACTATTGTAGGAACATGGGCTAGCGGAAGTGGGTTTTTTATTACGCTCTCGAAAGTCTACTCAGATGGAATTTTTTATGTCATCGCGTATAATTTTTGGGTTTGTCAGCTTCTCCTTATAGCTTTTATTTTTGCGCCCAGAATGGGAGAGTTTTTGGGCAAAATGTCCATAGCAGAAGCCATGGGGGATTTGTATAACAAACATGTACGTCTTGTAGTGGCTATAGCGGGAACTTTCTCGGCTGTTGGAATTATTGCTGTGCAGTTTAAAGCTTGTGGGTATATATTCGGCTATTTTTTAGGGGTGGATTCTGCAGTAGCTGTGATATCGGTAGGCATAGTAGTAACTATATATTCAGCTTTTGGCGGAATCAGAGCGATAACATTTGCAGATATTTTGCAATGCATAACATTTGGAGTTGCTATTCCTCTTGTTGGAGTTTTAATATGGCATGCTCTTAATCATACTACAGGCTTTAGCTTTGAAGCTGCCATGCAGAATCCAAAGTTCAATATTAGTCATGCATTAGATTGGCGTAACCCTGAGCTCTGGCAGATGCTGCCTCTGATGCTGTATTTTATGGTACCTAGTCTAGAGCCTGCTTTTGCGCAGCGGATTATGATCGGTAGCAGCTTAAAACAAATCCAAAAAGCATTCGTTATTTCGGCGGGCTTATTATTTTTTATCAAGCTAGCTACTGCCTGGATACCATTTCTTTTATTTAGCGTAGATAGTACACTTGATCCGGGACAGTTATTACCATACATAATAGATAGCTATAGCTATACCGGACTTAAAGGACTTATTATTATAGGCATTATGGCGCTTGCAATGTCTACGGCTGACGCTCATATGAATAGCGCGTCAGTACTTTTTGCTCATGATATCTGCGCGGAATTGAATATTGGATTTATAAAAGAGTTATTAGTTTCAAGGTTATTTGCTATATTTCTTGGCATCGCTGGCATAGTTCTTGCATTATCCAAAACAGATATATTGAGCATTGTCCTTGCCGCGCAAAGTTTTTATATGCCAGTTGTTACTGTGCCTTTAATTATGACTATTTTGGGATTCCGCAGCTCTGCATTTTCAGTGCTTACAGGGATGGCTGCTGGCTTTGTTACTGTAGTGATATGGAAAATCATTGGCATTAAGATGGAATGCATAGTTATCGCTATGTGCGTTAATCTCCTCTTTCTTGTGGGCAGTCACTATATCTTTCGTCAAAAAGGCGGTTTTGTTGGGGTGAAAGACCGTACTTTGCTCGATCAGAAGATTCAAAAAAGGATGCTATGGAAAAATAATATCCGCAGACAAATACGTGATTTTAATTTGTTTAATTTTATTAAAAAATTTGCCCCTACAAATGAGCTCATGTATTCAGGCTTTGGTATATATTGCATCATTTATACCATAGTTACGATGTATATAGCAGACTCTGCTTTTGCCAATGATTCTACTAGAACTTTAATGCATTTCTTTCAACTTATGTTAGTCACGGGTACAATGATAGGATCTTACCCTATTTGGCCAGCAAGCATAAAGAAAGAGTTAATTGTGCAAATATGGTGGCCTATAGCTGTATTCTATATGCTGGGCTTTTTTAGCGCATTCTTTCTAATGGTTGCGCATTTTGAAGGTCTCGCATTTTCTGTTTTTACTGTTAATGCTGTAGTAGCTTTTACTATCGTTGGGTGGAGAATGGGATCATTGATGCTGATCTTTGGGTTTTATCTAGCATCTATTATGTATCAAAATTATGCCCCTATACACGGGATAGAACTTACTGAAGTTCATTCTACGGCATCTATTTTTATGTATCTCTTACTCTTGCTTGGCGCAGCCGTAGTAATATTCTTTAAACCGAAAGAGGATGTTACATCTTTGCTTTTTGAGAAAATTCGTTACCTTGAAGATACTCTGGGTTTTCAAAAAAATGAACTAGTCATATTACTTGGAATGAAAAACGAATTTCTTCGAAATATTGAGCATGAAAGTAATACGCCTATTACTGGCATTACCTCCATGGCTCAGGCACTAGAGTATGGTTATGAAAAGCTCAGTGACAATCAAATCAAAGGTGGGATACATGATATAGTTACAAGTTCTGAGAGACTCCACTCATGGGCTAGTAATCTTGTGGATCTTTCTAGACTGTCTGCTCAAGGTAAGGATAACATACTCAAAGAAGAAGTAGATCTCTCGGATCTTATTGAGGAAAGGCTGAATATTTGTCAGAAGCTGTATATAGAAAAAAGTCAGCAAGATAACTATAACTTTGTTTTGAATTTAGGCGATCATATAACTGTTCTGTGTAATAAATATTATATTTCTAGGGTGATAGACAATCTAATTATAAATGCTATTCAATATGCAAAAGGCGGAAAAATAGAACTCACATTACGCGATATAAATGAAGCAGGTCATAAGATAAAATTTTATATTGCAGACGAGGGGGTGGGTATCCCTCTCGCTGAACTTTATAATATTTTTGGACTTTTAACGGTTAGCTCTAAAACTCGATCTAACGCAGGAGGGCGAGGAGTGGGTTTGACTCTGTGCAAGAAAATTGTCGAACTTCATAATGGGCGTATATGGGCTGAGAGCGATGGAGTAAAAGGATCAAAATTTCTCTTTGTGCTATGAAATCCTTAGAATGAGATGTTACAATGAATATTGAATCAATAACGCAGTTTATCCTTCCCATTATTTTTATAGCGATGAAGGTTATACTTATAATAGTACCGCTAATACTATGCGTAGCTTATCTTACATATGCGGAGCGCAGAGTTATTGGCCTGATGCAGCTTAGGCGTGGCCCGAATGTCGTAGGGCCATTCGGTTTATTGCAGCCTATCGCAGATGCGGTAAAATTAGTATTCAAGGAAGTTATTGTTCCCACGAATGCAGATAAAATAGTCTTCACCCTAGCTCCTATGATTACTTTTGTTTTGAGTCTTATAGGATGGGCCGTGATTCCCTTCGATAAAGGTTTAGTGCTTGCAGATATCAACGTCGGAGTGCTATACATTATGGCTATATCCTCGCTTGGAATTTATGGCATCATAATGGCTGGCTGGGCTAGTAACTCTAAATATGCATTCCTAGGTGCCGTGCGCTCTGCCGCGCAGATGATCTCATACGAAGTCTCCATGGGTCTTGTGATAGTAACAGTTCTGATGACTACGGGTAGTTTGAATCTGACTGATATAGTAGAGGCTAGCGCCCATAGGCCTTGGTGGATTGAGCTACTCATGGCTCCTATGGCTGTGGTGTTTTTTATTTCCGTTCTTGCCGAAACCAATCGCCTGCCTTTTGATCTTCCAGAGGCAGAAGCTGAACTGGTAGCTGGATATAACGTAGAATATTCTTCTATGGCTTTTGCCCTATTTTTTTTGGGGGAATATGCAAATATGATCTTGGTCAGCGCTATGACTACGATCTTTTTTTTGGGTGGATATCTCCCGCCATTTAATATAGAAGCCCTTAAATTTATCCCAGGGATAGTATGGTTTTTATGGAAGATCTCCATATTATTATTCATATTTTTGTGGATCAGGGCGACGCTGCCAAGATACAGATATGATCAATTAATGCGTATAGGTTGGAAATTTTTCCTTCCCTTAACTTTATTTTGGGTGGTGATGATGGGTTTCGTGTTACTATATAGCGGAAGCTTGCCAAATGCCGTATAGTCTAAGTACCGCTGGTTATAGAGATAAATATGCTTAAAAAATACTTAAAATCCTTTTTTTTATATGAGATAGCTTCCGGGATGTTTCTGACTTTGCGCTATCTATTTAAGCCCAAAGTCACGATTAACTATCCATATGAAAAAAGCAAGCTCAGCCCTAGATTTAAGGGGGAGCACGCATTAAGACGATACGCTAACGGAGAAGAAAGATGCATTGCGTGTAAGCTTTGCGAGGCAATATGTCCAGCTCAAGCAATTTCGATAGAAGCAGAAGAGAGGGTAGATGGAAGTCGTCGCACTACTAAGTATGATATCGATATGACTAAATGCATTTATTGCGGATTGTGCCAAGAAGCATGTCCAGTAGATGCAATTGTCGAGGGTCCTAATTTTGAATTTGCGACTGAGACGCATAAAGAACTTTTGTATAACAAAGAGCGCTTGCTTAAAAATGGCGAGATTTGGGAGCAAGCTTTGGATGCGAAGCTCAAGGGGGATTATCAATATAAGTAAGAATATAGGAAGCAGAATAGAGCATTTTTTAGAAAGCATATTATTTACCAGCAGATGGTTACTTGCGCCAATGTACCTCGGTCTTGCAAGTTTTCTTATGCTTTTGCTTATAACTTTTGCAAAAAAATTATGGCATATTCTATCAAACATTGGAACTTTAAGTGAGACAGAAGTTATACTCGGAGCTTTGTCCTTGATTGATCTTTCTTTAGCTGCAAATCTTGTAGTAATTGTCGTTTTTTCAGGTTATGAGAATTTTGTATCCAAAATGGACTTAAACGATCATGACGACAACCCAGACTGGAAAAAAAATGTGGATTTTGCAGCTCTAAAACTTAAACTTGCGGCCTCGATTATAGCGATATCTATTATTCATCTATTGCAGGTATTTATGGATATCGAAGATTACTCTGATAGAGAAATTACTTGGGCTGTAACGATACACGTGATCTTCCTATTATCCGCCATTTGTTTGGCTTTGATGGATTATATGAAGTCTCAAAGCAAGTCTCAAAGTGCGCAGCCCGAATGACTGATATCGATCCTTATTTTGTAAAAAAACTCTTATACCAAAGCAAGCATCGTGGTTGTAAGGAGACGGATTTGCTGCTAGGGAAATTCGCAGATCAGTTTTTGCATAATATGGAGAACAAAGAGCTCGAAGATTACGCTACAATTCTCATGCAAACGGATGCAGATATCGTAGATTGGATTATGGATAGAGCGGATGTACCAAAAGGACTTGAGAGTGAAGTTATGAAAAAGCTCGTTAAATTTGGCTGTGATGTTCATAAAGGTGATATTTCTAAATGATAGAGCATAACATCACTATTTCTCCATATTGGAATATAAGAAAACTTCAGATCGTACCAAAGCATAGAGTGTCATATTTGGAATTTGGAGATCCTAATAACAAAGAGGTTGCTTTATGCATACATGGAATCTCGCGCAACGCTCATGACTTCGATTATTTATCTCAGGCTCTTAGTAAAGATTTTCGTGTTATTTCAATAAATATGCCGGGCCGTGGAAGTAGTGAGTGGTTTAAAAATGCCAAATACTACAATTACCACACCTATATCCACGACATACTTCATATACTTAAAAAGCTCAGAATCCCATCTGTGCACTATGTCGGCACTTCCATGGGTGGGCTGATTGGAATGGCCATTGCAACTTATTATAGGAAATATATCAAAACTCTCGTAATTAATGATGTTGGGCCTGAGATACCTAAATCCACTATAGTTCGTATGGAAAAATATCTTGGACTTGATCCTGTGTTTGACACGGAAGATGCAGCGAAAGTTCATATGAAGATGATCCTCAAAAATTTTGGCATTTCTGAGGATGTTCATTGGGACTATATAACGAAGAATAGCATCGCTCTACGTAGTGACGGTAAGTATAGATTACATTATGACCCGAGAGTGCTCGAGGGCAAGTCGGAAGAGAGAAGGCCCTCAAGATATCATGATCAGAATTTTATAGATCTCTGGTATATATGGCATAAAGTAATACACCCTTTGTTATTAATTCATGGGGAAAATTCAGATATTTTGCTGAGTAGTACTATTGCTAAAATGCAGAGCACAAGAGATTTTGATATCCATAGAGTAGCAAATGCAGGACATGCCCCCGCATTATTTGATGTAAAAGATATTGAGGTTATACATAAATGGCTAACTTTAAAAAGTTCACTGTAATTTTGGCTTGACGGCTTTGATTTTTTCACGTAGAGTGACGCGTTATTAAACATAGCTTCGGGCTTTAAAGTGGCAAAAAAAACAAAAACAGTTTTGGTGAAATTAACAAGTACAGCTGGTACAGGATATTTTCTTGTAAAGCAACGTAACCCAAAAACTCAGACAGAAAAATTATCCTTCAGGAAGTACGATCCGAAGGTGCGTAAGCATGTAATGTTCAAAGAAGAAAAAATAAAGTAGATAAATTCTATTATTAATTTATCAACAAGATTGAAGTTTAAGGGGAGTGTATGGCAGTAAAAATTCGTTTGGCTAGAGGTGGCGCTAAAAAGAAGCCTTATTACAGAGTAGTCGTAGCAAATGCAACGGCGCCTCGTGACGGTGATTTTCTTGAAAAAGTTGGTACCTATAATCCATTGCTTAACAAAGCAGACGAAAACAGAATTACCTTAAAGGTTGATAGAATAGAATATTGGCTTAGCCAAGGTGCTAAACCAACAGACAGAGTAGCAAAGTTTCTTGAAGCTGCGGGCGTTACATTACCGCATGCGATAAAAAACAAAATGGCTTTACAAGAAAAAAGCCGTAAGCCTAAAGCTCCTAAAAAAGAAGCAGAAGTCGCTTAAGTTAGCGACTCACTTCAATTCTTGAATTCACCCTTATGATGAAGTATAGTTATAAGGGCGTATATAGCCGGATTAGCTCAGTGGTAGAGCAACCGCCTTGTAAGCGGTAGGTCGTCAGTTCAAATCCGACATTCGGCACCATCTATTCCTCGTTCGTTCTATTATTTCTTGAGATTTGCCGATGGACCATTCCTTCGTGTTCAAATACATATATGTTCTTACTATATTTATAGGTTCTGCGAATATAGTAATTCCATTCATCACTCCATCTAACAGCCTCAAGCAACTTGTGCCTATGCTCTTAGTGGCTACTTTCTATATAGCTTCTATCGTTATTTTAGGTATTTTTTATATCCAGGTAGGAGAGACTAGTTTTGTTTTACTAGATCTTGGTAGGCTTAAACTAAAATTCCACCTAGAGCCCATAGGATTGATATTTTTAAGCTTATTAGGTTTGCTTTGGTATATTTCAATTATATACAGCTATGGGTATTTTAAATACCTTGAATACAGCCAAAGAGTGGCGCAGTCTTTAATTTCAGCTTGCATAGTGATGTCTAGCCTTATCTCTATGTCTGGAAATATTCTAACAACTTTTATTTTTTATGAGATACTTACAATATGCACAGCCCCTCTTATTTATAATAAGTGTTACAGGTCACTAGAGAAGTATCTAAGGCCCTTACTATACCCTTCATTACTATTGTTTTTGCCATCTGCTATATACATTACTTTTGCTGAGAATATCTCGCAAAACGAAGCTATAATTCTATCTGTGCTTTGTATTTTTGGTGTTTCTAAAGCGGCTATTGTGCCTTTTCATACATGGCTTCCTGCTGCAATGGTTGCTATGCATCCTGTAAGTGCATTACTGCATGCGGTAGCTATTGTGAATACTGGAGTATTTGTAATATGTAAGTTATTTTTTTACGAAATAAAACCGGATATTTCTATCAATACTTGGCTTTTGTTTATTCCCACCGTAACTATTCTGTATGGAGGTATAAAGGCTATTAATTCCACGAGTATTAAGCAGTTACTTGCGTATTCTACGATAAACCAGCTTTCTATATGCTTGTTAGGGGTCTTTCTACTTTCTAAAGAAGGTGTAAAAGCGACTATAATCTGTATATTGGCACACTCACTTGCTAAAATTTCGCTCTTTTTTATTGCTGGAAACATATATCTCTTTCAAAAAACAAGTGAATTAAAAGATCTAAGGGGGTTAATATATTTAATGCCAGGGAGCGTCATACTTTTCATCTTAGCTAGCTTATCCCTAATTGGCACTCCTTTTGTCGCCGGAGGAATAGGGAAAGATGCTCTTATATCTGCGGCACATAGTGCAAATAATATCCCTGCGGTTGTTATGATAGTTATTGGATCTATCATGACTGGCATATACTTATCTAAAGTAGTCTATATATTCTGCAATAAAACGGAGTTATCTACGGAGTCTACAAAATGGTGGATACGTTTACGCTTTACAATAAAGGAAGAGCTTCAGTCGGCAAGGTATATGCTATTATTTCTTCCAATTATAATATGTAATTTAATGGCCTATGGATTCCATCTAGTAGTCGGGCCTCTTTGGAAGCTAATGAGCTTTCTCTAGATAGTGGAGAGCAAATCTATCGATACAAGTTTCTCCTTTGTTTTAAGCCCAAAATATGCTATAATGCTTAGGTCGATTTTATTGATCTAGGATGAGGGCTTTATGACTATGACTTTAGCATTTACTGTTGGCGAAAAAGTTGTTTATCCATCACACGGCGTGGGAGAAATAATAGATATCGAGACACAATCGATTAGTGGAGTAGAGCTCAGAGTATACGCTATATCATTTCCGCAAGATAAAATGGTGCTACGGGTTCCAGTTGGAAGAGCCGCTACTTCTGGCCTTAGAGCTCTGTCTAATCAATCTGATGTTAGTAAGATTTATGAAGCTTTACAAAGCAAGCCAAAAATTGGAAACAGGATGTGGAGCCGTCGTGCTCAAGAATATGAAGGCAAAATTAATTCTGGCGATATAGTAGCAGTTGCCGAAGTTGTCCGCGATCTTTATAAAAACATAGATAGCGATAGGTCTTATAGCGAGCGTACAATATACGAATCTGCGATGAATCGCTTAGCTAGCGAACTTGCTGTACTAGAGAGCATATCGCGTGATGATGCAATTTTAAAGCTCGTAGAAATTCTCAAAGATAAAGTAGCGGCTTAGTTATCGCTTGATTCGCTGCGCAGATATCCCTCTCCTCTATAGAGCAAAGCAAAGAATTTTTGCCATACATCAGTAGGCATCACTTTGAGCCGCGCGTGTAACAATCCAAGAAAAATCTGAAGTGATAAAAAGATGTTCCGGGGCATCCCAGGACCGTTAGGATGGGGGCCTCGAATATAGCGTGGTAACACCCCCCCCGTCACTCAGCTCTGCGGACTGACGGGGGTTAATATGTATTTCAAGCAAGCGTCGCTTAGTTAATGCTTGCTACTACCATAAGAATACATAAACTTCCCTATCAAAGACTCCATATTTACAGAGGATTGAGTAAGTTTGATTTGATCATTATGCTTTAGATCTTCTGAATCTCCACCAGGTACTATAGATACAAATTTCCCACCCAAGAATCCGCTGCTTACGATAGCTGCTTGGGAGTCGGTAGGAAGCTTAATATCATCATTTATGCTCATCTCCATCATAGCGAAAAATGTATCACGATTTAGCGTAAGTTTTGTCACTGAGCCAATTTTAATCCCAGCAACCATAATATCACTTCCGGGCACTATACCTTCGGCAGATTGAAAATTTGCCTTCAGTGTATATCCTTTATGTGAATTCGTATTACCACCTGTCGTATAAGCAAAGACGAAAAATGTAAGCGCTATGCCTAGCACTATAAATCCAATCATTGTTTCTATAATATTCTGATTCATACTAATCTCCAATTAAGCTAAGGCATTATGTTTAAGTTTTTACTCTTCGAAGGATACTATCATATTTAAGAGCGCAGTGCCTATAAAAATTGCTTTTCCAGGCCGAATTTTCCGCTTAATGATACTATTCTTACTTTGGACTCCAAGATACGTGGTCTGCAGAAACTTTTCCGCGAATCTTGTGATCTAAAGGATCGTATGCCATTTTAGTTCCAGTAGCGTTCGAGGCATGAGGTTTTTGCCAAGCATAATGCGTATTTTCGTCAAGAAAGTCATTTGTTAAATAATGCAGCCAAGCATGCAACGCAGGAGGTACTGAGGAAGGTTCTGCCCGATCTTTATATAACACATACCTCCGCCTTCTACCTAAATAATCTTTGCTCTTGGATTCGAAATAGCGATTACCATGCTCATCAGCGCCCATAAAGCTACTTGTAATTTTTATCCATATACTATCTAACATTGACATAATTATTCCTGAATATTCATACTCTTCTTAGCTTCATCTCTCCCCTGCGTAGCCAGTCTGTCTGCTGCTTGGTTACCCTTATTAGTACTATGACCTTTTACCCAATGCCAGTCAATATTATGCTTGTTAGAGTATTGGTACAAAGTCTGCCATAAATCTACGTTCTTGACCAGGCTTTTCCCTGTACGCCAGTCTTTTTTTATCCAGTTATGTATCCATGTAGTGATACCATTTTTTAAATATACGCTATCTGTATATAGCTCTACATCGCAGGGTTGTTTTAGTGCTTCTAGCGCTTTAATTGCCGCCATAATTTCCATGCGGTTATTGGTGGTATGAGCTTCCATGCCATATATTTCTTTTTGATGAGATTTATATACAAGATATGCCCCCCAGCCACCAGGTCCAGGGTTGCCAGAGCAGGCTCCATCTGTATATATGATAATTTTTTGATCAGTTGACATATTTTAGAACTGCGGCAAAAAAATTATCTATGGATACGGGTTTAGAGAGATACATATCGCATCCCGATTTAGCTATCTTGATTTCATCGTGTTTCATAGCGAAGGCAGTGATAACAATAATCGGAATATGCTCAGTAGAAGGATTGTTTTTTAACATGCTAACTACGTCTAGTCCAGAGACGGTATCGTGGAGTTGGATATCCATAAGGATCAGATCTGGCCTTTCTTTTTCCACTATGCCTACTACTACTTTACCTTCGCTGCAATGCATGACTTGATGATTTCTTAGGGATAGTAAATCGCAAAATAGCTTTAAATTTAGCTCATTGTCTTCAACGACTAATATTCTTCCCATCCAAACAACCATTAAATATTTAGAATATAACGAAAATTCTACCAACTCAAGATTATTATACTGCGCTTTGGTAATTATAGGTATTCTAAATTATTATATATTTCGGAAGCTTGGTATTTTAAGGAGGGGAAGATATATCCCCGTTTTTGCGGGGATATATCTTTGCCAGATATGGCATTAGGATTATAGATAGGAGTCTTAGAAAGGAAGTGCGTAAGTCATACCAAGAACAACCTCTCCAACTCCAAGAGTCTTTTTGAAGGTTTTGGTGTTACCGCCGTCCATAGAATATTTTAATTTAACGTTATGGATAGCCTGTACTCTAGCAGCCATATAAAGCTGAGTATTTGGTATTAGGTCTTGAGTTGAAGCTCCAAGAGTTAACTGCCAAGCAGGAGCTGTGCATGATGTTTTTTTAATTTCCATAACTTCCCGAATGACTACGCCTACAGGAGTTGCAATGGGAGCTTTTATGGAAGCGCCTTTGGCTTTAACACGAGCAACGCCAGCATCAAATCCTATGTAAGGAGTTAGAGCGCCAACTTGAGCCAAATTATAAGTTATCCCAGCCATATATATATCAGAAGTAATTTTAACTGTGTTGCTTGCAGAAGGCACAGCGAGCGTAATGCCAGGAGCTTGGTATGTAGTTGCAGGAGTTGTTACTTTCGCTTTATACAAAGGTTTGCGCTGAAAAGCTAATTCAAAAGCCATCTCTGGGTAGAATTTATATCCAACAATAGCACCATACATTGCAGAACGGCTAAGCTTAGCTTTAGATTTTAGGCCGCTTTCCTTATCCTTAATATCAAATTTTTGTTTTAGCGGCATAGATGCTCCGCCTTCAATTCCTACATAAAACTTATTCTCAGGAGCTTGTGTACTCTCAGGAGTTTGTGGCATCGCACACCCACAATCTTCTGCTAGAGCGTAGCTTGGTAGTATACTGATGAAGCCCAATGATAGTAATCCAATTTTTAACGCTTTTATCATAAAATTATCTCTATAATTGTGATATTGTTATTTTGCTACAAAGTTAAATGCAACAACGTGGGCGGGACTATAACATTGCTATATATATTTGTCAATTAATTAGTGACAATCTCCTTTATAGAGGATAGTATCCCGAGTCAAAAACAGGACTCCAGATGTCTCGAACTTCATATCTCAGCCATCAAGGCAATTCCCATCGGGCCAACTATCAAGATTTATTTAAAACAATAGCAATCATACTAATGATCGCAGATCACACGGGTCTATATATTCTGCAAGATTTAGAAGTTTTAAGAAGTATGGGTAGAATTGTTATGCCCATTTTTTGTTTTTTTGTCGGATATAACTACACCAAACCTAAAATGCGGATCCTTACATTTGGGATGCTACTATCAGGCTTAAACTACGTTTTGTGGAATTTTACCATGCTCAATATGCTGGTCGGGATTTATTTTGGTCAAATAGTACTTTATTT
>JAZKAD010000048.1:0-10591 GCA_040389305.1 Pseudomonadota bacterium | reverse complement strand
CTTGAAAGTGATCAAAATTTATGGGCCACTATCCTTCTTATGGTAGTCCTTATGCAGCCTACCTATGAATTGTTTGAATATGGTACCCTAGGAACGGCATTCATAGTAGTTGGAAGATTATATAAGCTAGGTCTTGAGGATCCGGGGTTCATTCCCTTGCTTGGTATCCTGACAATAATTTGTGGATTAACTTTTCAGTTCAGTATACAAAACGATATTATTGCGGCTTGCTTAGTAGCCTTAACATGCTACTTTTTAACCTTAAGGCGTTACGAGGAGTCAATAAAAGTCGATCTTCGCTACATAAGCAGGCATAGCTTGGCTATTTACTTTGTCCATGTCTCGGTAATAAGTGCAATAGGGTATATCTTGTATCACACAAGATAAATGCAACACCCTTAGTTTTTGATGTTAAATATTTTAAAAATAAATACATAATCTTCAGCGGCTTCCTTCAGATAGTCAAATCTCCCGGAGGCTCCTTGATGCCCACTATCCATGTTTGTTTTTAAAAGCACAAGATTGTTATCCGTCTTATTTGCTCTCAGTTTTGCTGCAAATTTCGCAGCCTCCCAATATCCCACGCGTGGATCTGATATACCAGCTGTCAGGAATAAATGCGGATAATCTTGTTTTAATATATTATCATACGGAGAATAAGATTTGATATAAGAAAAATATTCCGACTCTTTAGGATTTCCCCATTCCTTAAATTCTCCTGGGGTAAGAGGAAGATCTTCGTTTAACATAGTATTTAGTACGTCTACAAATGGCACATGCGCTATTGCAGCTTTATATAGTTCTGGTCTCGTGTTAATCGCAGCGCCAATTAGCATCCCACCAGCGCTCCCTCCGCAAATCACAACATTACCAGCTTTGGTATATTTTGTTGTAATGAGATATTCTGTACAGGCGATGAAATCTTCAAAAGTACGTTTTTTAGTAAGGAACTTGGCGGCTGTATACCATCCATGCCCAAGATCATCTCCGCCTCTTATATGCGCTATAGCAAAGACAAATCCACGATCTGCAAGGGAGACCGCGCTATTTCTAAATACTGGGCTCACGGCGATTCCATACGAACCATAGCCGTATAGGTAGAGGGGGTTAGATCCATCACCCTTAAAAAGTGATTTTTTATAAAATAGACTTATGGGGACGGATGTCCCATTATTATCTGCCCAGACTCTTTCGACTTTATATTCATCAGGATTGAAACCACTAGGGATAATTTTAGACTTTAGTATAGATAATTTATCGGTTAAAAAATCGTAGCTGTATGTAGTGTCTGGCCTTCCAAGGGAAGAATACCCAATGCGTATGTCATCTTCCTCAAAGTTTGTAGAATTTCCTTCCGCAGCAAAAGCCTCTTCTGGGAAGGCTATAGTTTTTTCGTTATTATTTTCAAAGCTACGAATAATAATATTACTCAGCCCCTTTTCTTTGTAATTCAGAATAAGATAATTTTTTGTGACATCAAAGCTTGATAGGTACTTATCTTGATGCATAAGAATATATTCTTCTATCTCTGTTGCAGCGGTCCCTATCCTCATTCTTTGTAATCTAAAATTATCGCCCATGTCATTAGTAAGTATATAAAAATGCTCACCATGATGATTTACTGAATAATGTACCTTGTTGAGCCTTGGCAAGACCATTTGAGGTTTAAAATTATCGCTAGATAGGTCTAGGTAAAAATATTCATCGTCTTCGAACCCGCCAACTCCGATAAACATATATTGTTTGCTATTAGATTGATTTATGCCGACAAAATACAATGGGCTAGTTTCGTGAAAAATAACAATGTCTTTCTCTTGGCTTCCAAGCTTATGCATCATCACTTTATCGCGACGCATATCTTCATTTACTGGAGTGTAGAAAAATAAGGGCTGAGTATTATGCCATACTATACTCCCCGAGGTATTTGGTATCTCGTCTGGCAAATATTCGTTTTGCTTTAGATCCAGAATTTTAATTGTATATTTTTCATTTCCTAAAAAATCTACGCCATAAGCCAAAAGATTATGATCGGGTGATACGGAAACAGCGCCAACAGACACAAAACTTTTGCCTATAGCTAGTTTATTTACATCAAGCAAAATTTCTTCAGGGGCATCCGGGCTGCCATTTTTTCTACAAATAATAGGATAGTTATTATCAGGCTCTATACGGGTATAATAGTAGTAATTATCCCTTTTTACGTATGGAGATTGATCTTTAAGCTCTATGCGACCCTTTAATTCTTCAAAAATTTGAGTTTTAAGATCTTGATGCTTATCAAAAAAACTTGCTGAATATTCATTTTCTGCTTTTAAATAGGAAAGAATTTTTTCATCCTTTACTTCGGTGGGCCAATTAGCATCCTGCATCCAGGCATAATCATCCTGAAGTTTGTTGCCCATAATTTCCGTAATATGAGAAATTTTTTCTGCTATTGGAGCTGTTGGCATTTTATTATCCTCTGACTGATTTGTGCATGATGCTATAAAAATTAAAACTTGGACCAAGTATAATGGCTTGAAATGCTTGAAAATTTTATGATATAGCATAGTTTTAATTCCTTGCGCTGCTCCCTATCTATATTCAGTTTAATTTCTGACGTCTAGATTTTTTTTGCAAAAGAATGCGTTGGAACGAAATAGGAGAGCTTAAAAAAATTGTCGCGCCTCTTGAACTGATTAAGCCGAGAGAGAGAAAGGAGCTTACAGAAGTAAGTTCGTCGGTGAATTTGGTTCAAAAGGCGCTATGTTACGTACTGCGTTTGGTAACACACGCACAGACCAGGCGCAGTACTTAAAGATAAGAATACAACCTATAATATATTATGCAAGCAAAAAATAATCTATAGTTGTATTTTTTACTCTAGTTCTATTTCAAGATATATGATATTTATAAATATATGACTGACACGCAATCTGAAATTTTTCACGCAGCAATTCTATCTCTTTTTCCCGAAATGTTTCCGGGAATTTTGCAGCATTCTTTATCCGGCACTGCTCTTAAAAAAAATATATGGTCTTATGATGCAATAAATCTCAGAGATTTTGGTCTGACTAAGCATAAAAATGTTGATGATGAGCCTTTTGGCGGTGGGAATGGACTTGTTATGAGGTCCGATGTTTTAGGGGATGCGTTAGATCATGCTGCAAAAAAAAATCCCAATGCAAAAATTTATTATCTGTCTCCACGTGGAATACCTATAAATCAAAGGCTTGTAGAAAAGATTGTTAGTGAAAAGGAAATAATAATCCTTTGTGGGCGCTTCGAAGGCATTGACGAGAGAGTGATTGAAGAGTATAATGCGACAGAAATTAGTCTAGGTGATTTTATTTTGTCTGGGGGAGAGGGGGCTGCTTTATGCCTTCTTGATGCCTGTATAAGGCTTTTACCTGGAGTTCTTCAGAATCAAAAAACATTATCTGAAGAGTCTTTTGGAGATATTGGGGGCGGATTTATTGGTGGGTTGGAATACCCATTATATACAAGACCCGCTGAGTGGCGTGGACGCGCTGTTCCTGAAGTTCTATTATCCGGCAATCACAAGGAAATAGAAAATTGGAGATCAAAGCAAGCGCTAAGGGTGACCAAGGAGCGCAGACCAGATTTATTAGAGCCTAAAAATAAATAGTTATTTGTAAGGAGTATGTGGAAATGAATATAGTAGAAAAATTTGAAGCAGCAGAAGTTTACTTACATTAAAAAGGGTAGATGGTTTTTTGCTAGCAAGGCAGCGATTCCTGATTTTGTAGCTGGAGATACCGTTAAGGTAAATGTGCGCATCATCGAAGGCGCAAATGAAAGAATCCAGGCATATGAAGGGGTTGTGATCGCGCGCAGAAATGCGGCCGTCAATTCATCTTTCGTGGTGCGTAAAATCAGCCATGGTGAAGGCGTTGAAAGAAAATTCATGCTATACTCCCCTATCGTTCAAAGTATCCAAGTCATAAGACATGGCGATGTACGTCGTGCAAAACTCTATTATTTGCGTAATCTCAGAGGTAAAGCTGCTCGTATTAAAGAAAAAAGAGCCGCGCGTCCTGTTAAAGAGAGCATAGCCACTGCTTAAGCTGCGGTAAGGTTGCAGAGTAACATTTACTAAAATAGCCTATCTCCGCGTATGTAGAGATAGGCTATTTTTTTTGCTCAAATGCATCTTTATTCTGAGCTACCTAGTTTTTTCTCTTGAGTAGGGTTGCAGAAACCCCATATAATAAATATCATAGCATTTTTTATAATTTTAGCATATTTTGTGCCGTTAAAATTCACAATCTCTTGAGGTAACATGTCTACACAATACGTATATGTAATGAAGGGCTTAACTAAGCATATTAATGGTAAACAGATCATCAAAGAAACTTGGTTATCTTTCCTTCCAGGAGCAAAGATAGGAATCATTGGCCATAACGGTGCTGGTAAATCTACTCTTCTACGTATCATGGCTGGTGAAGATAAAGAGTTTGATGGTGAGGCTTGGGCTATGGAAGGCCTAAAAATTGGTCATTTGTCGCAAGAGCCAAAGCTTGATCCTAGCAAAAATGTTTTTGAAAATATCATGGAAGGCTTGTCTGAGAAAAAAGCTTTGATCGATGAGTTTAACGTGATAAGTGCGCGTTTTGCAGAGGAAATGACTGATGATGAAATGAATGATCTACTTGCAAAACAGGGGGATCTTCAGGAGAAAATTGATGCAGCCGATGCTTGGAACTTAGAGCGTGAGATTGAAATTGCCATGCAAGCTTTAAGATGTCCGCCTAAGGACGCGGATATTACCAAAATTTCTGGTGGTGAGAAGCGCCGCGTTGCGCTTTGTAAGTTATTGCTTGAAAAACCAGGGATGATTTTGCTTGATGAACCTACCAACCATTTGGATGCAGAATCTGTATCGTGGCTTGAGCATTACTTGAAAGAGTATAAAGGAACAGTCGTGGTCATTACGCATGATAGATATTTCCTGGATAACGTGACTGAATGGATCCTAGAAATCGATCACGGTTCATGTGTGCCATGGCATTCGAACTATTCTGCCTGGCTAGAGCAAAAGCAAGCCAAAATGGATCTAGAAGAGAAGGAAGAGAGTTCGCGTAATAAGCAACTTAAAAAAGAACTTGAATGGATTCGTCAGTCTCCCAAAGCTCGTCAAGCCAAGAGCAAGGCGAGGATTACAGCTTATCAAGACCTACTGACGAAGCAACAGGACAAGAGTACAAATGTCGCACAAATAGTTATTCCAAATGGCCCTCGCCTTGGAGATATGGTGGTTGAAGTGAATCATCTGTCCAAGCAATTCAATGGCAGGGCTTTACTAACGGATCTTAGCTTCATAGTGCCCCCAGGTGCAATCGTCGGGATCATTGGTCCTAACGGCGCTGGTAAAACTACATTCTTCAATATGCTAACCGGTAAAGAAAAACCAGATTCCGGAGAAGTGAGAGTAGGGTCTACAGTGAAGCTTGGATATATCGACCAATCACGCGATCATTTAGATGGTAATAAGACTGTATGGGAAGAAATAGCGGATGGCATAGATGACATGCAACTAGGAGATAGAGTGGTTAAAAGCCGGGCTTATTGTTCGGCCTTTAATTTTAAAGGCGCAGATCAGCAAAAAAAAGTCGGGCATCTTTCTGGCGGTGAACGCAATAGAGTACATATGGCCAAGATGCTAAAAGAGGGAGCGAATGTGCTACTTCTCGATGAGCCATCCAATGACCTTGACGTTGATACATTACGGGCCCTTGAGGATGCGATTTTAGACTTCGCTGGATGTGTTTTTGTAATAACGCATGATAGGTGGTTCCTAGATCGTATTTCAACTCACATCTTGGCATTTGATAGAGCTGGTGATGCTACATGGTTCGAGGGTAATTATCAGGATTATCACGAATATATGCTAAGCCAACTAGGTCAAGATGTGACCAATCCGAAATTCAAGCATAAGAGATTGAATTAATGGCAAAAGAAATGATAGCTATGGTGGCAATAGCAGCTGCGTCAGTATCGGCACATGCAGCTTCGAAATTTGAACTAGCTGCAGAAGCAATGGGATTCAATGGCAAGTACATAGCGAGAGGGCAACCAACTACTAGCGATAAAGCTACTGAGCAAGAAGCATTGCTCAAAATTTTCTATCTTGCTGGATATTTTGAGCCTCACAAATTATGGGAAGATATAAATAGGATGGGGGGATTTAAAGACCCATTGCAGCTATTTAAATCTATATATACCGTAGTTATTGCATCTGGTGCAAATCAACCAAATCCCGCGGCATTCAACGCCAAGCTTTTACGAGAAGGGTTGATGAATACCGATACTATCTCTATTCATGATGCCGCGGATTTGATTTTATATATAGGTCAGCATGCGTTCGGTAGAAAGGCCGGGCAGGAGCGTAACGAGTTATCGTCCCAAGGTTGGATGGCAAAGCATAAGCGTGAATATTTTGAAGCGGCTAGAAAGCTAGGATTGATAGACCGTATGGATCCTTCTCATGAAGCATATGATGCAGCATGGATAGCAGGAGCTTCTCGCATAGGTTTGATTCCTAGAATTATAGATTTCAAGCATAACCTTGAAAAAGGCCTCGTAGTCAAAGGTAATACCTCTATTTTAGCGGGTCAAAGAGAACTTTGGGCCAACATAGATGGGGTAAATCCTGAAGTTCTTAGGAGGCTTTTATCTACAAAAGATATTGATACATTAGAAACATCTTTGAGCTCCGGAGAGGATATTGCGCGTGTAGAAGAAGGGCAGGATTATCTTAAGACATTAGCACATAATACTGGTATTAGATTAAATCCAGATGATCCCCTTATTCAGTATGCCCAAGGTGACGCGCCTTCTGGCAGGGTTGCTGGTAGGGTGTATGCAAATTATGCAGAAGGAGAGACTCGTAAATTAACGGAAAGTCTACTTGCCCAAGATTTAATAAAGCAATTCGAACTATCTGCAGCAATAGTGGACACAGCATCTGAAGGAGCGCAAAGGCCTAATACAGCAACTACCGCTAAAGACGCGGCTTTGGAATTCATTGCCAATATTGACCCGAGTAATAAGGAAGAAGATAAAAAAGAATTTCATGTGCTCTTACAAAGCAATCAACCATATACAGAACGCCAGACCTTAAGTACTCAAGCCGCAGTAGACGAAGCCTTAAAAAATAGCGGTCTATGGAATAAAGGTTACCGCATTATAGTAGATGGCGTTGGTTTTGGTTGTAGACAAGATGCGCCAGCTGTGCATTCTGAGCTTGGAGCTTTGATAGCTGAGATGTGGAAAGCATATAATGGCTCATTGCGTAATATAGCGTCTTTGCTTTTTCAACAAAGAGATAATGATAAAGAAGTGCCACCATACCCAGATGTATCCGAATGGAACTCTAAAATAGTTGGTGTAGTACATGCTGAGGAGAGTGAGTAGTATTTTATTGCTTTTTGATAATAAAATCTCTTGCCTCTTTGACTGAAATTGATTATAGTCCTGCGCTATTACAGTAGATTTATTGACTTCTTAAGAGGTCATGAGATATTATGCCTACTCACTTCCATGATAAAAAGTCATGATAATTTGGAGTTAATTTAATGCCAACGAACAACCAATTAGTACGCTTTGGTAGAAATCCCAAGGTCAAAAAAACTAAATCCCCAGCTTTGCAAAACAACCCTTTTGCGAAAGGCGTCTGTGTTATTGTAAAAACTGTAACACCTAAAAAGCCTAACTCAGCTCTACGTAAAATGGCTAGAGTTCGCCTTAGTAATGGTTTTTATATAAATGCTTATATTCCGGGTGAAGGACACAACTTGCAGGAGCACTCTACGGTGCTTGTTCGTGGCGGACGTGTACCAGATCTACCGGGTGTGCGTTACCATATTGTTCGTGGTGCATATGATACTCAAGGAGTTAAAAACCGTAAGCAAGGCCGTTCTAAGTATGGTGTTAAACGTCCTAAATAATAATTAAAGTATAATAGAGAGATAGCATGTCACGTCGTCACGCTGCAAAAAAAAGAGAAATTCTGCCAGATGCAAAATATAAAAGCGTTGTTGTAGCGCGTTTTATAAATAATGTCATGGAAGCGGGGAAAAAAGCTCTAGCAGAAAAGATAGTTTATGGAGCTTTTGATAAGATTCATAAAAAGCATAAACTTGAAGCCTTTGAAGCTTTTAATAACGCCATTACAAATGTAAGGCCTTATCTAGAAGTGAAATCAGTGCGCGTTGGCGGAGCGAACTATCAGGTGCCATCTCCGGTGAGCGAAGCAAGAAGCTATGCTTTAGCTACGCGTTGGCTTATTGCCGCCGCTACAAAGCGCTCAGAAAAAAGCATGATAGACAGACTAGCGGAAGAGTTGTTTGAAGCTTCAAATAATCGTGGCGCTGGGGTTAAGAAAAAAGAAGATACACATAAAATGGCTGAAGCAAACAAAGCGTTTGCTCACTTGGCTGTTGGAAATAGCAGGTAATAAATATATGTCCAAGTCCAAATCAAATTTAGCAAATATACGCAATATTGGTATTTGCGCGCATATTGATGCTGGTAAAACCACTACTACTGAGCGTATTTTATACTATACAGGTAAATCGCATAAAATAGGCGAAGTGCATGATGGTGGCGCTACCATGGATTGGATGGAGCAAGAGCAAGAGCGTGGTATTACAATTACTTCCGCTGCTACAACATGCTTTTGGAATGATAAACGTATTAATATTATTGATACTCCAGGGCACGTAGACTTTACCATTGAAGTTGAGAGATCACTTCGCGTCCTAGATGGCGCAGTAGCTGTTTTTGATGGTGTTGCTGGTGTTGAACCGCAATCTGAAACTGTTTGGCGTCAAGCGGATAAATACAAAGTCCCTCGTATGTGCTTTGTTAACAAAATGGACAGAATGGGAGCAAATTTCTTCCGTTGCGTTGATATGATCAAGGATCGTTTAGGTGCAGTACCACTTGTTACTCAGTTTCCAGTAGGGATAGAGGATACATTTCGTGGTGTAGTTGACCTTATTAGAATGAAGGCAATTATATGGAAAGACGAAAGCCTAGGTGCTGAGTTTGCATACGAGGACATTCCAGCGGATCTTATGGAAAAAGCCAAGGAATACCGTGGAATGCTTTTAGATACAGCAATAGAAGTTGATGATGAGCTACTTGAAAAGTATCTATCGGGCGAAGAAATGTCTGAAGATCAAATTAAGTCATGCATCAGAAAAGGTACTATTGAAGCTAAATTTGTACCTGTGCTATGTGGCAGTGCATTTAAAAATAAAGGGGTACAACCTTTACTAGATGCCGTGGTAGACTATCTACCATCGCCGCTTGATTTACCGCCACTAGAATGCATTGATGTAAAAACCGGTAATGCAATCGAGCGTAAAGGCGTTGAAGATGAGCCTTTCGCAGGTCTTGCATTTAAAGTAATGAATGACCCATTTGTAGGCACACTAACATTTGTGCGTGTTTATTCTGGAAGACTACAGACAGGAAGCACTATCATAAATACAGTAAAAGATCAGAAAGAGCGTGTGGGCCGCATGCTTATGATGCATGCTAACGATCGCGAAGATGTAAAAGAAGTCGGCGCTGGTGAAATCGTGGCATTTGCTGGTCTTAAAAATACTACAACAGGCGATACTCTATCTTCTGTAGACAATCAAGTTATTCTAGAGCGCATGGAATTCCCTGATCCAGTTATAGAGCTTGCAGTTGAGCCTAAGACTACAGCCGATCAAGAGAAAATGTCGTTTGCATTATCAAGACTTGCAGCTGAAGATCCATCATTTAGAGTGTCTACAGACAGAGAATCTGGACAAACTGTAATTAAAGGAATGGGTGAGCTTCATTTAGAAATCATCGTTGATCGTATGAAGCGCGAGTTTAAAGTCGAAGCCAATGTTGGTGCTCCTCAGGTAGCTTATCGCGAGACCATTACTAAATCTACGGAAGTAGATTACACTCACAAAAAACAAACTGGTGGTGCTGGACAATTTGCTCGTGTTAAGATTATTTTTGAACCTTTAGAGCCTGGCTCGGGTTTTCAATTTGAGTCTAAGATCTTTGGTGGCTCGGTCCCTAGA
Organism: Pseudomonadota bacterium; assembly: GCA_040389305.1. GTDB lineage: Bacteria > Pseudomonadota > Alphaproteobacteria > Rickettsiales > Rickettsiaceae > JAZKAD01. The sequence goes on along the minus strand of JAZKAD010000048.1, from coordinate 518 downwards.
GAATATATTCCAGGAGTGGAGAAAGGCTTAAATACCATTCTAGAAAGTGGCGTAGTAGCCGGATATCCAATGATAGACTTTAAAGCTACTCTTATAGATGGAGCGTTCCACGAGGTAGATTCAAGCGTTATGGCTTTTGAAACCGCTGCACGCTATGCCTTCAAAGAAGGTATGCCAAAAGCAGATCCTCGTTTGCTTGAGCCAATTATGAAAGTAGAAGTAGTAACACCAGACGAGTATATGGGTGATATTATCGGAGACTTAAATAGCCGTAGAGGTCAAATGCAAAGCATGGACCCACGCGGTAATGCTCAGGTAATCAATGCTTATGTTCCTCTTGCAGAGATGTTTGGTTATGTAAATACACTAAGATCTCTTTCTCAGGGAAGGGCGCAATACACTATGCAATTTGCACATTATGATCAAGTACCTCAGCACGTTGCTGATAGTATAAAATCTAAAAAATAAGGAGACTAAATTATGGCTAAAGTTAAATTTAACAGAGACAAGCCGCATTG
>JAZKAD010000047.1:2662-36345 GCA_040389305.1 Pseudomonadota bacterium | reverse complement strand
ATGAAGACTGGTAATTTTATAAGACAGGGACAACCTCTTGCGGCCTTAGTTCCAGTAGACAAGCTCTATATCAAAGCGAATTTTAAAGAAACCCAGGTAACCAATCTAAGGGCAGGGATGAAAGCTTGGATATCTTTTGATGGTATTTCTGGGAGAAAAATTAAAGGATATATAAAGAGCATCTCCCCGGCGTCAGGTAGTAAGTTCAGCCTCATACCTACTGATAATGCAACAGGAAATTTTACGAAAGTTGTCCAGAGGTTTCCAGTAATTATAGAGTTTAGAGCTCCCAAAGATATAGAGGGGCTTGTTAGGGCGGGGATGTCTGTCAGCGTTTCTATTAGGAGATAATAAGCCGGTATATTAAGCTTTTATAGTAATCTCCGAAGCGTTATAAAAAAGGGTGTTATGAAAATGCTCTTAAAGAGCGTGATCAAGATAACCATCTGGTATGGATGGCTCAAAATCTACAAAATTGAATAATTATTTATCTGTTGTTTTGTAAAAATCTAATTATGATCAAGACATCAATTAATTCCAATCATTGCTATGAATATTGACAATCAATTACTCGAAGAAAAGCGCCATAGCGCAAGAATTGCTGGGGGCGCTGCCCGCATTAAAGTTCAGCATTCAAAGGGTAAATTGACGGCACGAGAAAGGATTGAGATTCTTTTGGATCACGATAGCTTCGAAGAAACTGGCATGTTTGCAGAGCATCGTTGCACGAATTTTGATATGCAGAATAAGACATTCCCTGGTGATGGAGTAGTTGCGGGGCATGGCACTATCAATGGAAGACTCGTATTTGTCTATAGCCAAGATTTTACCGTTCTCGGCGGGTCTCTTGGAGAACAACATGCCAAAAAAATCTGCCAATTAATAGATACCGCAATGCAAGTTGGCGCTCCTGTTATTGGTATTAATGACTCAGGAGGAGCTCGTATCCAAGAAGGCGTAGATTCTCTTGGTGGTTATGGAGAGATTTTTCAGCGCAATGTTACGGCATCCGGTGTAATTCCGCAAATCTCTCTTGTTATGGGTCCTTGCGCTGGTGGGGCTGTATACTCCCCGGCTCTGACAGACTTTATTTTTATGGTCAAGAATAGTTCTTATATGTTCGTGACGGGGCCGGATGTAGTGAAAACTGTAACCGGAGAAGAAGTTAGCCAAGAAAAACTTGGTGGCGCTAAGATGCATACCACTAAAAGCGGAGTAGCGGATCTTGCTTTTACCAATGATATAGAGGCCTTACTGGAGGCTCGATCTTTTTTTAATTTCCTCCCTCTCTCTAACCGGCATTTAGCTCCTACAAGGCCCACTAAAGACTCGGCCGATAGAGTTGAAATGTCTCTCAGCACCTTGGTTCCTTCCAACCCTAATAAGCCTTATGACATGAAGGAGCTTATTGAGAGAATAGTAGATGAGTCATATTTTTTTGAGTTGCAGCCAGATTTTGCAAAAAATATTATTATTGGATTTGGCTACATGGAGGGTAATGTAGTCGGCATTGTAGCAAATCAACCTATGCATCTTGCTGGATGTTTAGACATTAATGCCTCAAGAAAAGCAGCGAGGTTTATCCGTTTTTGTGATGCTTTCAATATTCCTCTCGTTACCCTGGTGGACGTACCTGGATTTCTTCCTGGAACTGAGCAAGAATATGGCGGGATTATTAAGCATGGAGCTAAGCTTTTGTATGCATATGCCGAAGCAACAGTGCCTAAAATTACTGTGATTACAAGAAAAGCTTATGGCGGTGCTTATATAGTAATGAACTCTAAGCATCTTAAAGGTGATGTAAATTACGCTTGGGCTAATGCAGAAATAGCCGTGATGGGTGCTGAAGGCGCTATATCTATTTTACATAAAGATGCCGCTTCTTCTGAAATAAAGGAGCAAAAAATTCAGGAATACAAAGAAAGCGTAACATCGCCTTTTGTTGCGGCTTCTAGAGGGTTTTTGGATGATATAATTAAACCTCAGAATACCAGGTGGCGCATTTGTAAAGCCCTTGCTTTTTTGAAGCACAAAAAAATTGATAAACCTTGGAAAAAGCACGATAATTTGCCTCTATAAGAAACATGTGCTAAACCCTCTCCATGAGCCCCATATATCTATCTTATACAGTCCTTTTATATTGTTAACTTGCCTTTTAGTGCGTTTTTTATTAGAATTCAGCATCAATTAAGCAAGGCCATCATGCGTTCACAAATCGAACATTATAAAACACAAATAGAGCAATCATTATCTTTGCTCAAGAGGTCTCTTTGACTTAGATGCATCTTTAAAAAAACTCGAAGAACTTAAAGAAAAATCCGAAGATCCAGCCCTTTGGAACAATCAACAAGCTGCTCAAAAACTCCTTAAAGAAAAAAGCGAGCTAGAAAATAATCTCGGAAATTACGCTAAAATGGAAACTAGCCTAAGTGACAGCATGGAGCTAGCATTAATGGCGGAGTCCGAGCAGGACGAATTCATGCTTGATGAAGTTGAATCGACTCTCAAAGAACTTGCTGTTACTTCTGGCAAATTCGAGACTGAATGCCTGTTTTCTGGCGAAGCAGATGCAAATAACTGCTTCTTAGACATAAACGCTGGGGCAGGTGGTACTGAGAGCCACGACTGGGCGTCTATTATGATGCGTATGTATTTACGCTTTGCTGAACGCCTTGGTTTTAAAGCAGAAATCATCAATATGATCAACGGCGAGGATGCTGGCATCAAATCCTGCACCATACAAATTACTGGTTTAAAAGCCTATGGATGGTTTAAAACCGAATCAGGCGTACATCGTCTTGTGCGTATTTCGCCTTTTAATGCAGCGGGCAAGAGAATGACAAGCTTTGCAAGTGCTTGGGTTTTTCCGGAAGTGGATGATGCAATTAATATAGTAATCGATGATAAAGATCTAAGAATTGATACATATAGGTCATCAGGCGCTGGCGGACAGCATGTTAACACAACAGATTCCGCTGTGCGTATTACTCATATACCTACAAATATTGTAGTACAATGTCAGAGCGGGAGGTCGCAGCATAAAAACAAAGCAGAGGCTATGAAAATGCTGAAAGCGAAGTTGTATGAGCGCGAACTTAAGGAGCAAGAGGATGCAATAAACAGCCAAAATGCCACTAAGTCTGATAATAGCTGGGGGCATCAGATTCGCTCTTATGTACTGCAACCATATCAAATGGTGAAGGATGTTCGAACCTCTGTTGAAACCTCAGATACTCAAGGAGTCTTAGATGGTGATCTAGAGAGATTTGTATCAGCTAGCCTTGCTATGAGGGTAGGAAAGGGGGCGGAGTAAGTGGTGTACCTCCTTGGCGCGGAAGTAGATGCTACCTTAAGCGCTTCAAACTAGTTTTATCTTGAAATAGCTTGTGTCTATCAAATATACTTACGCAAAAACAAAGGTAAGTTCAAGTATGAGTAAAATCATCTTACTAAACGGCTGCGGATCATCCGGTAAAACGTCAATAGCACGCAGCATTCAACATTTAAGTGAAGATTTATGGATTACTTTCGGCGTTGATAGCTTGATTGATATGATGCCGCGCGCAAAGCAAGATGAGTATCTCAAGTTTATTCCAAGAATGAATCAATATGGTCCCGAGATGCATGTTGAGGTAAAGCCAAAAGGCGCTGATCTCTTTTGCGTAATGCCGGATTTCGCAAATCTTCTTGCAAACAAAGGTCATAATCTTATCATTGATGAAGTCTTATTTGAAGACTCAAAATTGCAGCATTACGCAGAGAAGCTACGCGATCATACAACTTATTTTATTGGTGTTTTTTGTGATCTAGCAGCCATGCAGGAAAGAGAAATCTTAAGGCAAAATCGTCATATTGGGCTCTCTAGTAATCAATTTGATAGAGTGCACACTGGAATACGCTCAAATTACGATTTGAAAGTCGATACAACTCGCGCATCCTCTTTTGAAGTTGCAAAGCAGATTCTTGCTTATGTGAGTAGTAAAAATCCCATAGCTCTCAAGAAGATTTGGACATCTCATCCCGGTATTTAGGAGGTAGCGAACACCCACTCCGGAGGTCTATAACCCCGGAGGGCTACCATCATGATCGATTCGAATTCACATTCTTCTTGTACAATCTGTAAATCCGATATACAATTTGTACAGATTAATTGGGATAGTTGATGACTCAAAAATGGTTTGAACGAGATATTGTAGAGCATATTTTGCATTTAGCAAATGGGACGCAGCGCTAAGAGAGATGTGAGATTAGCGCTTGCAGAACTAAACATGGCATTATATTATCATCTTTTAACCTGCTACTTAAGGTACTATGCGTCATTTTCTTCTTGCTCTACTCTCGCTCATCATCTTGTCCGCATGTCAACATAAGCAGCATAGTCCGGTTGCTACTACGCATCAGCAGGGTCATTACTTCTACGATGAAAACAACGTCCGCTACACACTGGTCTCCACACGTGGCGGCAAGGCGATAAACTGGATTTTCATCCCAGGTGGACCTGGTTTTGATTCTAGTGGATTCCGTAGTTTAACCGACATCCTAGATCTTCCTGGTAATGTGTGGCTTATAGATTTGCCTGGCAACGGCAGTCATATAGTCAAAAAAGATGATTTTGATGCTTGGTTCAAGATTTTTGTACAAGCAGTTAAGCGATTCCAAAATCCTGTAGTGGTTGGCGCATCTTGGGGTGGTATGCTTACGTTATCGTCACCAGAGCTAGAAAATATTCTAGCTGGTTGCGTGATTATGAATTCCTCTCCAACGTTATGGTTCGAGGCAGCGTTTGCCAGAGCAAAAGAGCTGAATTTACCAAGCTTTGAAAAAGAGATGACAGAGTATTTTAAAAATCCAAATCAAGAAGCATTTAATGCAGCCGTCAATGCCTGCATGCCATATTACTTTCCTCCACATTCCATAGAAAGGGGTAGAATTTTGGTGAATAACGCTCCGTTCGCAATGAAGCCAGCGATGTGGTGGCAGAAGAAAGCGGCAGAAATGCCATATAATGCAACATGGGTACCGCAACAGGTCAAAACTTTAATTATCGGCGCAGAGTTTGATGCTATGACACCATTTGTTCTATTCCAAAAAGACGCGAGATTTAAACGCGATAACATCAAGATGGCCTTCATCAAAGATGCCGGTCATTTTCCTTGGGTAGAGCAGCCCAAAGAGGTCAAGAGGTTGTTTGATCGCTTTACACGATCGTTGGTTATCGAATAATACCAATCTTATTACAAGATGAATAAAAAAATAGCCTTAGGTGACTATGAACAAGATATTGAGGATTATTTTGAATCTTTGATACAGATAGCAAATATACACGAGGAAATATCGCTTCTACTAAAACGCAATGAATAGATTACACTCCTATATAACCCCAAATCTCGCCCACAAACTCATAGCCGAGCAATCCCCAGAATATGCGCATTTGCCCGTGACTGAAGTTGAAAAACAAGGGCATGATAATCGCACATATCGCTTAGGAAACGATATGTTAATCCGTATGCCGACTGCAGAATCCTATGCATTAAAAGTACCGAAAGAACAAGATTTATTACCAAAACTAGCAAGCTGCTTGAGCATCAGCATTCCCGCGCCAATCAAGATGGGTGCGCCATCTCAAGAGTATCCTTATCCGTTTTCTATTTACAAATGGCTGGAGGGCGCAAGTATAAATCTTTTGACTCTAGATAATAAAACCCTCGAGCATCTCGCTTTTGATTTGGCAAAATTTCTAAAAGAATTACAGAATATTACAAATATCGATGGGCCCGCGCCAGGCAAGCATAATTGGTGGCGGGGCGATCATGTGAGCGTTTACGATAAAGGCGCTAGAGACCAGATTGCTAAGCTTTCTAGTATTATTGACACACATAAAGCTATAAAGCTATGGGAGGATGCTTGCTCAACCAAATGGCATAAAAAGCCAGTCTGGATTCATGGCGATTTTGCAACTGGAAACATGTTAATGCGTGGAGACAAACTCTCTGCTGTAATCGATTTTGGTGGCGCGGCTTTGGGTGATCCTGCATGTGATTTAGTGATAGCTTGGACTTATTTATCTGGAAAATCACGCGATGTTTTTATAGAGGCGCTGGATTTAGATTCAGATACTTGGCTCAGAGCTCGTGCTTGGGCACTCTGGAAAGCAACATTTGAATTGTGTCAGATAGAAGATAAGGATGGTCCAGAAGCGGCGGTGCAGAAAAGAATTATCGGCGATGTGATAGATAGATAAAAGTTCTGTAGTCACGAGATACTTAAACTTATATAATGTACGGACAAGGGTGTGTAGTAAAATATTCAATGCCCTAGATGCAATTCCGGAAGAAACGGAAGCGCTTGTAAAGCCGATCAAATATAATCAATATATTAAAATATGAGAGTTTATTATGTCTAAAGTATGGTTCATTACAGGCTGTTCAAAGGGTTTTGGTAAAGTCTTGGTCGAGGAATTATTACAACATACAAACGCTTGCGTAGTAGCAACGGCTAGGGATGTCAAAACCATTGAACATTTTGCTAAGCAATATCCAGCTAGAGTATGTGCGCTTTCGTTAGATGTTACCAAAACGTCAGATATTACATCGGCAGTTGAAGTTGCAATAAAGCAATTTCATCGCATAGATATACTTGTGAATAATGCTGGATATGGATTAGTCGGAGCAATAGAAGAGTGCTCAATACAAGATATTCGCGCTGTTTTTGACACTAATGTTTTTGGATTGATTGAAGTAACAAAAGCTATTTTACCACACATGAGAGCCCAGAGTTCTGGGCATATCTTTAATATTTCTTCGATAGCAGGCTTACGCGCTGGAGCTGGTTATGCGCCTTATAGCGGTACAAAATTTGCTGTTGAAGGGATATCGGAAGCTTTGGCGCTTGATGTAGAGGGTTTTGGAATTAAAGTTACCCTTATTGAACCTGGTCCATTTAGGACGGATTTTGCCGGAGACTCTATTAAGATAGCAGATCCTCACCCAGACTATAAAAATAGCAAAGCTTTTGCTGTAAGAGAGTATTTATCCAAAATGAACAATAATCAGCCAGGTGATCCGGTAAAAGCAGTAAAGATAATTATACAAGTTTCAGAAATGAGAAAGCCGCCATTACGTTTATTACTTGGTAGCATAGCGCTTGAGAGAATGCACGCTAAACTAGAATACTTTACTTCAGAGATGCGTGAATACGAGGCGCTTACAAAATCTGCGGATTATGACGACCAAGAATAGTTTGCCATTTAGTTTCAAAGCGCCAGGCGGGATTTTTTGGTAAAATACCCAACCTAGAGCAGAAAAGTTTGATTTAAATTTTGAGTAAATTAACATTATGCTAAAGCAAGATCATCAAATTCGATGCGCCTGGGCGGCGAATGCTCCAGATTATTATCAGCAGTATCATGACACAGAGTGGGGCATACCGGTGCATGATGATCGTAAGCACTTTGAAATGCTAATACTGGAAGGAGCTCAGGCTGGCCTTAGCTGGGATACGATCCTCAGAAGGAGGGAAGGATACCGCCGAGCATTCAAGGGTTTTGATCCTCTTGCAGTATCCACTATGACTGATAGCGAATTGGAAGAGCTACTGCTGAATCCTGAAATCATCAGAAACCGCTTAAAAGTATTTGCAGCTCGCATTAACGCTACCGCATTTCTTGTGATCCAAAAGGAATTTGGATCATTCGATAATTATGTTTGGCAGTTTGTGGGCGGAAGTCCAAAAATAAATTCTCCGCAAACTCTCAAAGATGTTCCGGCAACATCGAAAGAATCAGATGTATTGTCCAAAGATCTTAAAAAACGCGGCATGAAATTTGTGGGCTCTACAATAATGTATGCCCATATGCAGGCAACTGGTTTGATCAATGATCATACGACTGATTGTTTTAGGAGATAGGGGGAGACCGTTCAACAAAGTGTGTCATTTTAATTTTATCCCTTCAAATTTAATCTATCTCACAACCCCAAATGGATTAATTCTCTGCAATTAGGTTGTTGTACCTAAACTTTGGCTTAATTGTTTTCATAGAATATGCAATTATTGCTCTACTCCTCACCAGAACCAGAGTCATGAATTTCTTCTAGGTAAATCATAACCAAACAAGAGCCATCATGCACCTCTACCAAGACCTCAGTTTCGATAGTTCTGTTAAAACAAGAATTACCTCCAACAAAAAATAAACGGCTACGATCGAGTTCCCACTTGAGGCCATTAGTTGAAACAACGGTCTCTGTTGCGCCAATGAGGGATATTTTGGTATTCACAGGAAGAAAAAAAGTTGTGCGACTGCCGGCTTTTAAAGCATGTCCAGCAATAGGTGGGGCGTAAAAAATTTCACCCTCTGCAATAAATATACTCATATTATTGAGTATATGATCAATGTAACCACCACTTACCCCGACTATTATTGCCGGCAAAAGTCTGGACTGCTTCGCGTATTCCAAAGCCTTCTCAAAGTCGCACCTGTTCTGATCTAAAACGTAAACAGATTCAGTCTGCTCGAGCAAGGAAGGATAAACTGCATCCAAGTCCCCAACAATAACTTTAGGCTTAACGCCAATACCATGAAGACGATTTGTGGCGCCGTCTGCAGCTATCACGGGTAACTTTATATCAAAAAATGATTTGCTGGGCAGTTCGCCGTTTAAAGCTAAAATTGAGCGGTATCGCTGCAAATCTACATGCCCCCAAAAAGCATTATGTGTTTTTTGCATCGTAATAACGTTTTTGAATTATGGATACTATACCGATGATTCCACCAACGACATTGCTTATCACAACAAATGTTGAGCTCTGACAAAGGCCGTGAATGATCCAAGCCATAGAGCAAACTAAGTAGTTCACCAGCATAATCATAGATATATCATGGGTGGATTTGGTAATATACGCCTTGTAGACTTGGGGCAATAGACCGATTAAAGAGGTGATTAAGGCTATATAGCCAAAGAATATTTCGATATTCATCACATTTCCCTCCGTTTGTGTTAACAAAATCAGGTTCAAAGGGTTGTATGGTATATACTCTCAGCTCTTACGAGCACCCCTAATGTAAGCAGGAAGATATATGATTTTGCAGAAGTGGTCAAATAGAAAGAACTGGATCAAAGTTCATAGTTCATATATGAGCAGTGTCTGTCAGAACAACTATCATTTTATTTTCCATAATACAGATTATAGAATATATAAAGCAACCAACATACTCTTCTCTTTGATAAAGAATACAATAACATTTAACATTATCTCGGGCTTCATTTATAAGCCGTAGAGACTCCTTGCCTTAGTGTAGTCTACTTTCGCGCTCTTTGAAGCATCTAGGAAATACTCTAATTGCCAGGCTTGAGTTTTTTGAGCGAGGCTGCTCAAAGCGATATCCCAAGGTGGATATACTCTCATCGCTCTTTTGCCGCCAACGCACTCACTCCCCTTCCCGTCTATCATCACGGAGGATAATATTCCTTTTTCATGTAAGATAGACTTTGGAAATATAAATTGCCCAAAAAGATCATCCTTTTTAACGGCTATCACGAAGAGGTCGGCTATATCTGCGACATTATAGGGTTCAATTGGGGCTTTTTTAGACCGTGCTTCCTGGGGTCTTTGCCAAAGAGTAACAAATTGCCCAATTTTAGTTGGAGTAATTTTAGCGGATCTAAATCTTATGTATAAAGAATTTATTTTAAAATTACATGCACTATACTCTAAACCCTCTTTCTCTCGCACTAATTCTGAGAATTCAAAGCCACAAGGGGTATAAATTCTCTCTATAGAAAAAGCAAGTCCCTTGATAACTAAACCAGATTCTGTCTGATATTTATCCATATCGTCTATAGCCAATTCTTATGCTTAAAGAATTTATAAGGAACATAAGCGGCGAGAATAATCATGCATATTGATGCCGGATAACCGTACACCCAATGCAACTCTGGCATGTGAGTAAAATTCATCCCATATATACTTGCCACTAAGGTAGGCGGAAGAAAGATAACGGCAGCAACAGAAAATATTTTAATAATCGCATTTTGCTCGATTCCAATCAAACCAAGCGTTGCATCTAGTAAAAAAGTTACTTTGTTAGCTAAAAATGCCGCATGCTCATTGAGCGAAGATATATCTACCGCTATTATTTCCATTCGGTGGTCTTCCTCCGAATTCTTCTCTAGAAAGCCAGATTGCTTCACAAAGGCTATTAAACGATTCATACTAACAAGACTTTCTTTGATTTTGGACAGTATATCGCCTTCAATGCCCGTTTCGCAAATTGCTTCTTCGAGGCTTAAATTTTTGTTGTCAGATGCTCTTCGAGAGGCGATATTTTTTTTTGCGTGAAAAATACTCTTAGAGAGAGCGTCAACTCTATTGCCATTTTGTTCTAAGATATCTGATAAACGGTTTGTGAGAGCCTCGAACAAAGAAATGGCTATAAGTTTTGGATCCGCTTCTCTTAAAATCTCTTGCTTCTGCAACCTTTCAGAAGTAGTGCTAAACGGTTGAGTGTCTGCATAACGCACGGTCACAAGTCGTTTATCAGTTAGTACAAAAGTATATGTTTTATTTTCAGGCTCCCTAGTATCTGCGTGCGTTAGTATCGTAGCAGTAAGATAAAAATTTCCTCGCTCTTTGTATAAACGTCTAGATAGCTCTAGGCTTTCTATCTCATCTCGAGTTGGGATATCGATACCCAAAAAGTCTTCAACTTGCTTTTCTTCTTCCAATGTTGGTGAGTTTAAATCAATCCACAAAGCGTTACTAAGAGATTTTTGTATATTACTCGTTTCGCATAGCATAATTTTATTATTCTCGTAACTATACATCGTTAACATTGTAATCCTTATATAGAAGTTGGCTATTCTATTTCACTAGAATTTTATGAATATAGCCTGCATATTAGAATTGACATAGATTTTTTAAATTGGAGTACCAAATCTTAGTTTGGATAGTGCGTTTTAGCTTCAGATAAGAATGTGAAATATATCAATGAGAGTTTGCTAGAGACAAAAAATCACCTCAAGAGATAGGTTTAGCAACCTCTTGAGGTGATTAGGATGAGAAGAATATTATTATTTAATGAGTTGTGATTTATGCAGAAAGAGCAGAGTCTTCTGCTTCTACATTCTCTTCAGCACCTTCAATTTCAGCGCTTTCTAGAAGATTGCCTTGCACTTTACCTTGTTTAAAGTCGCGCAGAGCATCTCCAGCTTCTGAATCAGAACGAGCGATATTGACAATGATATGAATTGTCACATCACTATGCAAATTCAGCGGTACTTCAAACACGCCCAAAGATTTAAGTGGTTGTTCAAGAGCTACTTGAGCATGGTTTATCTCGTATCCAAGAGCTGAAACTGCTTTAGCTAGCTCTTTGTTGCTAACTGAACCAAAAAGCCTACCATCAACGGCAGCTTGCATGATGAATGTAACGTCTTTTCCTTGTATTTTTTCGCCAAGGACTTCGGCTGCCGCTCTATCAGCTGCGTTTTTAGCCTCGAGTTCATGTCTCTTTTCTTCGATCATGAGCATATTAGAGTCTGTAGCTCTCACAGCAAAGCCATGAGTTAATAAGAAATTTCTGCCAAAGCCATCTTTAACTTTAACAACATCACCTATTTTACCAAGTTTTCTTACTGGTTTAACCAAAATTACTCTCATGAGATCCTTCTTATTTTGTAGCACTATGATTGACAAATGGTAGAAGCGCAAGAATGCGAGCAATTTTTATAGCTCTCTTGAGTTGTCTTTGCTTCTTAGCGCAAACATTTGTGATGCGGCTAGGAAGTATACGCCCACCTTCAGATACAAATTTGACAAGTAGATCTGGATTCTTATAATCTATCGCCGGCGCTCCATCTACAGACAGAGGACAACCTCTTCTTCTTCTAAAAAATACCCTTTTAGCCGATCTGTCGACAGTACGCATAGGTTGTTTTTGTTCTGATTCAGACATAATATATTTTCCTTCTTTAAATAGACTCAAGATCTGCTTTATTTAAAGTCACATCTATAGCAATTTCATTTTCTGCGTTTTTACCGCGTAGAATTGGCGAGACTTCTGCGCTAATTTCTTCTACGTTATGCACCATAAACCTAATGACATCTTCGCTTAACTTCATTTTGCGATCAAGTTCATTGATGGTAGCTGCATCAGTTTCAAAGCCGAGCAATATATAATGCCCCTTTTTGTTATTATTTATTTCGTATGCTAAAGTCCGAAGACCCCAATACTCGTTCTTAATTATAGAACCACCAGCGGTTTTAATGATTTTAGAAAAATCTTCTGTTATTCTGTCAACGTCGCTAGAAGATACGTCTTGACGAATGATAAACACTAATTCATATAGGGACATGGAAGCTCCAACACTTAACTTAAAGTCATTTATAAAAAGGAGTTTATAGCAATTTTGTTAGCATACTTCAAGAACTATCTTCATGCATAACATATATTTTTCTTGCAATATCTCTGTCATCTTGCTTAAATACCGACAAAGTACATAGCTACTTGACGATTTATTGATATTTAAATGATCTTGCTTTCAGTCCTCCTAGTACTCGCTCTTTTAGCTATTTCATCATGCTTTGCAGCCATTGAAACTGCCGTGACAGCGGCTTCGGTTGGTAGAATACAAAAGGCTAAAACCGCAGGAGATATAAGGGCAGTCGTAGTATTAAAGCTTCTTAAAATCAAAGAGAAGGTGATAAGTAGTCTTTTGGTATTCAATAGCTTAATTAATACGATAGCAACTACAATTGCTACAAGTGTTATTATTGGAATATACGGCGAGGAACATGGGACAATAATCGCATCTATCGTAATGTCTATAATGATTATAGTATTCGCAGAAGTTGTACCAAAGGCCATAGCAGTTGCTAAAGCTGAATCGATTATACTTATCTCTTCTTCGTTTGTCGATAAAACTCTGCTCTTTTTACGCCCAGTTAATTTTATATTAAACCTTATTTTACGGGCATTTTGTTTTATTTTTCGTATAAAATTTACCCAAGATATATCTGGGGCTGAAGAAGTAAGGGGTATTATCGAGCATCATCATTCTGAAGGGAATGTATTCACATCCGATAGGGATATGCTAGGTGGCGTACTGGATATCGGGAATATCACAGTAGATGAGATCATGATCCATCGCTTTCATATAACAAGCATTAATGCCGATCTTCCTGTAAAAGAAATTACCGCTCAAGCCTTAAACTCTTCACATACGCGCATTCCTTTGTGGAGAGATAGTACAGATAATATTGTAGGCATTCTCCATATAAAGGATCTAGTGAAATCTCTTTATCGGAGCAATTTTGATTATGCAAAAATTTCGATCAAAGATTTTATTACAGAGCCTTGGTTTATTCCAGAAAACGCCTTAGCTAGCCAGCAACTACATGCATTTAAACAAAAACGTAGCCATTTCGCTCTTGTAATAGATGAGTATGGCGACCTTAAAGGCATGCTAACCCTAGAAGACGTTCTTGAAGAAATAGTAGGTCAGATTGACGATGAGCATGACTCTGTCAAAAGACGCATTAGAGAGCAGGATAAAAATCGATTTATTATTGACGGCTCGATGTCTATTCGCGATCTTAATCGAGAGCTTGGATGGAATCTACCAGACGAAGATGCAAACACTTTAGCTGGTCTTGTAATGCATCATATGCATAAATTGCCTGAACAAGGGGAGATATTAGAGATTCTTAATTTTAGAATTACTATCAGTAAGCGCCTGTCTAATCGGATAAAAACGTTGACCGTGGAAGTCAAGCCTGATGAGGATATAATTGATGACCGTGGAAGTCAAGCCTGATGAGGATATAATTGATGACCTCCCTGATTGGCAATCTGCTCTTAGGCTTTGGGTGTTTGTTTGTTGCATTTAGCTTAGTTATAATTGTACTAGCGCAATACAACTTGGGCAAAATTGCTTTTAGTAAGATTGCGAAATACTTATTTATAGGACAGTCAGTCCTTACCACCCTCTCCTTCTGCGTTCTTATATACAGCTTCTATATTTCTGATTTTTCGATACAAAATGTATTTTTGAATTCCAGCAGTATAACACCTTTAATATTTAAGATATCAGGAGCTTGGGCAAGTCACGAAGGCTCAATATTACTATGGTACTCATTGCTTAGCATTGTGGCTAGCTTATGTATTAAAAATATAGATAACGCCCTCTTGCCCGCGTCTATTTTTATTTTATCCCCTATTATCCTAGGGTTTGGGATGTTCGTTTACTTATATTCCAATCCCTTTACCTCCCTCTCTATTAACAGCCCTCACCAAGGCATGGGATTAAACCCTTTATTGCAAGATATAGCCTTAATTATCCACCCCCCTATATTATATATGGGGTATGTGTCATACCTCGCTCCATTCCTATATTCTTGCTTAAGTCTTATATATCCCGCTAAATCACTAGAATGCGTGAAAGCCTCCATGATCTTTTCTAAATTTGGATGGCTTATGCTGACAATAGGAGTAGGACTTGGTAGCTGGTGGGCTTACAGAGAGCTTGGCTGGGGAGGATTTTGGTTTTTTGACCCAGTAGAAAATATTTCGCTTCTTCCTTTAATTTCCGCCATAGCCTTCCACCATTCCTTAATCTTTTCCGTGCTTCATTTAAAATTAATCAGATGGACTATATTCTTTGGTCTTACTACCTTTTTGCTAACCTTACTAGGCACTTCGTTGGTGCGATCTGGTCTTTTAACTTCAGTCCATTCATTTGCTGATAATACAGGGAGAGCTCAAATATTACTTTGGATCTTTATGATCTTGGCATCATTTAGCTATGGCCTATATATTTGGCGTATTAATACTTTGGCCTCGAGTAAATTATTTCCTTACTCTAAAGAACAAGGTGTTTTATTCGGAAATATCACATGGATAGCGATTCTTCTTACTCTGTTGTTTGCAATTCTTTATCCTGTTGTTTTGGGAATATTGGGCGTTACAATCTCTGTTGGCACAGAATATTTCATAAAAACTTTTCTCCCTCTCTCAGTACCTATATTACTGCTAGCTGGAAGCTTTGCGTATTT
Source organism: Pseudomonadota bacterium (assembly GCA_040389305.1). GTDB lineage: Bacteria > Pseudomonadota > Alphaproteobacteria > Rickettsiales > Rickettsiaceae > JAZKAD01. Next base: position 21,297 of record JAZKAD010000047.1, on the reverse strand, counting down.
CAAAGCTAAAAATACCAGACGCTTAGACTTTTATATATCTGCACTTGTAGCTTGTTTATCTAGCTTCATTTTCTACGCCCTCCTGCCCGAGTACTCTCCTTTAATAGGAAGCGCAATATTTGGCAGCGTATTTTTGATGGTGAGTACAATCGCTAAACTCCTAGAGAAGAGTAATTACTTCAAAGCCCCCCTCTCCTCGAAAATGGCGGCAATGCTAATTAGTCATTTCGGATATGGAATGATGGCATTATGCATCACCCTGAATAGCTCCTTGCAAAGTGAGTTTGATTTTATAGGAAAAAGAGGAGATGTAGTTAATACCGAAAAATACAAGATAACCCTTCAGAATATAACTTATAGTCAGCATGACAATTACTATAGGCAAATCGTAGAGTTCTGGTTAGAAAGTTCTGATAATAAGACCGTGATCTTGCGTCCTGAAAATAGATTTTATGAAATAGAAAAATCTATCACAGCAGAAAGTGATATATATAGCTATTTAACGCATGATTTATACGCGGTACTTAGTAAAGTTAATGGCGATATAATCCATGCAAAAATCTACTACAGACCCTGTGTAAGCCTTCTCTGGATATCCATTATAATTATAGCGGGCGGTATATTTGTAAGTCTTTTATCTAAAAAAAGCAATACTGCGGCATTTCAAACTCTGAGGACATAAGGAGTCTGTAGAAATAGTTTGAAATAGCCCTGCCCCAGCTTTATACTGCATAATCAATTAACAAATAATAATCCGTGTTCTTTGGAATAAAAAAATGGGTCTTTGATAATAGAGCAAGGGCGGCATTATTTTTTGCCTTAGGAATATCTTTGTTCCTATCTTTAGCATCATACAACCACGAAGACCCGTCCTTAAATACATCGAGCGCCTTCGAGGTCTCTAATTTTTGTGGGGCATATGGGGCATATATAGGGGATTTATTGCTCCAAATCCTAGGAATGGCTAGTTATTTAATTGTAGTAGCTTTTATCTCTTGGGGAGTGGTTTTGCTATACAAAGGATCAATATATTTATGGTCCTTGAGGTCTATTTCTCTGCTTATAGCAATTTTTGCTACTTCTACAAGCCTTGGCGTCATTGAACATAAAATGCTACCAGCTGGGCTTGGAGGGTGGATCGGATCGGTTTTCGCCCCATACCTTATAGCATTAGAAGTACCCTACATAATAACTGCGGCTTTTATAACATTAATAGCTCTTGTTGTGTCTAGTGGTATAGACAGACAAGATGTCATTATTTTCTTAAATAAATTGACACGTAATGAAGAGAAAGTAACTCACGAACTGCCTGGATATATCAGCATCAAGACCTCTCCTGCTACGGGCCTTAACCATAAAACTAAGACATCACCTACTACCCAAAATGAAGTGACGTATTCAGAAGCATCAGAGAGAATATCATCTGCTCAATTGCCACTCGCCCCTAGTGATAGCGCATTCACTCTCCCTACTATAGATTTGCTTGGTAAATATAATAACCAAGTAATTGAACCCTTATCTGGGCAAGAGCTAGAGCAAAACTCTAAAGACCTGCTTAAGGTACTTAGTGACTTCGGAGTACGAGGAAAGATAATAGGCATTAGCCAGGGTCCTGTTGTTACTATGTACGAATTCGAGCCATCCGCTGGCACAAAATCCTCAAGAGTCATAGGACTTGCTGATGATATAGCTCGCTCTTTGAGTGCAATTTCTACTAGGATCGCAGTAATTCCAGGACGTAATGCTCTTGGCATTGAACTGCCTAATGCTAAGAGAGAGTTTTTTAGCTTGCGTGATTTAGTTGTAACTAGCGAGTATGTAGATCCAAGTTTTAGTTTGCCAATTATCCTAGGTAAGGATTTAGGAGGCAAGCCTGCTGTAGTCGATCTTGCGAAGATGCCTCACTTACTAGTGGCGGGTACTACTGGTTCTGGTAAGTCTGTAGCTATTAATGCTATGATTATTTCCTTGCTCTATAGACATACACCAGAAAGTTGTAAATTTATTATGATCGATCCTAAGATGCTAGAGCTTTCTGTTTATGATGGGATTCCTCATCTACTCACCCCAGTAGTGACGGAGCCTGGTAAAGCAGTAGTAGCGCTTAAATGGGCGGTGAAGGAAATGGAGAATAGATATCGCCTGATGTCTAATCTCGGCGTTCGAAGCATTGCTGGCTATAACGAGCGAATAAAAGACGCTGTATCTAAAGGCCAACAACTAGAGCGTACGGCTCAAACAGGCTTTGATCCGGATACTGGCAAACCTATATACGCTTCTGTGCCAATAGAAATGGAAAGCCTCCCTTTTATTGTAGTTATTGTAGACGAAATGGCTGACCTTATGATAGTTGCTGGCAAGGATATAGAATCTTCTATACAGCGCCTAGCTCAGATGGCGAGAGCCGCAGGTATTCATATTATCATGGCAACGCAGCGTCCTTCTGTGGATGTCATCACTGGGGTTATTAAAGCAAATTTTCCAAGCAGGATAAGTTTTAAAGTCACTTCTAAAATAGATAGTCGCACTATCCTTGGAGAGCAAGGCGCTGAGCAGCTTCTTGGTATGGGAGATATGCTATATATGGGTAGCAATTCTAAAATTGCACGTTTCCATGGACCATTTGTAGATGACAGAGAGGTTGAAAATATTACTCAGTACCTTAAATCTCAAGGCTCTCCGTCTTATATCACAAGCGTTACGGAGCAAGAAGAAGAGATCTCCCTCGATGCAATGGGAGAAGAAGGTGGAGATGATGACAGCCTATATAGACAAGCTTTGCAAATTGTAAAACGTGATCGCAAAGTGTCTACAAGTTATGTCCAGCGCTGCCTCAGAATAGGTTATAATAGAGCTGCATTAATTATAGAACGCATGGAAAGAGAGGGCGTAGTATCCGAGCCTAATCATGCTGGTAAGCGTGAAATCCTCCTGCCCGAGGATTAAATGACTGCCTCTAAAGTGGAAATCGTTATAAGTGATAATCGATTTATCTTTGATGCTATTTCAGATAGCGCTAAAGATAGCAATATAGAACTTCATCTTGTTCAAAGTTTGCAAGACTTAGATCTCGTCATGGTAAAACATCCTAAATTCGATTTATGTATTCTGGATGTTGATTATGATATTACTTGGGCAAGTTATATACAAAAAGTTTATCATCGCTCTAAGCATATAATTGATTTTACGAATAATGCTATCCGGAAGCCATTCAGATTACAGTCAATTCTTAAAACTATTCACGCAAAGCATAGATCTCCTGAGCTATTTTGCTTTATTCAAAAAGATCTTTTATATAACGAAAGTGCCAGTGCATTGTACCTAAATGGCGAAGTAATTAAACTCACTGATAAGGAAAATCAGTTAATATGCTCTCTGTTAAAATCAGATAACCACTCAGTTACCAAAGAGCATTTACTGAGTATGGTGTGGAAATATAATGAATCCGTCGAAACGAGCGCGATTGAAACATACCTAGCTAGGCTCAAAAAGAAGCTTCCAGAAGGTCTTTTAGTAAGTAGAGCTGGAAGTGTATATTTACTTTACGAGCCTCAGTTTTAAGGCTGCTATGATAAAAAACTCTACCATTCCCCTTTATATCTCAGCACAGTCATTTCATCTAAAGCCTTGTCTTCCGCCTTAGAAGCCGCTAATTTCTCAGCTTGGATCCGCCTCTCTAGGGTGATTTCTAATTTTTTAAGCTCTCCGAACTGATTAAATAAATCATCTCGCATAACATCTATTTCACGATCTAACTCCGTCATCTCCTTTGTATACAATTTTTCTTGTTTTGTAGTGTAGTCCAGATACTGGCTGAGCATAAAGGCGTATTCTGTAGAGCCTTGATATCTCTGCTTCTCCTCCTCTGCCTCATCGTGCATGGACTTCATTTTTTCTTCAATTGCATCTTTTTTTGCAACTTTTGCTGCAATCTGAAGCAACAGATCGTCTAGTTGTTTTTTTTGCAGCTTAACAAGCGTTTTTAGAGTTTTCATTATATAGCGCTATACGGCTTCTAAGCACATACTAATTCCCATACCACCCCCGATACATAGTGTAGCCAAAGTTTTTTTAGCTTGTCTACGATTCATCTCATGAAGTAGAGTGACTAAAATACGAGCGCCACTTGCACCAATAGGATGTCCGAGAGCTATAGCTCCGCCATTAACATTCGTCTTTGAAGGGTCAAGACCCAAAGTTCTCTGCACATAAAAGCTTTGCGCTGCAAAAGCTTCGTTAGCTTCTATAAGATCTAGATCACCTATGCTCCAACCAGCTTTTTCAAGCGCCTTAAGTGAAGCTGGCACAGGGCCAGTACCCATAAAGTCTGGATCCACTCCAGCTGAGGCGTATGACACTACTCGCGCTAGAGGCTTCAGGTTATATTTCATCACTGCAGCTTTAGATGCGAGAATTACAGCGGCCGCTCCATCATTTATTCCGGAAGCATTCCCAGCCGTTACGCTACCTTCCTTATCAAAGGCCGGTCTTAGCTTCGCTAAACCTTCCATTGTAGTTTGTGGTTTAATAAACTCATCTTGGTTTATTTCAATAATTTCTTTCTTGGTCTCGATTTGCATCGCAACAATTTCATCGCAAAATTTACCTTCTTTTTGTGCAAAAGCGGCTCTCATCTGAGACTCATAAGCAAGAGTGTCTTGCATCTCCCTTGTTATACCAAATTTTTTAGCGATATTCTCCGCTGTAATTCCCATTGCAGCATTTGAAAAGGCATCGGTCAAACCATCGTACATCATCATGTCGACCATAGAAGCTGGGCCTGGACGAGATGCATTTCGAAGATGCATAGCATGCTTACTAAGAGACATATTCTCTTGCCCACCCGCTATAATGATCTCAGCATTACCAGCCATAATAGACTCAGCGCCTAAAGCAATGGCTTTAAGCCCAGAGCCACATACTTTCCCAATGGTATATGCAGGAACAGAATGAGGTAAACCAGCCATCACAGAAGTCTGTCTAGATGGATTCTGCCCAAGACCCCCAGTTAAAACTTGACCAAGAATCACTTCAGAAATATCTAAATGATCAATTCCGCTAGAGCTTAGCAATTCACGAATAACACACTCACCAAGGTTTATTGCAGGAGTATTGCTAAATACACCCATGAAGCTGCCTATAGCAGTGCGTTTTGCATGCGTTATATACACTTCCATACTCCCTCCCTTCACCTGAAATTATATTTACTCAAAACTGTATTGTATCACGGTCATTGAGGTTTTTGGTAATAATAATGGCAATAATCAGTTAGTTTTTTGTGACAGTATTATTGCCATTAGTCGTTCCTAGCCAAGCGATAATCCGGCCCTGTCAAGGTATTATCAACGAAATGCCGGCGATGCTTCATCTATACGCACATCCTGGATATCCTTCAGAGCATTCATGAGCTCCAAAAATAAGCCCTCACGCATTCTGTTGTCTATATGCTCGCCCGAGGTTTTAGTAATATCATCTGCAAGGTTTTTGTTGTATGCGATTGATTTAACCAAAACAGCGAACACTTTACCTTGATGTGTGTATATTTTGCTCAGGACATTCGGCGCTTTAGCTAAGCTAAAAATATCAACAAGCATAGCCGGAGGTAGATCATTAACCTCTGAAAGCTTCGCTCTTTGCAAAACATTGCCTTTTGCTAAAGTGAGCTTAAGCGCTGCAGCTTTTGAGTTGAAGTCATCCTTCGTTGCAGTATCTACAAAATCCTGCATAATCTTCATATTCATATCACGAATGGATTCTTCTTTCCATTTTTGGAGAACCAATCCTGAAATACTTTGAAAATCTTTTGTTTGCTTAGGAGTAATATCTAAAATCTCAACCAAAACAACGCCCTTTCCTTCTGGCAACTCTAGCGGATAAGATACTTCTCCGCTCTGCAGACCAAGTACAGATTCTGCTATAACTCCTATATCTTTATTCTCTTGTAAAGCCAGTGCATCCGCAGCTTTAATCCCTTGCAAAGGAAATTTCATTTTTTTGGCAATTTCTTGTAAGCTAGAACCCGCAGCAACTTCATCTTCTAGGGTTTTATTTATCTCATTCATCATCTCTTCGGCATAACGAAGGGATAAAAGATTCATTATATCAGACTGCATTTTTTCAAAGCTACGTCCATTAAATTCATCCTTGTTTTCATCAAAGAACTTCTTAGCATCTTCCGGTTTCACTACGACTTGCTTTTTAACGGCGGCGGGGTTAATGACTATGTAGGATATGCTGCGTTTTTCTGGGGCGGTGAAGAGTTCAATATGCTCTTTATAAAAGTCTTCTAACTGCTCAGAAGTAGCTTCGAGTGATACGCCTTTTTCAAAAGAATCAAGATTCTTAGAGGCGATGTCAACCACGCATTCCGTTGACATAAAGTCCACAATATTGCGCATTAGAGTCTGCGGAATGATAGTAGTGGAAGCGTAAAGATTTACTACAGTGTTTTGCATCAGTTTATTTTTTAGAAATTCCGAAAACTCCTCTTCCGTCATCCCAGCATTTCTAGCGCTTGCTTTTAAAAGCTCTATATCAAATACTCCGTTTTTATCATGAAACACAGAGATTTGTTTAATTAGCTGGGCCGTGGTCTTGTCATCGAAATTTACTCCATATTCTTTCACAGCAAAGTTGAGTAATTTTTCCGCAATTAGTTTTTCTAAAACGATTTTATTTATTTGCTGCATATCCTCTTCAGCTAAAATCTTACCGCTCATCCTTTGAATGCGGGATATTTCAAGAGCTTTAGCCCTCGCAAATTCATCTACTGTAATAGGGTCAGAGTTTTTAAAGGTAACAACATCAGACCCCCCTACGGTATTCAAGTTATCTTTGACTCCCCAGAATGCAAAGGAGACAACTATGATAATAAGCATGATACGAAATAATACGTTGTCTGCGGCGCTTCTAATAGTTTGCAACATTGTGATTTTCTTATATATTTGTGATACTTAAAATAGTGATCACCTCAAGGCTTTGCAAGGAAATTTTATATCTCATGAATTATGAAAGCTATTAAAAAACCCACAGTTATCGCAAACTGGAAAATGAATTTTTCCAAGCAAGAGGTGGTAACATTCTGTGAAAGCCTTATGAGGCTAGGCAAAGACATACGAGATACTATGCTTATTGCTTCGCCATCAATTTATCTTGGGCTTTTGTCTTCTTCGTTTCCAGGTCTACATTTCGCTGGGCAAGATGTTAGTTTACAACAAAATTATGGGCCTTTTACTGGAGAAACATCCTCCTCCATGCTAAAATCCTGCGGCGTAGATCATGCTATTATCGGTCATTCCGAAAGAAGGGCTAATAATTTTGAAAATAATATTACAACCAAACAAAAGGTTGAAAATTGTTTTATGGCTGGCATCACGCCAATTATATGCTTTGGCGAAACCTTAGAAATTAGGCAGCAAGGCCTGCATCTTGAATATCTTCAGTCCCAGTTATTAGAAAGCGTTCCGTCGACTGCTAAAGATCACTCCTTTATCTTGGCATATGAACCTGTATGGGCAATAGGCAGCGGAATAACGCCTTCGACGGAACAATTAAACGAGGTATATAATTGCATTATGCCTGTTGCAAGCTCTGCATCTCTGGTGTATGGTGGGTCGATAAATTCTAATAATGTATCAATGCTACACGAAGTAGATCACTTAGATGGATTGCTTATTGGCGGGGCGTCTTTAAAGAGCGCAGAATTTATACAAATCGCAGAATATTGGGTAACAAAATGCTAGATATCTTATTGGTTACACAAATTGTTGTAGCTGTACTGCTTATTATCGTAATTTTATTACAAAAAACTGGATCTGATGGCTTAAGTGGTCTTGGTGGGGGTGGAGGAGCTGGCGGAGGGCTAGTGACGGCGCGCGCTGCTGCAAATTTCTTAACCAGGGCAACTGTACTTCTTGCTGCAATTTTTATGGTGAATGCGATTGCTCTAGCTAATTTATCTGGTAAAAAACAAAATCATAGCAATATCAGTAAGCAACTAGAAGAAAATACCGTACCTCTTGCAAAGTAAGAGGCAAAGCGAAGGATATTGACCTTACTTAAGTTAGCTAAAACTATAAGGATCTATGTCTACCTTGACATGGATTTTGCTAGGAATTTTATAAGCTCCTAACCATTGCCTCAAATATGCCTGTATATCAATTTTCCTATCGGTAATAACAAGTATACGGCAACGATATTTATTCTTTAGCTTCGAAAGAGTCGCAGCTGCAGGCCCCAAAACTCTTATCAATTCATGCATTGGTGCAAAGCTTACAAATTTTTTGCCTTCCATCATTAGCTCGACTTCATTTTTTCCAGATAGCAGTATAGCTGCCATTTTAGCAATAGGCGGCATGTTGTTTTCAACTCTTGTGGATAATTCATAAGAGATAAAGTCATCAAATTCGTTGCGAGTTAGCATATCTAACAATCCGCTGCCTGGGTTATAGGTTTGTAGATATACCGCGCCTTTAGTTTGCGCCCTCCCAGCCCTGCCGCTAACCTGATGCAACAACTGAAATGCGCGCTCTGAACCTCTTAAATCCCCACCCCCAAGGCCGATGTCAGCGTCAACTACTCCAACCAAGCTTAGATGAGGAAAATGGTAACCTTTTGTAATAACTTGCGTTCCGATTAAAATATCAATCTCTCTCTCGTGTATTCTTTTGAGTATAATTTGTATCTCAGAATCTGTTTTTAGCTCCTCCTTAGTCATGAGCTGAATTTTTGCTTCCGGGAATTTATGAGCAATTTCCTCTGCAATCCTTTCAACTCCTGGTCCACATGGCAGCATAACGTCTTCCATAGCGCATTCGGGGCAGGAAGATTTAATAGACGTCACATAGCCACAATGATGGCACTCGAGGCGTTTTTTAGACTTGTGAAGCACCAACCAACTAGAGCAAGACTTGCAGCTAACACGGTGCCCGCAGGAAGAGCAGAGAAGCATAGGAGCATATCCCCTCCTATTTAAGAAGATCATTGATTGCTCTCCAAGTTCAAGAGCCTGCCTGATTGCCAATTGAAGAGGCGGCGAGATCCAAGATTCCTTAGGCATTTTATGAAGCCTCATGTCAATAATCTTCACCTCGGGTAGCACAGCCTCTCCAAAACGACTACCGAGCGTTACTAAATTATATTTACCAATCGAAACATTGTATAAAGTCTCGATGGAGGGAGTGGCGGATCCAAGGACTATGCTGTGCCCCATGATGGCACCCCTCATAACGGCCATGTCCCTTGCATTATAAAGCACCCCGTCTTCTTGCTTATAAGATTGGTCATGCTCTTCATCAACGACTATAAGTCTTAAATTTTTATATGGCAAAAACAAGGCGCTTCGGGTTCCAATGACAATCTTTGCATCACCCTCAAGTATACGTCCTAGTAATTTGCGTTTTTTAGCGGGGGATATTGAGGAATTCCAAATATCCGGGTCAAAACCAAATCTCTCTTTGAATCTATCTATAATTTGTCTGCTCAAAGCAATTTCAGGAAGCATCAAAAGAGACTGCTGTCCTTTTTGCAATAATTCAGCTATCAGGTGGAAATAAACCTCTGTCTTGCCGGAACCCGTAACTCCTTTGAGTACGGATACTCCTTCGCAAGCAGAAATCTTCTCCAAAGCTTCATTCTGAGGCAAAGACAAAGGCGGTAAGGTCTTACCAACAAACTCCTCACTTCTGGGACAAGGAAGAGCTAAGTTCATCTCAAGTGGCAGCATTAGCTTGGCCAGTGAGCCCAATTCTGCAAGATAATATCTGCTTGCTTTAGAGAGAAAAGTCAGCATTTTTGGATCGATATGAGTGTCATACACTTCAATCACTTCGCGAGGTTTTTTAATATCACTTAAGATATCTATTTCAAAAACTATTCCTACAATTTGCTTATTTCTGAAGGGCACAAGAACTAAATCGCCTACTTTTGTCCCCGTATTTTCTAGCAAGAGATAGTCAAGAATCGGTAATTGGAGATGAGGTATTAGAACCCTAATTATTGTCATATATATAAGCGCTAAGGTAAATTTTTATCTTGAAATCTTCTATCTTGACTGGATATCTCACCAATCTATACTCTTCCTCTCTAACAAATCATAGCAATAAAATGAGACAGACGTCTTTAAATGATCAAACAGGATATATTTGGTTTAATGGTGAATTTATACTTTGGCAAGATGCAAAAGTACATGTTTTAACACATAGCCTTCATTATGCGAGCTCGGTATTTGAAGGCGAAAGAGCTTATAATGGAAAGATCTTTGAACTAGAAGCTCATACAGAGAGGCTCCTAGCCTCTGCAGCCACTTTAAGACTTGATGTCGCATATAGCGCAGAAGAAATCAACCAGGCCACTAAAAAATTGCTCATGCTAAATAACTTGCAAGATGGTTATGTAAGGCCCCTTATATGGAGGGGGAGTGAGTCGCAAAAAATAGTATTATCCTCTGCCCTCTCTACCAACATTATGGTAGCTTGCTTTGCTATGTCTCCAAAAAATTCTAAGTCCATGAATGTTGAATTAAGCTCTTGGATTAAACCCCATCCTTTATCCATCCCTCCACAGTGCAAATCCTCAGGCGCATATCAAACAATGATATTGGCCCTCAGCGATGCTATAGAAAAAGGGTATGATGATGCTCTGCTTTTAGACTGGAGAGGATATATTGCAGAGTGCAGCTCGAGTAACATATTTTTTGTAAAAGATGGGCATTTAGTCACTCCAACCACCGAAGCGGTGCTTAGTGGCATTACACGCAAGGCAGTTATCGATATCGCTAAAGAAGTGGGTATAAATACCGAGGAAAGGCATATCACCCCAGAAGAGATTGAAAGTTTTAGCGAGTGTTTTGTCACTGGTACCGCAGCTGGTATAAAATTCGTTAATTCTATTACAACATCTTCGGGCAAAACACTCTATAAAAACGCTGATATTATTCCAAAACTCACTCTACTTTACGAAGAGAGGGTGCGGAGGTGATAAAATAAGCTTTACCAAAAAGCTATAATTATAGAGAAGCGTGCCAGCTATTTTCGTCATAAAAAAAACTAATTGGTGAACCTTGCTAACTATCTCAACAAGACTCACCATTTCCATTGATTTAAGGTTATGATTCAAATTGCAGTATCTCTAAATTTTATTCAGCAACAGAGTTAAGTTGATCTACTGCTGCGCCAGCAAGTGCTGTAAGAAAATCTTCGATAGCATTACTATTGCTAACTAGTTGATCTCCAGGAGCGAAACTACCATTGCCACTGTCGTATATTAATGACCAAGGAGCCCCACCAATGCCATTAATTTGATCGCTATCATTTTCATATGTTAAGCCAGATGCACTTATTATGGCTTGCGTTACAAAATTACATCCAATGCTATACAGAACTTGAGCTTGCCACGTACCTGGCGCAGGAGGATAAGAAAAATCTCCATCAAATCCATACATTGCAGGCGCTTTACTAAGTTCTTCTTTAATTCTACTCATCACTTCTGGAGACAATACATCACTAACAACACTTGCTTTATTATAAGTCATTTTAAATCTCTTTTTATAATTGGTAAGTGCATTTTAACACAACACTATCAATATATCTACTCTTTTTTTTAAACTCTCGTATAAATTTCTTCATTTATAGATATTATTATTGCTTTGAGTCGCTGGAATATTATATCTTTAAAACCTGAAGTGAGATTATATCCATGACAGAGAGAATTTTTCATCAAATTGAATCAAAAGTAATATTATTTTTACTAATCACAGCATGTTATGTCCGCCATTGATAGAAATAGTCTCGCCTGTAATAAATCCGGCCTCTTCTGCCGCTAAAAAAACCACGGCACGAGCTATCTCATCTGGCATTCCGACGCGCTTTAATGGTATCAAAGATACTATCTTATCCATTATCTCGGAAGATATAGTAGATAGCATATCTGTCATTACGTAACCAGGGGCTATAGCATTCACTGTAATGCCTTTTGCCGCAGACTCTCTAGCTAATGCTTTTGTAAGGCCAATAATGCCAGCTTTAGCCGCGGAATAATTCACCTGCCCCGCTTGTCCCGCCTGCGCATTCACTGAGCTAATATTTATAATACGTCCATAATTTTGCTCTCTCATACCAATGATGACAGAGCGACACATATTAAAGCATGAGGTTAAATTAGTATCAATCACTGCACTCCATGCAGATGGATCCATTTTATGAAGCATGGCATCCTTAGTAATGCCAGCGTTATTGACTAAGATACTAACAGGAACACCAAACTCTTTTTCGCTTTCCCGTACCGCCGCATCGCAAGCAATATAATCGCTAACATCAAAACGCTTTACCGGTATACCGCTTTCCATACTAAATTTATTGGCATTTTCTGAGTCGCTGTAATATCCCGCGACAACCATGTATCCCGCTTTGTGTAGGGTCCTAGAAATTGCAGCGCCAATCCCACGCGTTCCACCTGTAACAAATGCTAATCTTCCCATATATAAAGCCTTATTTAGATAATAATCGCAGTCTATCTCCCCGCAGACTTCTTGCAAGGTTTTGTAAAGTGCACAGCAAGATTTATATATAACACTCAGAGAGCTGATGTATTTATGCACATCCGAGTCTTAACTTTATTACAGAATTTTAAAAAGTGATTTTTATCTTTATTTAATATTAAACTAACGTCGCTATAGGGCTTTAATGATGTTGCCTATTTTTTAATCAAACTGCTCTGATATCTTATTGCGATAAGATATTTCATTAGTAACACATAGTTCTTCCACAGAGTTATCCACAAATTTTGTGGATAGCTGTAATAAGCTTACACCACTTTTCTTTTGTAATATAAGCAGTAATTTTGTATAAGAAGGATCTTTTTTGGGGTCATTAATTATTTTATCATATTACTCCCAGCATTTTTGATATAAGATAGTGTTAATTAATTTGTAATTCATTGAGGGTAATATCATGCCAACAAACCAGTGGTGGATTGCAAAAATCCAAAGATTAGAAATGGAGATAGAGTCTATCCGATCTAGGATAGAAGGATGTAGTAATAGCGAAGAAATAAAGCAAGCATATTTACGCATTGAAGTCCGCAAAAGAGAAGTTGATCAAAAGAAGGGTATTTTAGATAATCTTCAAGAACAGATCCGGATAGCTAATGCTAAGGTCGACGAAGCAGCTGCAATAGCTGAGACAAGTATTGATGATCCTTTATTAGTGTCTAATATAACTACCGCAGCTAAAACAGCAGCTAGAATAAACAAAAATACTGAAGCAATTTCCATAAAAATAGCAAGAGAAATAGTAAAATTGGATGAATTTGCAGCCAAAGATTGTCAAAAAATATATGCACATCAGAGAATTCTAGGGGCAATGCACCTAGATTTAGCTCGAGTTACAGACTCATTAGAGCACACTAAGAAAGAATACCAAGAGACGGTATTGAGAGCGCAAAACATACACACAGAAAGTGATGAGTATAGAGTGGCAGAGTTTGAGCCTACACAAGATATGGATGTCATAGGAGAAGTATCTACATTGTCGACTTGAGGGATTACTTCTTTTTATAGCATTTCATATGCGCAGTTACCTCAGTCGTAAGTTTGTTTACTCTTAAAAATTATTGTTTACTTGCTATCTCTAAAGCAATGATGCTAGCATAATTTCTTAATCTTTTGCAAATACGTATTATTATGTCATCACTCGTCGAAGAACAAAAGCAGATAGATAAGCTTCGAGAATCCCTGGCGAAGTTTCGCAAAGAACTAAGAAAGCAAGAGAAAGAGATACTCGAAGGAAAGAAAGATGCACAAAAATTACTGGCTAAAAAGACAGAGATAGAAAAAAAGCTTACTGAGGGAGAGAAAGCAAGGCTCGTATTAGATGCAGACCTTAAAAACCATCTTGATAACCTTCTTCTAATTCAACCAACACAAAAAGAATACAAAAAGACCCAAGAAGAACTAAGTAAATATAAAGAATTTGAGCATAATCGAGCTCAAAAGATAGAGGAGGTGTACAAAGAGGAGCGCGATAGGATATTTAAGATATTTGCGGGCGCTTTACAAGATAAGGATGAATTCAAAAGCTTGTTTGTGAAGTCTAATAATACGCAGCGTCAAAGTGTTAGCAAGTGGGAAGCATTTAAATTTGCAGCATCTCACCCGGGCGCAATAGTAAGGGCTGCATTATCCGCAGATTTCATTCAGGATGAAGTAATAAAGTTGACGCAAATAATTAGAGGTCAAATTACTGAGGACCCCAAAGACCCTTCATTTTTTATGAGACTACTCAGCGACAAGGCTTTATCGGGCTTTTTGCAGAAGCAAAAGGGGGATATCGAGGCAGTACTTGATGACATCATCCCCTCTGCCATACCAGTTATTATATCAGAGGCTTCTAGGACTGAGGCTGCAGCCAGTACTTTAAGTGCATTAAAGGAACAAGGCATTGATTCTAAGTATATCACTACTAAATTATTACCCGTAGTTAGAGGACCGATCAAAGATCTCTTACAAAATTACGATGAATTCACTGGGTTGATAAAACTTGGTTTTGAAGCCGCTCAAGCTCGCGCCCCTCAAGAAAAAGAGGTCTTGCTACAACGCCTGATGGATAATATACCTATTACACGTCTACTTCAAACTAGTAGGGTAGGAGAGTTTTTAAGTACAGAAGGAGAGCTCCTGTCAAAGATTATTCCTACATTGATAAGCACTAGCCCACAAATGCAACAATTATCTACTCAGTATCATTTACCCCAAGAGCTACTTATTGATTCTGCAAAAATAGTGACCACATTATCTGGGATAATTTTATCTGATATTCACGTTACCGAAAACCTTTTGGAAGCAGCCAAGCCTCTTTTAGCAGATGATACACAAAGAAAAATGGCGCTTTCTAAAGATGTAAAGGAGCTGGTAGCGCTAGACAAAGCGCTGGATACCAAGATACTTCAGTCTTTTGGCTTGATGTCTGATACAATTCTGCGCCCTGATATTTTTTCCATCCTAACCAGGACATTGCCAGAGATGTTATCTAAACATCAAGAATCTATAGCCACTATTATATCAGAAAGATTGCCAGGAGTTATAGATGGGTTTTATGAGAATGCAGAGGTTATGGCGAGCACTTCTTCTATCTCTGCTCACGATATAGCAAGCGTTACAATTCCCCTCCCTCTACGACTTCTTAAAGGAGTTTCTCCAAAGCTAATTAAAGAGGCCGTACCCTCTGTAATTAAAATGGCGGATGCAGCGCTCTCTAGTATACAGCAAGCTGAGGCTGTAGAATTATTCGATGACATAAAGATATTACTTAACCCAGCAGCAAGTCCAGATACAGAACGAAAGAATTTGGAATCTAAAGCCTTCGATAAAGTTGTGGGTAGTGCTATACAAATTATGACTTCGCAAAAAATGAAGGATGCCTTAACCGGGAGCATAGTAGGGATTTTTACGAGTCCTTCATTCTTAGAAGAGTTTCCGAAAATAGTTACTAATACTACTTCATATATTCCTCCAGCTCAAAAAGGAATGGAGAAACTAGGCATTACACAAGAATTAATGTTGAAAGTAATGCAGGAAGTTGCAAGTATTACTCCGGAAGCCGCGAGTGTTATAAGCAAAACTACTGAAGTTCTATTATCCAAACCAAAAATATTACAATCATTATATACGGATTTCACGAAATATAGCAATGGAAGGAGTTATAGCTTAAGTCTTTTGATAGGTAACTTATCAACCCTAGCACAAGACCTTGGTCCTATTGTCGCAAAGGACATACCTGACTTATTAAAAAATAATCAGAATGCTATTAACAAAATAGTGGGTCATATAACTAGCACTCCATTGATAAAAAAACAAATAGAAGTACTAGGTCTTACATCGGAATTGGTAGAAATGGCAATATCTGTAGGTTCGGGTTTTGCAATCTCTGCTATACCTGTCGTAACTAAGATTGCTGAGGATGCTTTAAAGGACTCAGATGGCACAGCTAAGTTAATACAAAGCGCATTAAATGCTAATGCCGCATCCCCTGACGGTAAAAAGAAAAAAATATTGGGATTCATAAGTGAAGCTTTTATTTTTGCTAAAAACCACCCCGATATACGCGATACTTTTAAAAACGATGTACCTAAGTTATTTCAAGAGCATGCTGAAGATTTGGGCTTGGTTATCGATGAATTTCTTAATAAAACTATAATCGGACAAAAATATAATGTTAGAGGTCAAGAGCTACTTAAAATAGCTAGCAAAAACCTACCAAAACTTACTGAGATTACAGAATTATATGCAAATCATCAGTATGCAAAAATGATTCCGAAAGCGATAGGACTGCTATTTCATAAAGATGTATTTGTTTTTGTTGCGAAAGCTATATTTACTAAAAAAATGCCGGAAAAAGAAAAGGATATATCTCTTAAGTTCAAATCAGGCAATAAAGTCGAAGACTCTATGAAAGGCAATCTCGATGAAGCGCTTGCTAGTATCAAAAAAGATTTAACGACTCATGTAGCTCCATCTAATAAACATACTAAGGATGCAAGGTCTCAGAGGGCTGCAGATCCCAAAGATCAGTCTCTATCTCGTGGATAAAAAGGTTGATCTTTGGATGATTAAAGCCATGCAGAGAATCCCGTCTCTCTAGAGTGATAAACAGGCTACACCCCCTGCCTTTCCACCATCATTTTCTTAATATCAGAAATAGCTTTGGCTGGATTCAAGCCTTTTGGACAGGTCTTAGTACAATTCATGATCGTGTGGCAGCGATAAAGCTTAAATGAGTCCTCGAGATCATCCAGCCTTTCACCCGTATGTTCATCACGCGTATCTGTAATCCATCTTTGAGCTTGTAAGAGGGTAGCTGGACCTAAATACTCATCGCCATTCCACCAGTAACTTGGACAAGAAGTGCTACAACAGGCACATAATATACATTCATATAGACCATCTAGTTTATCTCTATCTTCAGGAGATTGCAGCCTTTCGCTGCCCGAAGGGGGCGCCGAGTCGCTTTTTATCCATGGCTCAATGGATTCATACTGCGCATAAAAATGCGTCATATCAGGCACAAGGTCTTTAATCACTTTCATATGTGGCAAAGGATATATCGCTATATCACCTTCAATCTCATCTATAGGCTTAATACAAGCAAGGGTATTAGTCCCATCCACATTCATCGCGCAGCTTCCACATATTCCTTCGCGACAAGATCTTCTGAAAGTAAGCGTCGGATCCATTTCATTTTTTATCTTGAGCAGAGCATCAAGAACCATAGGCCCGCATTCTTCCAGGTCTATTTCATATGTATCAATAGATGGATTCTCGCCAGAATCTGGGTCATAGCGATAAATCTTAAGTTTCTTAGGTTTTGCAGCCTGCTCGAGGTTTACATGCACCTTTCCACCCTGCACCCTAGAATTTGGTGGTAATCTAAGCTCAGCCATAATACTTGGTCCTTATATAATCTTATAAACATTTTATATATTCTAAGAGATCTTATCAAGCAAAGGTGTTTGTAACGACGCTATTACTAATAAACTCTTTTCTTGGGAGGAATAGCTTTCGCTTCATCCGTCAATGTTGTAAGCACTACTGGTCTGTAATCAATTTTAACGCTTCCATCGTTTTGGAGCCACGCAATACTATGCTTCATCCAGTTTATATCGTCTCTATCTGGATAATCTTCCCTAGCGTGAGCGCCGCGGCTTTCTTGCCTATTGGCTGCTGTATGCATAGTAAGAACTGCTTGATCTAGTAAATTAGAGAGCTCAAGAGCTTCCACTAAATCTGTATTCCAAATCAGTGAGCGGTCTTTGACACTGATATCTGAGTATTCCTTGCAAGCAGAGTCTATCATCCCAACTCCTTCATTTAAGGTTTCTTCCGTCCTAAATACCGCGGCATGACCTTGCATTATCTTTTGCATTTTAAGGCGCAGATTTGCAACCGATGTATTGCCATTAGCATTACGAACTTTGTCAAATCTCTTAAGTATTGCATCCGTAGCATTGGAACTCATTGCTTTATGAGGCATTCCTGGCTTCACTAGCTCTTTAGCTCTATGCGCAGCTGCCCTTCCAAACACAACAAGATCAAGAAGCGAGTTCGATCCAAGACGATTGGCGCCATGAACAGAAACGCATGCGGCCTCTCCTATTGCCATAAGACCTACTACAGGTACATTATCTTTGGTGACCACCTCTCCATGATAATTTGTTGGAATTCCTCCCATATTATAATGCACAGTCGGAATAACTGGAATAGGCTCTTTAGTAACATCTACTCCTGCAAAGATTTTTGCAGTATCCGAAATCCCCGGGAGTCTCTTGTGTAGAACTTCTGGGTCTAGGTGATTAAGATGAAGATAAATACAATCTTTGTTCTTACCAACTCCCCTGCCAGCTCTGATTTCCATAGTCATAGCACGCGACACTACATCTCGAGATGCAAGATCTTTAGCGGAAGGCGCGTAGCGTTCCATAAAACGCTCACCTTCAGAATTTACGAGGTATCCGCCCTCGCCTCTAGCGCCTTCAGTAATCAAGCATCCAGAGCCATAAATACCCGTTGGATGAAATTGAACGAATTCCATATCTTGATGCGGAAGTCCAGCGCGGACGACCATCCCTCCGCCGTCACCAGTACA
>JAZKAD010000047.1:0-2652 GCA_040389305.1 Pseudomonadota bacterium | reverse complement strand
TAGCCGAGAAGTAAGCGCGTCCATATCCACCAGTTGCGAGCACTACTTGATGAGCACGAAAGCGATGTATTGTTCCATCATCAAGGTTCCAAGCTACAACGCCTCGGCACTCCCCATTTTCCATGATGAGATCTAGGGCAAAGTACTCAATAAAGAATTTAGCTTTATGTTTAAGAGCTTGCTGATACAAAGTATGAAGTATGGCGTGACCCGTCCTATCAGCAGCGGCGCATGTGCGCTGAGCGGCTTTTCCTTCGCCGTATTCGGTAGTCATTCCTCCGAAAGGGCGTTGATAAATCTTACCTTCTTTAGTTCGAGAAAACGGTACACCGTAATGCTCTAGCTCTATTACTGCGGCTGCAGCATTTTTGCACATGTATTCAATAGCATCTTGATCACCAAGCCAGTCTGAGCCTTTAACTGTGTCATACATATGCCAACGCCAATCATCTTCGCCCATATTTCCAAGCGCGGCACTAATCCCACCTTGCGCTGCAACTGTATGACTACGCGTTGGGAAAACCTTGGTAATACACGCAGTGCTGAGACCAGAAGATGACATACCAAATGTCGCGCGAAGTCCAGCACCTCCAGCACCCACAACCACTACGTCATATTCATGGTCAATAATTTTATAGGATTCTATTGTCATATTTTCTCGAATTTAAAGCATCATCAATGATAATAATGCAAGCACTGCAGATAGTATAGTTACAATGGTAAAGATCTGAATTATCACGATAAGAGTATATCTTACACATAAATTTGGGATGTAATCTTCAATTACCACACGCATACCAAGCCCAGCATGATAAAAAGCCGTGATCAAAAATAACATAATTGGTATTATATTATATGGCTCATGCAAATTCTCAAGCACAGCGCTAGTCTCTTTACCGGAAATAGAGTGAATAACATAAAAAAGCCAAGGCAAAAGGATCAGCATTATCACTGATGTTAGTCTCTGATGCCACCAATGATGGGTACCGCCACCAGAAGCACCTAGATTTTTAGCCTTTGCAAGAGGAGATCTTGTTTTTAAGTAGCTCATAATACGCAAACCCAAAAGAATATGGTAAGTATAATAGCAAGTCCGATAGCGGTCCACCCCGTTTTGTAGAGGGCTTTAATAGAAAATCCATAACCAGCATCCCACATTAAATGCCTGATGCCATTACATAAATGGTAAAAAAAACCGATGCTAACTGCGTATAATGCGAATTGTATAACCCAACATGATTTTACTAATTCCACGTAACTCTGATCGAATTTATTGAATACCCAGAGGATTAGCCACCATGTAAGTATGGACAAGGCCCCAAAAAGCATGACTCCAGTAATGCGATGAAAAATTGACATCACAGAACTGATTTGCATCTTGTAAATACTAAGATGCGGAGAGGTCGGCCTTGCTTTGTATATTTCTTGTTTAGTTTTCATAGGACTTATACTTTTCATTCACCTTAGCTTTATCCTTGTTATAAGTATCATAGAATATATTGCAGACCAGCCTTAGGTAAAGCAATCCTTTGTCACAAGGCCCGCATACCGTAATTTAAATTGTACATAAGATAGGATATTGTAATCAAGTAACAGCATCTATCGTAAATTTAAATACCGACCCTTTGGTACCATCGCTCTCTGCCCAAATTTTACCATTATGGGCTTCGACAATTTTCTTAGCCAAAGCAAGGCCGATACCCCTACCCCCTGCATTACTTCTTGTTTTAGAACTCGTAGTGAAAGGGTTAAAAATATCGTATAATTCAGTTATAGGTATTCCTATACCTTCGTCTTTAATAGTGAACTCTATAACATTCTTGCTGCTATTGGGTTTTTTAACATAGCGCAGAGTTAATTCTATTTTTCCTTGTTTTGTGTACTGCATAGCGTTCGCTATGAGATTATCGAACAGAGACCGCATATAATATTCATCGGCATCTAATATTACCTTAGGATCTATTTTTGTTACATCAAATTCAAGAGGTTTATCCTTTGTATATATTTTTTGACAAATTTCTAGCCTGCTTAATAATAACACAGAGAGATTAATCTTAGTTTTTTCTACGCATACAGTCATGCATGAAAGCTTTGATAAATCTATTAAGTTGTCTACTAAGCTACGCAGCCTTTCTGAGCTTTGGGCTATATCCTTTAGTCCATCCTTGATTTGAGCGCTGCTGAACTTATCATAGCTCTCGTAAAGCACCTGACCCATGGAAGTAATTCCTGTGATAGGCGTATGAGCTTCATGCTCCATATTGCGCAGAAATTCATTCTTAGCCATATGGGCTTTAGTTAGCTCATCTTTCTGATCGGTGAGTTTGTGATCCATATAGTCGATCTTCTCTCCCAGGAATTCTTCATGCTCTTGCTGTGGTTTTAAGAATCCTATAAGTACGCTACTAAACATGAGTAATATATACATCATTTTGAATTGCAGGCTTATACCAAGAACTTCTCCTATAGATTCCCCAGTAAACCATTTATAATATTCAGCCCCTATGAAGCAATACAAGGCTATCATTACAACTGCAACTTGCCAACGCAGCAACATAGAAAGAACTATCATGTTAAGCATCAAGATCATGAGCTGAAACTGACCAAATCCACTAGCAATAACAAGAATTATTGGAGCCGAGACTAAGATAT
>JAZKAD010000046.1:0-3421 GCA_040389305.1 Pseudomonadota bacterium | reverse complement strand
TAGTGTTTAAAGCATGAGACCATAATAGTTTATAGGTTTTTGCATCAATAGCAGAAAGCGTAGCATTGTCTGACAAAATAAATATTCTACCATCCGCTATAACTGGTGCCACCATCATATTCTTGTATGAAGCTTTCTTGGTGAATTTAGATGGAGTTTCGTTTATTGCAAAATTCTCTGGCTGGCTATTAATCCAGTTTACTCCCTCGCTCCACTCCTGAGCTGGCGCTGCTGCATCGAGTATCACTGGATGACTAGACGTTTCGCTGCGCAGTTTAGGAGTGAAATCTATGATACTCCTAACCTTGCCATATCCGCAGGAAGTAAGAGCGAATGCTGTAAATACTAAAAGTAAGTTCTTAATCATTTTGCTATTCCTTCAGAAAGGTTGATATTTGCAAGCAAAGCCTGAGCTTGATCTTGAACTAAAGGCATTGCCTTTCCGGATGAAAGTAATTCCTCTATAATCTGACGTGAGGTTTTAAGATCATGGCCATACTTAATAGCAAGAGCGGCTCTTAAAATTGCCCCAGTTCCGTAAAATGGAGAAGTGTCAGATTTGAACATTTCACTATATGCTTGCAATGTTGACGCTTCTTCGGCGGTCATTGCGCTAGCTGGACTATCTAGCAAAGCACTCATCCACATGATGCCGCAATGAGCTTTGGTTAGTTTATTTTTGGCAAGCTTCTCTGTATTTTCTAGTACTCGCAACCTATCCCCAGATTTAGCGCTATCTGATAATAAAATACGAGCTTTGCCAAGTAATGCGAGGTCTGTTATTTCGGAGGTATTAGTATTTATTATATGATCTAATGCTTCCAAAGACAGGGTATTATCATTTGTATTAGCTTCTAAAGCTTTGATAAGCATTTCACTTACTTCTTGGCCATGCTTTATTTTTTGCGTGGTGTGACGATTCCACCATCCCATGCAAAGGGCTATAAAGACCGTAAGGCCAGCAGCGCAATACAATGTAAATTTAAAATAACGTATTTTTCTTGCCTCGATGTGATCGATAATAACTTCTTCTAATATATCACTCATAAATCTTTACGTTGGCTTGGTTAGTTGAATAGTAACGGGATAATATCATTACTCAAAAAATTAGTCTATAGCAAATCTGCCTTGTGCAACACTAGCTAAGACAGGGGTTGCAAGAAGACATAAACTAGATTTCTTCCTGATGTTTACATAGCACCCAAAAACTTCTCAGCTTCAAGGGCGGCCATGCAACCAGTACCCGCTGCGGTCACGGCCTGCCTATAAATCTTATCCTGCACATCACCGGCCGCAAAAATCCCTGGGATGTTAGTAACTGTGGAGCCAGGTTTAGTCAGTATGTATCCTTCATTATCAAGGTCTATGACGCCTTTAAACAAATCGGTATTCGGCTTATGCCCTATTGCAATGAAAATCCCATCAGCAGCAATATCTGTAATGGTTCCGGTATTTACATCCTGAGTTCTAGCATGAGTTACGGATTTAGGATTTTCACTGCCCAGGACTTCGAGCAATTTATGATTCCAAACAACCTGAATCTTGGGGTTTTTAAACAATCGATCTTGGAGAATTTTTTCCGCCCTTAAGGAATCTCTGCGGTGAACTAACGTTACTTTGCTTGCATGATGCGTAAGATATAGCGCTTCTTCAACGGCAGTATTCCCGCCCCCCATTACCACTACTTCCTTATTCTTAAAAAAGAAGCCATCGCATGTAGCGCAACCAGAAACTCCAAAACCCTGGAATTCTTGCTCCGAAGGAAGCCCAAGCCATTTAGCGGAAGCTCCCGTGGCAATCACTACAGCATCAGAGGTATAAATGTAGTCCATTCCATATGCTTTAAATGGACGAGACGAAAAATCTATTTTTGAAATATGATCCTGAAGGATCTTGGTGCCAACATGCTCCGCTTGCTTCGTCATCTGCTCCATAAGCCAGGGCCCCTGAATAGCACCTGCAAAACCTGGGTAGTTTTCAACATCGGTTGTGATGGTAAGCTGCCCCCCGGGTTGCATTCCATGTACCAAAATGGGCTCCATATTTGCTCTTGCCGCGTAAATAGCAGCTGTACAGCCTGCAGGACCTGAGCCGATAATCAGAAGTTTGGTTTTATATTCTTGCATTGTAAAGCTCGTTTAGATTCAAGTTCTAACTGATAATAGATACTCTATGATAGGGCGCAATAAACATTTAAGTTTTAAGTCTTGTGGTCATTCTAAACCAAGAGAATCCAGCGCATTATTGTCATTGCTGTAAGCTTCAAAAAACCACTTCTCCTGATAAATTTATCCCTTCTACCTTAGTAATTTTAACATTCGCGATTTTGCCTATTAAATCTGCAGATTGATTCTGAACATAAACCGACTGCCAATATGGAGTTTTACCAGAAACATGCCCTTCGTATTTACCAAGTCTTTCGAAAAGCACAGGCACGATCTGCCCCACCAAGGCTTGATGAGTTTCTATTTGTTGTTTATTTAATAAAGCTTGCAGCGCTTGCAGCCTCTCGTCTTTAATATTCTCTGGAAGCTGCTTTCTTGTGGCCGCTGGGGTCCCTGGACGAGGGCTGTATTTAAAAGAAAAGCTTGTACCGAATCTAACTTTTTCTACAAGATCCAGTGTATCTGCAAAATCTTCATCAGTTTCTTCGGGAAAGCCTACTATAAAATCGGAAGAAAATACAATATCTGGCCTTGCGCTTCGCAAACGGCTTATGATATCAAAATACTCTTCTCTTGTATGTTTTCTGTTCATGAGCTGCAGAATTTTATTGGATCCAGATTGCACAGGAAGATGCAAAAATGGCATAAGTTTAGGCTCTGAACCATGGATTTGTATCAAAGCATCATTCATGTCTCTTGGATGAGAAGTCATGTATCTTATACGCTCCAGGCCTTTAATGCCACCAAGATGCTTAATAAGACTTGCTAAATCATGCTCGATGTTATCATGAGTCTTTCCATGGAAAGCATTCACATTTTGTCCAAGTAAAGTTACTTCCTTGGATCCTTTTTGGATAGCTGCAAGCACTTCGCGATAGATGTGTTCCACGGGTCTTGAGAATTCTGCCCCCCTGGTATAGGGAACAACGCAAAAGGTGCAGAATTTATCACAGCCTTCTTGAATCGAAACAAAGGCGGATACTCCTTGAGCTCCTACTGCTTCTGGTAAATTATCGAATTTTGCTTCTTCGATAAAATCTAGCTCTATTAAATGTTTTTCATCCCTCGCGACCTTGGCCACTAGGTCCGGCAAAGTATGGTAAGATTGTGGACCTACTACTATATCCACATAAGGCGCACGCGCAAAGATTTCGTCTCCTTCAGCCTGACCAACGCATCCTGCAACAGCTATCGTTGTTCTGAGTCTAGATTTACTTCTAGCATCTTTAATCTGCTTTACTCTTCCAAGTTCTGAG
>JAZKAD010000045.1:4223-6752 GCA_040389305.1 Pseudomonadota bacterium | reverse complement strand
ATCTGCAATCCCTTTAACTTCTAGTTCATGCATCCCACAAAAGTCAGCAATTTGCTTGAAAGTTAGAGTAGTGTTATCAACAAGCCAGACGGCTGTTGCTTTGGGCATAATTGGAAGATGCTTATTCTGGCTCATATACTTTTCGATACTAATCATTAAAGATTTTGATTATATACGGGAGACCAGGAAAGTCAATTAACAATCATATAGTTATGATCTCCTACCTACCGAATAGTAGTCAAATTCAAGGTTGCGCAAAGTATCTACGGGCAAGATATTTCTAAAATCAAACATGATTTTCTTCTTCATAACTGAGCCCAGTCTTTCGAAGTCAAGATCTGCGAACTCGCTCCATTCGGTAAGTACAACAACAGCATCAGCATCTTTAGCTGCTACGTAAGCAGATTCACTAAAAATAGCCGAGGGTACAAGAGCTACTCCATTTTGCATCCCTTCTGGATCATATACCCTCACCCTAGCGCCTTGAGAGAGCATAATATTTATTATATCGGCAGCAGGACTAGAGCGCACATCGTCCGTGCCCGCCTTAAATGTAATACCAAGTACGCATATAGCTTTTTCATCCAAAGGTCCCAAAATATCCGATATCTTGCTCACCATATATTGCCTACGATTCTGATTGGAGAAAATAACTGCATCAATCACATGGCAAGGCTGTTCATGCTCTTTTGCTATATGAGATAAACCTAGAATATCTTTCGGAAAACAAGAACCACCAAAACCAGGACCCGCCTTTAGGAATGCCTTACCAATTCTATGATCGCTACCAATTCCAAGAGATAAAGTTTCAACATCAGCTCCTACCTTTTCGCATAAATTCGCCATTTCATTAATAAAAGCGATTTTTGTAGCAAGAAAAGCATTAGAGGCGTACTTAATAAGCTCTGATGTCGTAGAATCCGTAGAGATAATATTCTGATTTTTTAAGGGGGCATATATATTCCGTAGTATACTTTCTGCGGCCTCGCTAGATACCCCAATAACTATACGATCGGGATTTAAAAAATCATATATAGCATTTCCTTCTCGCAAAAATTCTGGATTTGAAGCGATCTCTTGCATATATCCTATGCCTCGAAGTTTCTGAGTTAGATCTTCGCATGTACCCGGGGGAACTGTAGATTTAATAATAATTAATGTTTTGGGGTTCGTATGCTTCGCCACGTTTAATACCGCATCATACACGAAACTTAAATCTACTGCTCCTGATGCTAGTGATGGTGTCCCGACAGCAATAAATATAGCATCATATTCCACCTCTCCAAGATCATCATCTTGCATGAACTTCAGATGCCCATTATGCATAGCATCTACTATGTATCCTCCAAGGCCTGGTTCAAATATAGGTATAATTCCACGCTTCAAATCGGAGATTTTTTTGTGATCTTTATCAAGGCATGTAACCTCGTGCCCTAAAGATGCAAGCATTGCGCCCGATACTAAACCAACGTAACCCGCCCCAATAAAACCGAGATTCATATATTTAAATATTTAAAATAGCGAAGTATAATCACACTTTTGAGATTTGGCTAGATAAGAAAGTTTTGCTTTTATTTGCTAAAATAGTTTGTGTTGAAACTATTACTCACTATATATTTAAGATCGCCTTTCTAATCTGGGGTACTCTTACATTTTAAGGAACATTTGAGTGAAAATATTTGCCGCCATCATTTTTATTATCATAGCAGCTCTCTGTGGGGTGATTTTTATTCCCGGGGCTCTCGAGCATGCCATAAAATTTAAACTAGAAAACTCACTTAACAATAAAACTCTTCGTACTACAATCGGTAAAGTTACTCTCACTAACGGCCTTATCACGATTAGTGATATAAAATCCAGCTACGATAACATCGAGCTTATCACGGTAGATGATGCTACGATACATTACGATATAAAGCGTAGCATTAAAAAACTAGCTTTGGTTTTTGATGTCAAAATATCTAATTTTCACATGGAAGAGCTAAAGTTTGATGCCTCGGGTAGCGTGGCTTATGCCACATCTTACTTAAAGCTAAGTAACGGTAATGTGACTTTTGCAAGTGGTGGTGGCCTGGATGCCTCCTTATTTTACAAAACAAAACTTGGCAGAGCCAATTTGTTAATGGCCGATATAAATATCGACCAAATTCCCGTCATGCTTCATAAAAATTTTTGGCGAGTATTTCCAGATAATGATACTATGAAATTTCTCAGAGATTTCGTATTAAATGGCACAGCCTCCGGCAATCTAAAATTCAATTTAGATAAAGATTTTTTTGTATACCACGAAGTGAAACAAGAGAGCTTTCTGGGGCAATTCTCGTTGCTAGGAGTCGATCTGAAATATAATGCATATTTTCCTATAGTCCAAAATATAAATGCAGATGCTAAGCTCGCTGGTGGTAAATTAGTCTTTAATATTAGCCAAGGATATTCGGGCAAAGTCAGGCTCTATGACGGCATAGTTTCTCTCGATTGGGATAAAGGAGAAGACGGGGAGGTGTTAATTCATACAAAAGGCGAGGGACC
>JAZKAD010000045.1:0-4213 GCA_040389305.1 Pseudomonadota bacterium | reverse complement strand
TTTATTCCGGAAGCAAGTATAGAGGAACTTAAAAAATCTAAAATAGATTTACGCAAAGTCACGGGCAAAGTCCAAATTGATTGCGGAATAGGGATACCGCTGAGACCATCATCAGCTAATAACTACGATATCAAAGCCGATCTTAGCGATATGAATTTAAAGATTTTTGATGGCAATGTCGAGTTGTCGCAAGGTAAATTACAAGGCTCTTTCAACGGCAAGGCTATAACTCTTGGTGGTACTGGCAAGGTGAATGACTACCCCAGCAACTTATCCTATAAAATGAATTTTGATCCAAAGGCAGGGTTTGATCACAACCTGCATATTACAACGCAATTTTCTTCGCTCGCTAAGCATAAATATGAAGCGCTTTCCATACTAAGTGGAAAAACTAGCGTTGATCTTGACTATACCAAAAAAGGCATACATAGCGCACTTAACCTAAGTTCGGATCTAAAAAATATAGAATTTGAGGTTAAAAAAATAGGATTACATAAAGCTATGGGCAAAAGAGCTAGGCTTACCGTAGAAGGACATTCAGATGACGTTACGCCATCGCATTTTGATATCAAACTAATTGGCGAAGGTAATTTAAAAATTATAGGCGCTCTGGATCTTAAAGATGATGCCCATACACTACGTTTTTCATCCATCAAATATCTCGAAAGCGACATGAAAGCCGACATTGTTTTAGGAAAAAACGCATTGAAAGCCAAAATTTATGGAGATCAACTAGATTTATCGAATGTAGAGCTTGGTAGTTATGTCGACAATGCTACAGATGATAAAGGCGCTGATCTTAATATTAATATAAAAAAAATTAAGCTCAAAAATAATATTTGGCTTGATAGCTTCGTAATGCGCCTTAAGTGCGATAAAACCCATTGCTATGAAGGAGAGATGGATTCCAATATAGGTACTAGAACTTTTAGGATGGCGCTAAATAAAAAACCAGACTGCGAGGAGTGGACAATTACTACTACTAATGCAGGGGCTTTGCTTAGCGCTTTGGGGCTATACGACAAAGTTAGATCGGGAAGTTTATTACTCACCATGGAAACAAATAAAAAATATAAAAAAATAGGAGAGACTCGGCCCGAGATCCAAGGGCATTTTGCGCTCAAAAAGTTTGTAACAGTAGACGCGCCTTTTGTGACTCGTATGGTTTCATTTATTTCTCTTCCTGGTCTTCTTAGCACAATGACGGACAATAAGAATATAAGCTTCACAACATTTGATGGAGGTTTTGATTATAAGGATGGCGTGATTCGTATCAAAAATGCCGCGGCCGAAGGGGGGTTTTTAAACTTTACTATGTCCGGACTTATAGACACCAATAAACATCAAGCAAAGCTTAGGGGTGGCGTTGTTCCATCTTTATACGGGATTAATTCTATTGTAAGGCATATCCCGATATTAGGAAAACTCCTATCTGGGGGGCGTCGTAAAGGATTAATTTTTGCCCCATACGCCATTAAGCAGAATTACTGATATGTCTGAACATAAAAAAATTATATCTCAAAATAAAAGAGCTCTTTTTAACTACTTCGTTGAAGATCGCTTTGAGGCAGGAATTGTTCTTAAGGGCAGCGAAATGAAGTCTTTGAGAAGTGGGAAAGCTAACATCGAAGATGCCCATGCTGCAAATGATGGATTCGAGATGGTGCTCTACAACCTTCATATCGCTGAATATGATAAAGCTCATCAATTCAATCATGCCCCTCGCCGCCCTAGAAAATTACTGTTGCATAAACGTGAGATTAGGAAAATTATTAGTAAAATTCGAATAAAAGGCTACACTCTAATTGCCCTCTCATTGTATTTTAATGAAAAGAATATGGCTAAAATTGAACTGGGCGTAGCTAAAGGCAAAAAGTTACATGATAAGCGCGAAACAATTAAAGAAAAGGATTGGGAGCGCGAAAAGTCCAGAACATTGAGGCAAAAATAGCTTATGGCGGCAAGGCAAGATTTAATAAATACAATATCTAAAAATAACCCAGATCTAGCTCCAAAGGATGTGGCTATTGCAGTAGATATTGTATGGAATTCTATAGCAGAAGAGCTAGAAAATGGCAACCGG
Organism: Pseudomonadota bacterium; assembly: GCA_040389305.1. Classification (GTDB taxonomy): domain Bacteria; phylum Pseudomonadota; class Alphaproteobacteria; order Rickettsiales; family Rickettsiaceae; genus JAZKAD01. The sequence continues at coordinate 2,130 of JAZKAD010000045.1, read as the reverse complement.
ATTGAGATAAGAGGCTTTGGTAGTTTCAGCATAAGAAATCGCAAATTCTCTCCAAATTCAAGTCTTTCTAGCGGCAAAACATCTGCCGAAAGCCGAACTGTTAAATCCGTCTATTACCGCATGCCACAGAATATTCTCGAAAGAATTAATAGATAAAAGGTAGATATGGATATTGGCGCATTACAAGAGATTAGTAGGGAAGCGATTTATGTTCTTATCGCAATATCTATGCCCATTCTATTGCTCTCGCTATGCGTCGGACTTGTAATATCCCTATTCCAGGCTTTAACGCAAATTCAGGAAGCAACTTTAACTTTCGTCCCTAAAATTCTAACAATCTACTTAGGTATGATTTTTTTAGCGCCTTATATGATGTCTAAGTTACAAATTTTTACAGACCATATAATGCAGCATATTATTAGAGGTTCATGAAACGCGTAAAAATATCCCCCTCTATTTTATCTTCTGATTTTGCAAATCTCGGTCATGAGCTTAGGCGCATTACGGAAGCTGGAGCGGATATGGTGCATATAGATGTTATGGATGGTCATTTTGTTCCAAATATAACAATCGGTCCAAGCGTCATTAAAGCGCTGCGAAGCTCCACTACCCTACCCTTCGATGTTCATTTAATGATAGAAAACCCCGAGAGGTACATCGAAGAATTTGCAGCTGCAGGCGCAGATATTATTACTGTGCATTATGAAGCTATAGAAAAAACCGAAGCTCATATATCCATATTATCTCTGATTAAATCTCATGGCTGTAAAGCTGGTATTTCCTTAATACCCTCAACCCCCTCCTCCGTACTTACCAACTTGCTGGATCATCTCGATCTCATTTTGATCATGACTGTAAATCCTGGTTTTAGTGGACAGGCTTTTATGCATGAACAACTTCCTAAAATAAGGCAAGTTTCTGAAATGGTCAAAGATCACAATATTATGGTCGAAGTAGACGGAGGTATTAATGACAGCACAGCGCAGCTCGCCATCGATGCAGGCGCAGATATCCTTGTATCTGGTAGCTATATCTTCGGCGCGACTGATATGAGGAAAAGTATCGAGGCTTTGCGGGGCGGGTGATTAAGACGAGCGTGAATTATAATACTACAGTAGTACGAATATGAGCATAAGATTACTAAATAAACAAGATACAAAACTATTAAAAGGCTTCTTGTCTCCTCACAAAACTCAATGCATGTTTATCTGTGGCAACCTAAATGTCGCTGGAATAGAATACAAAGACGCAAAGTTTCATGGTGAATATTTAGGGTATTTTAGCGATACCTCGGAGAGGATAAAAGGCATTATTGTGCATTCCTGGAATGGAAATGTAATGATGTTTGCACCCGATACTGAAATATTAAGAGGGCTGGTTACTCATCTGAAAGGAGTCATTAAGCGTCCAATTGCTGGGATACTCGGACCAAACAATCAAGCTGCATTTGTTATTAGAGAGTTAGGGTTATCAGGTAAAACTTTTGATATTAACAACAATAAAAAGTTGTACGAGATAAATCTCGATTTTCTAAATGAACCTAATCTCCCCTTAAGTTTTAAAGTGGTCAAGGCTAAAGAAATTTCTAGAGATCTTTTAGAAAAATGGATGCAAGACTACGAAATAGAAGCCTTGGGGTCAAAAAAGAATTCTGACCTCACGAAAAGAGCCGAGATTGAGGCCGACGGATTAATAAAAAACACTGACTGCTGGATATTAATTAAAGACAATATACCGGTATCATTATGCTCATGTAACGCTCGCGTAGATGACATGTTACAAATAGGCCCAGTCTGGACTCCACCAGAACATCGGAATCAAGGCTTCTCTAAGTTCCTTTTGGCGCATGTGCTAGCTAAAGTAAAAAGAGAAGGAGTTATAAAAGCTGTATTATTTACGGATAATCCTGCCGCAATAAAAGTATATGAATCTATAGGATTTAAGATTATAGGGGAGTACCGCTTAGCTATACTAGAAAATAATGTGCTGTATAATCCGAAATTTAAACTGAACTCGTGACAATGATAAGTACAGATATCGCATACTCTTTCTTGGTAAGACTCTGTAATTTATCTTTTCATATATAGTAAATTAGCTTGAAGTAGGGATGATATCGTGCTATTTTCAATG
>JAZKAD010000044.1:1038-7913 GCA_040389305.1 Pseudomonadota bacterium | reverse complement strand
CAAATATTTATCCATGCGCCAATCTTTTGCAAGCTCCACCGCTGCTCTCATTAGTTGGTTTGAATGCTTTTCAAGCTTACCCTCTAACCTTTCAAATAACGTCAGGGCATCTGCTGTGGAGCCTGCAAATCCTGCAACGATAGACCCGTTTGCAAGTGTTCTTAATTTGCGGGAAGTGGATTTTAAAATAGTTGGACCAAAAGATACCTGGCCATCTGCCCCTATAACGACTTCATTACCTACTTTGATGCATAATATCGTTGTGCCATGTAAATCTATTTTACTATTTTCTGTACCATATAACATATAAGGCCTATTTAGAGATTGGTTAGTATTTAGTAATCAGCTTACTCGCTAGATATAATGTCATATCATGATAATGGTGCAAGACAAATCATAGTAAATATCTATGCCTTCAATTGCTGTTCTTCAAGCTCAGCCATAATACTTATTTAACTCATGTCACTTCAATTTCGAAATTACTATTAATTTTTTTGATACAAGAATGAAAATATCTCTTGCTTTTATACTGCACTAATGGCAATATACCCCCGGTTTTATTACTATCACTCTTCTTTCATTTTTATTTAAAACAAAAGAAGCAACGTTATGGAGAATATATAATGAGAGTATTACTTATTGAAGACGATCCGTCTACTGCAAAGTCTGTAGAACTTGCTTTAGCGGCAGAAGGCATGATATGCGATACCGCTGAACTTGGGGAAGAGGGTTTAGAGATAGGGACGTTATACGACTATGATATCATAGTTCTAGATCTTATGTTACCTGATATTGATGGATATGAAGTATTACTTAGATTGAGATCAGCTAAAATTAAGGTTCCGATTCTTATCTTATCTGGATTATCTTCTGCAGATCAGAAAATTAAAGGCCTTGGCTTTGGAGCTGATGACTATTTAACAAAGCCGTTTAATCGTGGCGAGCTTATCGCTAGAATACAAGCCATTGTGCGTCGCTCTAAGGGTCATGCTGAAGCTGTAATACGCTTTGATAAAGTGACAATTAACCTAGATACTAGAGTTGTTGAAGTTGATTCTAAGCCAGTGCATTTAACTAATAAAGAATATGCAATACTTGAGCTACTTGCTATGCGCAAAGGGACTGTTCTTACTAAAGAAATGTTCTTGAACCATCTATATAATGGCAATGATGAGCCTGAGATTAAAATAATAGACGTGTTTGTATGCAAATTACGCAAAAAACTTTCTGACGCCGCCGGTGGCACGAATTATATCGAAACCGTTTGGGGTCAAGGCTACATGCTTAAAGACTATGAACATCTAGATACAGCAGCTATTATTAAAGGCGCTAATTAATCCTAAGGTTAATCTAAGGGGCGCCCTCCGCCCCGCATCATCGGGTCTCAAGTATCTCAAGGGCCCCTTGATGCCATCCTTGGCTAAAGACGAGGATATTTTTCTAATATACAAAATCCATAGTTACTTAATATAATTATATCAGCCTCGACCTAGGATCTTTGGGCTTCGTACCTGGGGGCGTCGTTTTTGCGTCAGAAGTAGAAGAGGTGATCATTCCATTTACTCCAGCTCCAATTTTTGCCGCTTCTTTTTGAACTGATTTCACAAGATCTACTGTAGCTAGCAGTTCTGCATCTCCTTCTGCAAAAGACGCGTTAGGCGAAGAAGGTACAGTAGGAGGTTCTGCAAAAGAGGCATTGGGTGACACTGATGCAATAGGAGGTTTAGCGCTGAGATATTTTATTTTTCCCCCTCGTACATAAGTAATATTAATATCTTTGATATCAGCTTCACTTCCAACTATCGTAGCTCCAGTAAGATCAATGGGGTTTTCGGCTGTAGCATATTTAGACGCTTCTTTTAATATACCCGCTGGTATTTCAATTCCTGATAATTTGGTATTTTTACGATTAGTTTTTGGGTCTAAAATACTACGTAAAGTTGGTGCATCTGGTTTAGCACCCATAAAACTTACGCCTTCCAATTTCGCTCCTGTAAAATCTACTCCATTAAGAACAGAGCCTGAAAAACTTACCTCAATTAATTGTGCCGCTCTAAAATCTACGCCTTTAAATTTTGCAGATTTAAAGGAGGAGTAAGAAATATTCGCAGCCTCAAAAGTTGAATCCGTAATATTTACATTTAGGATGCGCTTATTTTTAGAAGCTCCAGAAATTGTAACCCCCTTAAACATACCTCCTGCTATAGGTTTTTCATCACTCAAATTATCCGCTTGCTTCTGTGCTTCAGTTTTGGACCAAGGAAGATAAGATGTTGCTCCGCGCGTAGCCGAAACTATGCCGGAGGCAGCGCTACTTACAGCGCTTGCCGTCGCTGAAGCCACGACTGACGCAGCACCACCTACAGCCTTGGTCGTGGCTGAAGCCAAATGAGATGCAGCATCAACCGTAACGTCTTTCACTACTCGCGCTGCAGCTACGCTTGCTACTGCAATCCCGGCTACCCCACCTTTCTTATACCCCTCTATTGCGTTTATAATTTGTTCCGGTTGCTTGATATAATCTACTACATATTTTGCGAACTGCTCGGTCGTTGCAGAGACTGTATTCAATGCAAAAGTTGGGGAGATGGGGCTCAATTTTTCTGCTACCACCCCTCCTGCTACTCTACCCACCAATTCTTTATTAGCCTCCAAGTACTCTTTTATTTTAGGATTTCTATTAGATATGATAAGAATTTCTTTAATCATGCCCACATAATCACCCTTCTTTGCATACGAGAAGGTGTTTTGTAAATCTACGGGGGTTTTTAGTAAAATCTCGAATATCTTAGCAACATTTGGAATATCTTTCTCTCTGACTCCATATTGCTCTAGAGTGGTTTTAAGGCTTGGGTTATTTGCTATAATATCTTGAAATAGCCGCACAAAAACTTTCTTACCCGCTTCTGTTTGCATAGCCTCAAGAAGCTTGCTACCTGGATTACTAAGCTCCGTAACAATTAGGTCAGCGAGCTTCATAAAATCCTTGCTGTTGTAAGCCATGATCACATTTCTTGCAAGTTCTGGATTCTCCAAAAGAGGAACTACTAATCTTAAAATTCCGCTACGAAGGCCCATGCTATCAGACCACTCGGGATATTGATTAAGATATGCATCGGATAACGCAGGCACCATGTCTGGATTATCTTTAAAAAATTGAGACAATTCTTTATCTTGCGCAACGATGTTAAGTATAGTTCCTACTGTGTTCATGAAAGGTCTTTTTTTGCCATCCGCATCTTTAACTACAAAAGCATCAAGCATGGTTAATGTTTCATCAACATGTGTAAGAGCCCAAGGAACCAACTTAAAAGCTTCGGGCTTAACTCCAAATTGCTCTAAATAACCCTTGACCGGATATTTGTTTTGCAAGCTTTCTACCGCAGTCTGTAAGCTTTCTTTGTTATTCGCCAGAAGTTGACGCAGCCTTGGATTGCCGCGCAAATTTTCTATGGCGGCTGCATAAGGCGATGGAGCCAAAGGATCCGACTGAACTTCAACTGGAACAGAAGGAAGAGGGGCGTCGCTCATGAATGATGCAGCTATTTTAGCAAACTGAGGTATTTTCCCCGGAGCCTCCTTATCCAAGGCATCCCATAATTTATCGCTATTTAGTAATTTGTTTTGAAATTCTGGTGATGTATATCCGCCAGACCTGGCGAATCTTATAAGAGTTACCGTATCAAGCGGACGTCTTATAGCAAACCCTATCGCTCTAAAGATTGACCTTGCGCTGATCCCAGAAGGCTTTTTACCCTCTTCACTAGGAGTAAAGTCGGCTAAAATACTACCGAGCAAACCCGCTTCCTTTCCGTCCAGAATACGATCAATAGCTGAATATACTGCTGGAGATGTAGGGTCTATCTTTTGTTCTTTAGACATATATGCGTCCTTTTATATTTATTACCTGTAAGCCACAGATTTATTCGAATAATATTCTAATTTTTCTTTAAGCGTAGCTATTGAAATACCTAAAATATTTGCAGCAGCCATATTATTTCCGAGACAATGACTTACCGTCTTCGCGATGAGCTCATGCTCAGCATCCGCAAGTTTTTTTCCAGCAAAGCCTAGATTTGTGTTTTTATTAAGCATTAAATCAGACGCTGTAATTTCCCTATCGCTTGATAACAACACAGCGCGATGCAGAACATTTTCTAGCTCCCTGATATTTCCGGGCCAAGAATGAGAAAGCAGCGCCTCTAACGCTTCTCTTGATAAATGTTTAATTGGTAGCCTATTGTTTTCGGAATATTTTTTTATAAAAAACATACTAAGATCTGCAATATCATCGCGACGATCGGAGAGTTTTGGAAGTTCTATATTTATTATGTTAAGACGAAAATACAAATCTTCTCTAAAGGTTCCTTTTTGTATCTCTTCTGGCAAGTCTCGGTTAGAAGTGGCAATAATTCGCAAATCTACTTTGATGGGCTGCGTACCGCCAACTCTATCAATCTCTTGCTCTTGTATGGCGCGGAGTAATTTTGATTGCAGACGAATATCCATTTCACTAATTTCGTCAAGCAATAATGTTCCACCACTTGACTCTTCAAATTTCCCAATGCGTCTTGCAATAGCCCCAGTAAAGGCTCCTTTTTCATGACCAAAAAGCTCAGACTCAATTAAATTTTCTGGAATAGCAGCGCAGTTAACGCGCACAAACGGCTTACTGCTTCTCGCGCTATTCATATGTATATAACTAGCGAGAACTTCTTTGCCCGTACCTGACTTTCCAGTAATTAGAATATTTGCATCAGATTTAGCTACTTTGCTCGCCACATGCATAACATACTTCATCGATTCTGAATGACAAATACTTGGCCTTGCATCATCTGCTATTTCGGTGAAAATAGCTGCTATGAGCTTTTCATCCGGCGGAAGAGGCATGAATTCTTTAGCTCCGGCTTTAATAGCATCGACGGCTTCTTTAGGAGTGCAGCTTACTCCATATGCTACAACAGGTGCGTTAATATGCTCTAGCGCCAAAGCTTTGCACAAAGATGCTATATCGCTTTTGGCATCAATCAGGATTAAATCTGCTCCTTTGCCGCTTCGTAATGTATCAAGGGCTTCTTCATTACTAGATGCAAAGAACACTCTAGCTTGCCTTTTTTGTGCTATATCTATAGCGACCTTCATTTCGCTACCGATCTGACCAATAACAAGTAATTGCATACTCTTTTTATCTCTCTTGAACCAAGACAAGGATCTCTACTGATTTGAACATACGATGACAAAACTTCTCTAGCGTAAGTAACATCATGGCTTTATAGCCTAGAGATAACCATCCATTCTGGAACTTCAAGAGTAATTGCAATCCCCGATAGAGTCAAATGCATTTGTTTGTATAATTCGTAATCTTCGATGCGAAGCAAAGATATAGCAAAGTTGTGGTAAGCCGAACACAATAGGCCAATTTTGTGATCAGCTGCAAGGAGTGGCGTGCCTTGTGGTATATGGCTTAAATCTTGATTTGCCGTTATTTTAAAAATATTTTTTCTAACCACTCCTTGAGTCTTTGTTCTACAAATTACTTCTTGTCCAAGATAGCATCCCTTGCTGTAGTTTATAGCATTTAGGTGATCCGCTCCATACTCCTGCGGCATAGATTTATTATGTATAAGATCAATATTCCCATCAGGAATAGCATATAAGTATTTATCTTCGAAATATATATTAGAGGTAGATACAAGACTCTGCCCAGAGACAATTGCTCTAAATCCCATTCTACGAAATCTTGGGTCTTGGTAAGAGCGAAGTATATAAGCCCCTTCCAGACTAGTTTTTGAGTAAACTATCTGGTACTTAGATGTTACGTCTTCTATCTTAACTTTAGATCGTATGATGTATAGTTTAAGCTTAGAAATGAGCTCTTCTAAATTCACAATATCAGCCTCTAAGAAATATCCTCCATCTAAGTTTGTTATAAAAAAGTCGAATAGATATCTGCCATTCGCACCTAGCATCATCGCATAAATAGCGCCTTGAGAATATATATCATTGGTTATGATGCCTTGCAAAAATTTGGCAGCATCGTCTCCGGTAATTTTAAGAATTGCTCGGTTTAAAACCTGGTAATGCATCATTTTCGTAATGCCCCGCTCCATGCTATAATCCTATTTGCTGCGCTTTCCGCAGATAATTCGCTTACATCAAGCTCTAGTAAACTCGGGTGAGAAATAGCAAGTAAAGAGCGTTTGTCCTTAGCATCTTCAATATCTATTGATTTATAGCGAAGACTTCTATCTATATTCTGAATCCGTTTGATATTTTCTTCTTCGGAGATTAGTAGCTTCACAGGAATGAACGTAGAGCCTCTTTGTAAAGCCATATCTTCTACTGCATGAAATAGTTCCTTGTCACCTTCATCTTCATACAAAACATTCGTAAGGATGTAGCTACCCTCCGTCTTTTTTACCAAAAAATCGAATATCTTTTTGCGTATTTCTCCTATAGCCTCCCAGGCAAATTCTGGAATGTAAAGGTTAGACTTGCCGTCGTAATTGAGCAGCGCAAAAATCGGGTTATTAATTAATTGATTATCGCATATAGTATATCCGGTCTTTGCTAATTCCTTCGCAATTGAATATTTGCCAGTGCCAGGTTTTCCTATTAAGTAAAGAATAACTGTCACTTCGCCTTGAGCATCCATATAACCTCTTTTTGCTTCTTAACCACCTTGAACCCAGCTTTCTCGTAGCATTTAAAGTGAGTTCTATTTAAAGGCTTAAATGAGATGCTCATATAGGCCTTACTTCGGTAAGCCCTCCTTCATCATGGCAGCAGCTTCGTCGTCTTCAATCCACTTCATATTCTTAATCAGGTAATCTTTTTGGAACTCTACAACTTTAGCATCTGGTTTATCGTTGAAG
>JAZKAD010000044.1:629-1028 GCA_040389305.1 Pseudomonadota bacterium | reverse complement strand
TTTTCATCCCTAAATACAAAATTCCCACATAATTAATCGACTTTCTTGCGCATAATTCTTTTATTTCTTTTATGTAATCAGCGCGATCATCTACCATAACTATAGTATTAGTTTTGAAATATGGAGAATACTTCTCAAGTATATCTGCCTTTGAAAAATCACCGGTCATAAATATACCTTTGTAAAAATTTGCGTCTTGATCAGGTAGTGAGGGATTTAAAGAAAACTCGATACCTAGCCCCTTAAGTTCCTCATAGCGCCATTTTTGCATGGAAGGGATATTTCCGCATTGACCGACCTCCATTTTAGTCAGAGCATAGACACGATACTTTGCCTTCAGATTTTCTAAAACCTTTGGCCAATTTGATGTAACCCTGAGTGGATACCCTCTCGTTACTA
>JAZKAD010000044.1:0-619 GCA_040389305.1 Pseudomonadota bacterium | reverse complement strand
TTCCTTATAATTTGGGTAAGAGTCTTTCTCTTTCTTGATTGCATCGATTATCGTATGAGGCGCTCCAGCTCTGAAAGCTTTAGATTTAGGAGTTATAATGGTATCATCGATATCTAAAAATATAACTGCATCAGATGGGAGGTCTTTCACATACTCCAAAACTTCTGTAGCAGTATGGGCTTGTTTCTCTATAGAAGTTGCTTGAGCTAAAACGCTATTAGATTTTATAAACATTAAAAATATCCCTAAAAATTTTAGTAATTTCTTCATATCACACTCTAGTTAAAAATTAATTCGCTGATTATCAGCCCAAGGTAACATATAATTAATCTTAAACCTCGACCAGTTCAATAATCTAGCGCAACGCTGTATATTTGATTTTATAAACAAGTCAAAACACAGTGTTGCAGATGATAAAATACACGATGATGAATCTTAAAGAAAGAGAAACCATCTACACTGGAGTAGCTGCGGTAGAAGCCGGAGTATCCGCCGGAGATGATGGAAGAACTGCGAGAGGGGAGGAAGATGATCGCGATCTTCAAGCTAGTGAATATACAGAAGAGATGGAGCAAGCGGATTATGAGGAATTTCTAGGTGAAGTTCTAGGGGAATCATC
>JAZKAD010000043.1:0-10608 GCA_040389305.1 Pseudomonadota bacterium | reverse complement strand
ATTTGTTGTCGTCCTAAGTCTATAGAAAAACGAAGATCTATCGGTCACATCGAAGGAGATCTAGTGGTCTTTGGATCTCTAAAAAGCTCAAATGTCACTACTTTGATTGAACGTAAATCAAGACTAGCAAAACTGGTGTATACCAGGAGTAAATATACAAATGAAGTTATTGGTGGTATCAAAAGCGCCTTATCAACGCTACCACAAAAATACCGTAAGACCATTACCTTTGATCGAGGCACAGAGTTTGCATCATACCGCAGTCTTGATATAACGACTTACTTCCGTATTCCACATTTTCCATGGCAAAAAGGATGTAACGAAAACTTTAATGGAAGACTGAGAAAATACCTACCCAAACGCTTTGATCATAGACATTTGTCTCAAGAACTACTGGACAAAATCGAAAACAAGATGAATAATCAACCAAGAAAATGCCTCGGTTTCAGAAGTCCAATCGAGGTATTCTATGGTCACAAATTACAGTATATTGTGCTAGATCCTTGAATTCACCGTCCTTGACATTATCCCTAATGTATGTTAATGTTCTGTCGTTTTAATATTAAGAATATACAGGATTCAAAATGTCTCGAGGAGTAAGATATCTTAAGTGGATCAATATTGCTTTTGCACAAAATGTGCATGATGGATTGACAGAGCAAGCTGTCTTGGCGCTTCTTGATACTGGAAGGCATTCACCAGACAAAACCTCTCCTGCTTCTGCCTCCGCCTCTCTGTCAGTTTCTGCACACACTCTCACCTCTGCCTCCGTCCCTGCCTCTTCTTCTGCGCCTTCTTCTGTGTTATCATCTCAGGCCCCTTCTTCGGGAGGGGCAGGGCCAACTCCTTATTTGTCTCCCGAAGCTCCTGTAGGCGTAGATACTAGTGCAAGAAGGTCGTCTCTTGCTTTTGAGCTTTCTGATTTATTTCAAGATAAGTTTCTTTCGCATATCTTAGAGCTCTTTAAAACAGATAACATACGCACAGAGAAATTACCAAACATTGGAGAGCATTTACTTTTTTCCTTTAGAATAAACGACAAAGTAAGAGCAATCTGTACAACTACTAGCGTAGAGGATAAAGGCGAATTCCTTGTCGTACTTAAAGTAATGGAAGATCATAGATATGATAGAACTCTTACAAACCTTCAAGATTCTAGCATTATAGATAATACCCTATCTTCCTTGAACTCTAAGCCTAGTAGTAACGGAGACTCTGCAGCGACTGCCAGTGACCAAAGAGCTCATATTCATCATCTAGGTGCATCTCCAATATCTATCATCACAACTAGCGATAATAAGGTTTTAGTATTAAGCAAAGAGCAAGTAAGTGCAATAGATAGAAATAATGAAAGCGGCGGAGCTAAACCTTCTACATTTGATTATTATATTATAAACGGCCTTGCTGGATCTGGTAAAACAAGTATCGCAGAAGGCATTCTAGACAAAGCCCACTCATGCGGCCTTACAACATTATATGTAACAAAATCTAAAAGGCTCGTAGATAGCGTTTCTAAAGAGTTTACTGACTCTACTTCAAAGTCCGATACTTTAGAACCAGAGGTAGCTGTAGCCGCTAATGTGCCAGATTCTGGGTCAGACTCTAGACCAGATTCTGGGTCATCCGAGTCTTCAGAAGATACTCAATCTCCCTCTTTTTATACCTATGAGCAATTAATAGCCCCATCGCTCATGAAATACCTGGCAACTTCAGCTTTGGATCCTCAAAAAGAATCTAGCTCTCAATCTAACTCTCAGGCTAGCTCTCCAGCTAAAGCAAAGGGCCCTAAAGGAAAAGAAGTTACCGGAAGGGGAGACTCAATGCTCAAAGTCCCTTCCGTGCCAGAAGGACATACTCTACAAAAATTATTAGTATTGATTCATAGAGAAAAAGCTCTACCAAATGATATTACGGAAGAGAAGAAGCTAGAGCTTAAAGCATTTTTGGGCTCTTATTTAAAGCGCACTGTAGTTGGTAAAAAACAGTTTGCGGATTGGGCTAATACAAATGGGTATATACTCGAATTACCAGAAGGCCTTCAAATCACGGCTGATGACTTATACCAAGAAGTATTGAGAGCTCATAGCTTTGATGCAAAGTATATAGGAAAGAAAGGAACGGCACATCCTAATTTGCACAAGCAAGAAAGCCCAGGGGCAGAAAAAGCAAAGAAAGGAGCTAATAAATCTACCTCCAAGACATCTGCAGCAGCTACAGAAGCTCCGGAAAGCATAGCTCAAAAGATTTTAAAATCTTACCTAAATTACTTAAACCACAATAAGTTAATTGATCCTTCTTTTGAAAAAGTAACGCCCTCTAATGCAGATCAAAAGTACGAATTAGTTGTAGTAGATGAAGCTCAAGGACTTAGCAGACAAGAGCTCGATGCTATAGCCAAAACACTTACTAAAGATGGAAAGCTACATATTCTTAGAGACGGCAACCAAAGTCTTGAAGATCCTTTCGACACTCTATCTCAAAGTATGCATGAGATTACATCAAAGAACCCTACCGAAGTGTCTTACTTAAGTACTTCCTATAGAACTCCAGAAACGGTTACTAACCTTGCTAATCTTTTACTTAAGATCAAAGCCTTTGCCATTGGTGGAAAACTACATAAGCAAGACCTTGGCTCATATAGTTCGTCAAAAGCTCATGCTCCAGAAGGAGATACTAAAGAAGTTCATAATCCAGAAGAAAATGACCCGGAACACTTTTGTAGTAAATCAGACAAAAGGGGGCATGTAGAGATTGTAGAAGAACTTAAGTCAGAACTTATTGATGAAGTACGAAATAATATCATAGACTCTGTAGTTGTAGCCCTGCAGGAAGATCAATTAGAGGAGGCAAGACAAGCGTTCAATGGCGCTATCGTACTTACCGCAAAAGACGCTGCCGGGCTTGAATGGAAAAAAGTTGTTGTATACGATCCTTTCAATGAAGCTACTGGCCTTCAAGACAAAGCTCTTTTTTCGAGGTATAATCCAAACATCCAGCCCCCAAGTAACTTTCCTAAAGAACAAGACCTCAGAGATGGACTTAAATTTGTTCCTCCTCTAAACGCCCTCTTTGTTGCATTAACAAGAGCCACTTCTGATCTGGTTCTATATATACCACAAGAACAAGGTAGCGGCAAAGGAGGGAAGGCTCAAGTTAAAACTAAAGCAGCATCAGCATCAACAATTTTTATAAATGAAGTCAGGAATGAAGCCAAGAATGAATCTAATGGCGTTATAGCATCTGATAAAAACAATGGCATTAAACTAGACAAAAAATCTACAAATGAAGTAATCGAATATATCTGCCAAGATAATGTAGATCCCACATCTGAAGCTGGCCTTCAACTTATACAGTCAGTAATCACAAGATTAAAAGACCAAAAAGAGAAAGCTGCGACTGACAATGAAGATATAGCAAAACTCGCAGAATATATCAAAGCCAACAAGATCGAGATAAGCCAAAATCATTTAAGTATAATTACAAAAATACTCCAAAGCAGTGGGGCGGCAAAAGTATCAACAAGTGCGGGTGCTCCTAGTCAAAGTGCAGATACTACTGTACAAGAGGCTGTTCTTAAAGAGTGCAGAGGAAAATGGGATACATGGGGTTATAATCGCAAAACCCAGGCCATCGATAAACTGGATGGCAATTATCTAGAACAACTTCTATTCGGAATCAAAGACGCCGAAGGTAAAACCTTATTTGAAGAGATGCTAGAGGTATGCACCCCAGAACCTCAGAAGAATGACGCTCCTGGACTTAGTGATTACATCGCTAAATTTAGTAGTTGCATCAAAAAGCTGAGCATTCATGAGCAGTTATCGAAGCAAGAGCTGGGGAGTATATTATGCAAAATTACAAAGGGCCAGCCTATACTGCTCTCGATAATTACCGAGAACCGATTACTTACTCACCTTCCCAGGCTATTAGACTTAGCAGATTTTACAGAGGATAGCCAAGCTCTGGCGAATGCTTTGTGCTTTGTAAATAAACATGGAGGCTCTCCTATATATTTGATGAGCGGTATTTCCGCATTTCATAGATACCTTTCTAAGTTATTAGACTTAGCGGATTTTACAAGTAAAGAGTCTAAACAAGCTCTAGCTAAGGCTCTGTGCTCTATAACTAAAAGTGGGAACCCTCCTCTATATCTTATGAGCGTGGATTCTGCATTTCATAGATATCTTCCTAAGGTACTAGACTTAGCGGATTTTACAAGTAAAGAGTCTAAACAAGCTCTAGCCAAGGCTTTATGCTATATAAATAAAAGCGGACAATCTGCGCTATTTTTTATGAGTGGGTTTTCTGAATTGCGAGGAGCTCTTTGCAAGCTACTTGAAGCTGCAGATTTTACAGAGTCTAAACAAGCTCTAGCTAAGGCTCTTTGTTCTATGGATAAAAATGGGACGTCTACTCTATATTCTATGAGCCGATATTATGAATTGCACAAGTACCTTCCTTGGCTATTAGACTTAGCAGACTTTACAAGTAAAGAGTCTAAACAAGCTCTAGCTAAGACTCTTTGCTCCGTAGATGAAAATGGGATGTCTCCTCTATATCTTATGAGCATGTTTTCTGAATTGCATGAATGCCTTCCCGGGGTACTAAACTTAGCAGATTTTACAAGCAAAGAGTCTAAACAAGATCTAGCGAAAGCTCTATGCTCTATAAGTGAAAGCGGTGCGTCTCCTCTATATGTTATGAGTGGAAATGAAGGGCTACGGGATTCTCTCTCCAAACTAATCAAGACAGCAGTCTTTGTAAGCAAGGAGGCCAAAAAAAACTTAGCCAAGGCTTTGTGCCATATAGATGAAGATGGGCAATCTGCGTTATATTTGATGAGCGTAAATGAAGGGCTACAGGATTCTCTTTCCAAGCTAATTGAATCGGCAGACTTTGCAAGTGACAAGACCAAAAAAAACTTAGCCAAGGCTTTGTGCCATATAGATGAAGATGGGCAATCTGCGCTATATTTGATGAGTCGTAGTCTAGAGCTACATGACTCTCTCATTAAACTAGTTGAATCAATTGAATCAGCGGACTTTACAAGTAAAGAGATCAAAGAAAGCCTAGGCAAGGCTCTGTGCTCTATGGATCAAGACGGACTATCTCCGATATATTTTATAAACCGCAGTCTAGAGCTACAAGACTCTTTCCCTAAACTTATCGGGATAGCAGACTTTACATACGAGATCAAAGAAAACTTAGGCAAGGCTATGTGTTCTATAGATGAAAATGGGGAATCTCCGATATGTTTTATGAGCGAGAATCCAGAGCTACATGAGTCCCTCTTCGAACTAATTAAGATAGCAGACTTTACAAGCAATGAGTCTAAGAAAAGTTTAAATGAGGCGCTTGATAGTATTTCCACAGTAACCAGAACATCTGCTAGATTTTTTTTAGAAGAGAGTCCTAATCTTAGTATATTAAAGTATCTTACTGAGCTAACTAAGCCAAATACTACAACTGAAGCAGTTGAAACAACTCCAGCTCCTTTGGAATGTCCGGTAGCTTATGCCGCAGAAGGAGACGGAGGATTACCTCATCCTCTGGACTTAGGACTTGCAGCGGACCTAGAGGGTGAAGGCATGCCTTTAGCAGGAAACACTCCCGAAAGTCCTGCGTGAAGTATTTGTTCTGATTTGGGTAGCTAGAAGAATTATATATTTAAGAATTATATATTTTTCGAGCCATCCTTTGACACATGCTCTGCAAAAATCTTTCTTGGCAAAGGTTCGTTTTTGCCAAAAATATATCTCTGAAAGAAATATAAAAGTAGGTCCAAGACTTGTCCGAAATCTTCAGAGGTTTTTGGTTCTGTGGCATTTAAGAAACATTCTGGTAGCTTCAAGAGTTTATCTTTATAAGCTTCTCCAGCAGTTCGAGATACAGCTCTTCCGGATTTAGGCGAAACGTAAGCAAGGTCACTGGTAGACCCATTTACTGCGCAGCTTCCAAGATCGAGTCCATATCCAGTCTCTGTAAGCAATGCGTTTTCTAGATAAGCGTAATCCATAAAACTAAAGGGCTCAGAGCCTCTTGCTATATAATCTTCGAGATGCATAAAAAAGTGATTGTGATTAGATCTCTCTCTAAGCGAGGCTAAAGTAACGCTAAGGATGCTGCTGAGTGCGTATAATTTAGACTTATTTTGCATAAAATGCACATTAGATGATAATAGCTCGCATTTAGTTGTGCCTATATGCTCATCAAGGCGCGCATTCCATGTAAAATCTACCACATTTCCTGGTTGGTATATCGCGGACATTTTGCCTGTAACGTCACGAACTACTCCTGCGTATAGGCCATGATTTTTAGTAAATACAGTAATGATTGCTGATTTTTCTTTTAAAGGTCTTTTTTGGATTATTATAGCTATATCTTTGATCTGCATTTATACTTTTACCTCTATATAATTGATATTATACAAAGCATATGCACAAAATAATAAGTATTTTTACAGTAATTATTATGCTCTTAGCGCAAAACGCTAGAGCTGAAAAGATTATCATAGCAGCAGATTACTGGTGTCCATATAATTGCAAGCCAGATACGGAATATCCTGGGTATCTCGTAGAGTTAGTGACCAAGGCATTTGCTAAATACAATATAGACGTAGAATATAAACTTATGCCTTGGCGTGAGAGCGTAGAGGCCGCAAAGGCAGGAAATGTTCATGCCGTAATTGGGGCGTCTAAGGATGAAGCAGATGGCTTGATTCTCCCTTCATTTGCTTTGGCCGAGGGCCCTACTGGCGTATACGTGATAAATGGAGATCGCTGGGTGCTGGATGGCATGGAATCTCTGCGTAAAAAAGAATTATGCTTAATTGTAGGATATGGCCAGAGCGGTGTAGTGGAGCAGTATATATACGAAAATTACCCAGCCTCTCCTCAGTTATTTGTCGTAGAAGACGGTCTTTACGCTTCAAACGATTGCCTTGCGCGATTGATGGAGCACAGAGTAGATATTTTAATAGAAAACGATTATGTTATGGATAATATGACAAAAAACCTAAGGTCCAAAAATGATGTAGTTAAAGCAGGAAATTTAGGGCTTGAGAATTTGTATCTAGCGCTTTCCCCAAACCATAATAAATCCTATTATTACATGAAGATCTTGGGAAATGCTATGAGCGAGATGAAAAAAAATGGAGAGGCTTTGGAAATAGCCCAGAAATATGGATTGCAGTAAGGAGTTATTCTAGCATTTCACCTTCTTGTTGTTGCGAAGGCCCTGTTGCAAATGTTTTCTTTAATTTAGCTTTTAAGCAGCAAGTAAATTGCTTGTGATTATTCTGATTTCTCCTTGAATGCCTTCTCCATATTTCCAGAGTTCAAATTTTCCTTTTTTAAACATTCTCATTATCTCGAATCCTTTGATGCTGGTATAGGTTGTTTTCATAGATTTCCTAGAGTTGGTTTGATGAGTTGCGTGAGTTTACCATGATCGGATTCAATGATATTATTGAGATACTTAACTTGTCTGTGTTCTAGGTCTTTGGAGCATTTACCTTCTGCTTTGATCTCTGATATTACTTTGCTGTATGTAGGATTCTTATCGGCGTTGATAGTATCTGGATGAGAATGATTTGGTATAGATTTCAGAGTCTTATCCACAAATCTTTTGGCGGCACTGGTATTTCTGGTGGATGATAAATAGAAATCAATAGTATCACCCGTTTATCTAGAGCTCTATTTTGCCTTAGGAACATTATGCTCCACGCATATCTCCACTATACTCTTTGTCTCATTTGAAGCAGCCATTGTCATCTCTGCTTTGAAGTTATAATCGTATCTTCTACCACCTCTTGTCATAAGACCTGCTATTTTTTGGTCTAGATTCTTGGGTCGATTATAGACTGAGTTAAAACTTGTTTGGCGCTTTCAGCGGACTCTTCCCCATTTATTACAGCAATGGCTTTTTTAATTAAAGTTTCTCTTTCCTTGCTATAGGAACGAGTTGGTTTTAGCAAATCTTCAATTAAAGATCGCATATATAAATCCTGGCCACATAAAGTTGCTGCTAGAGAGTTATTGTCATTCCTTTGATTAGAATTAAATTTCATCATAATTTTCCCTTTAAAGTGGTACAAGTATTATTCTTCGGCCCAAATGAGTGATAGCCACTCTTCTCAGGTAGGACATTAGCGTGATGGGTAATAACTTGATATAAGCAAAAAACCCATAAGGACTCTCTTACGGGCTTTTTGCTTGGTATTGATCGATTGAATAAGCATTAGTAAGTGCTTTTGATTAGCTTCTTTGCTTTACCTACTAATAATGTCAAATACATCCTCTACGTTGAATGTTCTGTTGAGATTTTTATTTATTCTGTCTCTTTCTGATGCGTGAAATGTGATGGCTGTGATTAGGTTTTGTCTTGAGGCTTCAGTCATGTCATCACTTTGTTTGAGTATTCTTGCATATACAGCCTGCAGGCCGTGATGTGCATCGGCTTTTGTATAATCGCTCTGTCTACTTTGTTTCTCTGCAAGCGTAAAGATTTGTGCCGCTAACGTAAGTACGTGATTATAATTCTGAAGTTCTGGGATGTCTTGATTCTGCAAGTTCAATTCTGCGTGGATTATCCCGCGGAATTGTTCAGAATTTATATTATTATCATGCAATAATAATAAGATGCTCCCTAATGTGTTAAAAACGCATGCTATTTTTTTTGCTCCGAGCTGAGGAAGTAACTTTAATATACCAGGCGACTCGTGATTACCTATAAACTGGCCTGATATTTCCTGTACGTATCTCGTAGTATGATTTTCTGTATTCTTGTTCTGACAACATGCAATATAGATAAGCAGGAAATAATGCCTTGATATTTCTTCTGCGCATTCAACTCTGTTATATATATTATTTGCTGGGATCATTTTGTTATATTTCTCTGTCTCTCCCTCAAAGCCCGGCCTGAAACTGTCTTTATATTCTGTAGTATCTTGTTTTAACCTCTTATATAATGCTATAGATGCCTCAATTTTACGGATAGCGTCACTGTAATGTTTATTTTGTACTGCTTGTACAATTTCTTTTTTCGTGGTTTTTGCAATACCAATATTGCTTAAATAACCCTCGAAGAGCTTAAGCTCAGTACCCAAATATTTCGATAACTCAAAATACCTCGTCGACTTGTTTCTATCTCCTTGATAGGTATAAGTTCTACCAATAAGATAAACAATAATTGTATAGAGCTCCCTGAGATCGGCAAAATCCCTAATCTCTGTATATATTCTGTCATGACTTAATGCGTCAAAGTCAAGTTTGAGTTTGCTTCTATTCCTAATATACTGCTCTGCCAATAATTTGGCATCATATAATACATCTCGGGCTTTTGTTCCATCATGATCATTGATATTATGGTAGTTAGCAAGCACACAAAGACTATAAAGCAAATGCATTAAATGCTCTGGCAGTACAGCAATATTACTATAATATTCATGTATGGGTTGGGTCTTAAGCTGTAATACAACCTGCTCCATCTGTTTTATGTAACGATGATTGTTTTCCCTGTCTCTTAATGTAATATTATTCGTAGAACAAGATTTAGCCACATTTGCTGTAACCTCATTGATCTCCAGAACAGTTTGATCAAGGTAAGTATTAGATGTAGACTTAGTAGAGTATTCTAAAGTTTTGTAAAATCCTAAAAGGACAATAATTATACTCACAAAGGTCAGAGGACCAATGTATTTTGTAAATACTTGGTCCGCTTTGGACCAGATTTTGGTAAACCATGTATTTACTATTACAATGTTAGGGTGATGTCCTGCGGTGTCTATATCTTCTTTTGGAAGTGATGTTCCTGCATCTTGAGACAAAACTTGAATATTATGGTTTTGCTGTTTATGAGCAGCCGTGGAATAAATGTTATCGTACCTATCTCTAAACTTTTTAATGATTGAGGATAACTCTGCATCTTTATAACATTTTTGCAAAATCTCAAAAAATAGAAAATAGTAATTTTGCGCTTGATCCATATTGATATATTGAGCATTTGGCACTGCGCCAAAAGCATCGATATAATTTTCTCCTTGAGGCATGATGCAAATAATATGCGGTGCCTCATCGACTCCTTGAGAAATATTAGCAGTATTAAAGATTGCGTTGCGTAATAGACTTTGATTAGAAGATTCATCATTGCTATCTATAGACTTATCTTTATTTAAGTTTGTCGCTTCCTCGGGTATGGTGCGTTGTATTAGCCCCTCTTCTACTTCATTCGTCAGCAGACAAATTATATTTCGATGCTCTTTGTAAGATCCTAAGATGTTAGGTAGATTAGCAAGGGTGCTGATAATTTTACTCTCTAATTTCGCGCCTAAAGCCTGCAAATGCTTTTCTAGATCCTTTGCCACAGCGCTTAAATGCACATCTTGAGTTCGCCCCTCCTCATTTTTGTGAAATGATATAAGCCAAAATGAATTATTCTCTGGTTTTAGGAAACCCAAGATTTGCTGCAAGGATAGCTCAAACTCTTTTTGTAAGTAAAGAGCGACATAATACTGGCGCAAATACTGGTATCTGTCCGATTTTTCTACAAAATTTATTAGACTTCTTGCATAACCTAATACATTAGCTAATATGGTTAAATTTTACAAAA
>JAZKAD010000042.1:0-2257 GCA_040389305.1 Pseudomonadota bacterium | reverse complement strand
TTTGTAAAATTTAACCATATTAGCTAATGTATTAGGTTATGCAAGAAGTCTAATTTAATCTGGAATTTTGTATAAGACTTTTATACCAAATTCATTCCCACCTTGTCATACCGAAAGTTCTTTTTCTGATTGCAAAATCCTCTATCGCCTTCATGAGATCAACTTCTCCAAAGTCTGGCCAGAGTGTATCTACGAAATACAGCTCTGCATAAGCTATGTGCCATAAGAGAAAATTGCTGATTCTTCTCTCACCGCTGGTGCGAATCAAAAGATCAACATCTGGCATATCTGCGTCGTATAAGTATTTAGCAAACTCCTTCTCGTCTGGTATTATAAACTCTGACTCTTGAGATTCTGCGCAAATTTTTGCTACTGCATTCACTATCTCCGACCTCCCCCCATAGCTAAACGCCAAACATAGGGTTATCTTTTGATTGTTTTTGGTGAGTTCTATTGCATTCTCTATCTGCTTTTGGAGCTCTAGTGCCAGAGGTCCAAGATCTCCTATAACTTTGATACGCACTCCGTTTGAATGCAAATTGGATAATTCTTGCTTTAAATAAAATCCAAGCAAACCAAGCAAATTAGAAACCTCTTCCTTAGGGCGACGCCAATTTTCCAAAGAAAAGGCGTATAAAGTAAGGTATTCAACTCCAAGTTTTGCGGCATGCTTGACTATTGTCTTTGCAGCTTCAGCCCCCCTCCGGTGCCCTTCGATTTTAGGAAGACCATGATGCTTAGCCCAGCGCCCATTGCCGTCCATAATTACTGCTAAATGTTTTATACCGTGCTGCACTTTGCGTACCTTATGTCGTGAATAGCAAGAGGCACTCTACAGTAGAGTGTAAACTATAGCCATAAAAAAACTTATGGATAAGTCCTATTTCTTCTTGACAGAAGCCCAAATATCGTGATACTGATGCCTTAATAAATTTGTACATTAATTATAGTTACATCGTGAAAAATCAGAGCCTCAGCCAAAACTTGAATGGAAAAACTTATTCTGCCAAACCATCAGATATTGAGAAAAAGTGGTGGCTTATAGACGCGAAAGACGTAGTCTTAGGTCGTCTTGCTGTCGAAGTATCCATGATTCTTCGTGGAAAAAAGAAGCCTACTTATACTCCGCATATGGATTGTGGTGATAATGTAGTAATTATCAATGCAGAGCTTATACATTTAAGTGGTAATAAATCTGATACCAAAGATGGTAAAATTTATTATAGACATACTGGTTTTCCTGGTGGAATTAAAGATACTACAGCTGGTAAAATTTTAGCTGGAAAACATCCAGAGCGCGTTATTAAATTAGCAGTGCGTAGAATGATCACTCGTAATGTACTAGGTGACAAGCAATTTGGTAATATGTACGTATACACTGGTGCCGAACATCCGCATGCTGGTCAGCAACCAGTAGTATATGATTTCGCTGGTAAAAACACTAAAAACAAGAAGTAGATAATTATGGCTACATTAAATATTAAAGATCTAGGACAAGCGGTTGAAGTCCCAGCGGTAGAAAAACGCAAAATGGTCAAAGATAAGCTTGGTCGTTCTTATGGCACGGGCCGCAGAAAGAATTCTGTTGCTCGCGTATGGATAAAAGCTGGATCTGGTAAAATTACAGTCAATGGCCGTGAGTTTGAGGAATATTTTGCTCGCGAAACTCATCGTACAATCATCCTTCAACCATTTGATACAACCAAAACCCTTGGGCAATTCGATATTATGTGCACAGTTTTGGGTGGCGGTCACTCTGGTCAAGCTGGGGCAATTAGACACGGAGTATCTCGTGCTGTAGCTCTTTTTGATCCAGAGCTTTATGATGCATTGCATCAAGCTGGATTCATGACGAGAGATCCAAGAGTTGTTGAACGTAAGAAATATGGTCAACATAAAGCTCGTAAGAGTACTCAGTTTTCTAAACGTTAGATTTTATTTGAAGCATTTGCTAAGAGATTATCAGAGGATTGGCGTTGGATTAAGCAATTGGATTGGAACAGTGCAGTGTACTTTATGTACATTTGCACCAGAGATTCCATAAGACGCAAAGGATCCACAATACAAATGCTTCAAAGTCGCAGATAGTTTATATATACAAAGAATTTGGTGCAGTTGCTAGGAGAGTAAAAGTCGAGTAGCGGAGCGTACTAAAGTACGTGAGCAACGGAGATCTTTTAGAATCGACAACGCAAATGCTTCAAAGTCGCAGTATATATTGGCGGGGTAGCTCAGTTGGTTAGAGCGGTGGAATCAT
>JAZKAD010000041.1:8476-24487 GCA_040389305.1 Pseudomonadota bacterium | reverse complement strand
TTGCGCAGTCTTCGCAAAAAAAATCAATTATCTAATTTAATCTGGAATTTGGTATAACTAGACTGATCGACTTTAGAGCGAGACTGCGCAGCCTATATAAATAGGTGATATCAGTATATTTAAGAGATGAAGCTGGTATTATCTAAAACATCCCCTCCTTTGATGGCTTTGAGACCCACAAAAGCACGTTTTTCATTTATGGTCATAAAGTTACTATCCGCTACTTTACTCCATAAATTCTCGCGTTTGCTTGTAAGAGCAGAAATCGCATCTCTATCAAAACTTATGGCAATGTCATCGTGATACCAGTCCGAAAGCCAGTGGGTTAATGCATCTGAGATTTTGTCAAGCAGCGGGATAAGAGTCTCCTCCCAAAGCCCTAACCTAGCTTCTTGCATATTGCTGTAAGTATTATCTCCGCTAATGCCAAGCAGCTGCGGAGGAACTCCAAAAGCAAGCGCGATTTCCCGAGCGGCAGAATTTTTGGATTCGATAAAATCCATATCTTTCGGACTAATACTCATCTCTCTCCAATCAAGACCACCTTCAAGTAGCAAAGGTTTTCCTGAGTTAGAAGCGCCTGTATACTTATCATAAAGCTGCTCCTTAATACGCTCGAATTGCTCATCGCTTAAATATCCAGAGCCGTCCTTCATAACAAGAGCGCCGCTAGGACGAGCGCCATTCTTAAGTAGAGCATTATTCCATTTAGAAGCCTGGCTATGTGTTTCAATGGGAACAGATGCTGCATCTAAACTTGACATGCCATATATTTGATCATGGGGATTATAGGTTTTAAGATGCAATACCTTACTCATGGAAGTTAAGCTATTTATAGGATATAGATTTTCGCCTCCATTATACCTATATCTATAAGCCTTGGGCCTGCCATTATCGAGTACAATATCCACGTATTTTGCGCTAAGTAAATGAAGCTCACGAGGAGCGGCATTGTCCGGCCCACTACCTAAAATATAAGCATTACCAAAGAGAAGCATGCTCGCAATCGCTTCCATAAAAAAATCAGCACCTGCGTATTTTGGATTAGGCCTTCTCAGTAATTTATGCAATGGATGATGTGGAAGTGCTTCTTCTATGCCGTTCTTACGCCTCATCACTATCCAGGGAACGTGACTTGCAGACTGAGCAACCAGATTTACGCAGCGATATACTATTACATTGCTTTGGTAGGAATTAAGTCCGGCAACTTGCCCATGATCCATAAAGGCGGCAAAACTGGGCATATCAAAAGATTTTGTAGTTCTTGGAGATGAGGATTTAGTAAAGTATTTTTTAAACATACCGCGCTCCTAGTTATAGAATAGGTGTTATAGCAGTTTTAAGACTTCGCACTAATCCCTTGTTGCCGTCAAAACACAACGCGCCCTCTCCCACTACGTTAATGATGACAGCTAAAATAAATTGCTTTATTGTAGAGTTATTCCAGGTATTTCAATGGTTTACTGATGCCAGTCCTTAAATTAAAATTCCATTAGTACATAAGGAGATGAAATCATGAAACTTGCATCTGGAGAGTTAATTTTAGAATGATATAACATGAACTCTATACGCAACTGGTTACTTTCCTCGGCATTCATGTGCATCGTTATGATATTCATAGGAGGATTCACTAGACTATCGGACGCGGGGCTTTCTATAGTAGAATGGAAGCCAGTCACAGGAATTCTTCCGCCCCTTTCAGATGGCGCTTGGGTAGAAGAATTTGCTAAATACCAATCTACACCAGAATATCTTTTGGTGAATCGTCATATGGATATAGGTGCCTTTAAGAAGATTTTCCTTATAGAATATACGCATAGAATTGCTGCAAGACTTACTGGGATAATCATATGTCTACCTTTAATATTTTTCTATATATCAGGGAGATTGCCATTCCGTCAAAATAAGTCATACCTTCTAATGCCGCTGCTCCTTTTTGCCCAGGGCTTTATGGGTTGGTATATGGTAAAAAGCGGGTTGAAATTAGAACCTCATGTAAGTCATTTTCGTCTAAGTGCGCATCTCATGCTAGCGGTTGCTTTATATAGCGTTATTTTGTGGAAGTTATTTTATCAAGAATGCAGAGAGCGAAACTTGCAAAAACAAGTCCTAGGATTTATCGCTCTTACCTCAATATATATCCAAATGTTCTTAGGGGGTTTAGTAGCAGGCCTTGATGCTGGCCTTATATACAATACCTTTCCCTTAATGGGAGACAGCTTTATCCCGGAAGAATTTAGGTCATCTTCTATTATAGCAATGTGGAGCGATCCATCCTCTGTACAATTTTTGCATAGATGCGGAGCTTATGTAGTAACCATATGCAGTGTGGCATTTGCTTGGAGTTTAAAAACCAGAACTGAACTTTGGATTGCTGGACTTTGGATTGTGATTGCAGTTGCGGTGCAGGTCTTAACTGGAATAGCGACATTGCTTCTGGTGGTACCTATATCCTTGGCACTTCTACATCAGCTCTTGGCTGTAGCTTTGCTTTCCTCAGTATTATATGCACTTACTGCCTAGGTGAACGTATATTTTCAACATCAAAAACTTTAGATGAAGAACGAAAGGGGTTGATGTCTATCCCTCCACGCCTCGTAAATCTTGCATAAACTTCTAAATGCATAGGCTCAAGATGCATCATAATATCCATATATATCCTCTCTACACATTGCTCGTGAAATTCATTATGGTTACGAAAAGAGACGACATATTGAAGCAAGGAGGCATGATCAATTTTAGGGCCTTGGTAACTAATTTGCAGCGAAGCCCAATCTGGCTGACCAGTGACCAGACAATTAGATTTAAGTAACTCCGAATATAACGTCTCTGTAACATGCTCCTTAGTTTCATCAAGCCTTAGCAAAGAAGGGTCTACAGTATAGTTAGAGCATTCGACATCTATATCATCAATACAAATTCCATTCATCTTTTTGTACTGCCCCGATATTTCACGAAGATTCGTCATAAGTATTTTGATAGGAGCTCCGCATACTTCGCTTAAGTCCTTCGACAAGATCTTCAGTACATCTGCATCTTTTGTAAAGTTAGTATTATTGAAGGAATTAAGGTATAGCTTAAGCGATTTGGATTCAATAATATTAGGAGAGGAGGATGGAACTTGAAATTCTACTAGACGCACTTCCGGCTTGCCACTCTCATTTAGCCAGGATACTTCGTAACAATTCCATATATCTACGCCATAAAAAATAGGATCGGTCACTCCTATAGCACCCCTTCCAAGAGATCTTGCTATTGGATATAGCAAACTTGCGTCGTATTTATCTTTGTAAGTTACGGCTTGTCCGAGTGCAAGGCTCATATATCTGCTATCTACTGATTGTTAATTTTGCAAAATGCGCATCAAGAGATTTACTTCTTCTTGAAATTCAGGATCTTGCTTCTTCAGCTCTTCGACTTTTTTCACAGCATGCATCACAGTGGTATGATCTTTTTTGCCAAATTTTTTCCCGATATCAGCAAGGCTGCGGGGCGTAAGGCATTTCGCAAGATACATTGCAATCTGGCGAGGTCTTGCGACAGACCTAACGCGCCTTGCGGAAGATAAATCTGATACCTTGAGATTATAACGCTCGGCTATTTTTTTCTGTATTTCCTCTACCGTAATAATACGCTCATTGGATCTTAAAAGATCTCTTAAAATATCCTGCGTATTCTCAAGGGTTATCTCCCGCCCCACAAGAGTTGAGTGAGCAATAACTTTATTTAAAGCGCCTTCAAGCTCTCGAACGTTAGAGGTAATTTTAGAAGCCAAAAACTCTATAACGCTTTGTGGTATAGTAACCTGCATCTGTTCAATTTTAGAATATAAAATACCAAGGCGCAGTTCATACGTTGTGCTATGCACATCGGCAACTAACCCCCAGCCCAAGCGAGATTTGATACGGTCTTCGATGTTATCGAGATCAGAGGGCGATCGATCGCATGAGATAACCATCTGCCTATTGTTATCTATAAGCGCATTAAAAGTATGGAAGAACTCTTCCTGAGTGCTATCTTTGCCGCATATAAACTGTATATCATCGATCATTAAAACATCGACTGAGCGAAAATGCTCCTTAAACGACATTACATCTTTATTACGAAGAGCGCGAACAAACTGATACATAAACTTTTCAGCAGACATATAAATCACTCTACGCTGCGGACTATTTTGTCTGATATGCCAGGCAATAGCATGCATTAGATGTGTTTTGCCAAGCCCAACTCCGCCATATAAAAAAAGTGGATTAGATTCTGGTATAGCGCCCTTAGATTCAGCTACCGCTTGCGCAGCAGCATAAGCAAGCTCATTTGGTGTTCCTACTACAAAGTTATCAAAAGTAAATCTTGAATCTAGCATGGAGGCAAAAAGAGGATCGTTCTCTTCCGCTTGAACTTCTTGCGCTATCGTTGGTTGAAATACCGGAACTATATCTTTATCAGAGATCTCTTGCGTGATAAGCTCTACGTTATGAATATTTGAATCATAATGCTGAAAAAGCTGCGTGATAAGGTCTAAGTAATTAGCCTTCACCCAATCCCGCATAAAATTTGTGGGAGTAGCAAGTGTGACATTATGGCGATTAGAGCTCAAGAATTTTACCTTGCTAAACCAACTTTGAAAAATGGCATCTCCATAACGCTTTAGGAGGTCTTGCTTAACAGAAGACCAAAGCATTACATGATTATTATCAGCATTTGATGTAACATCTGTGGGCATTTGAGCTCGGATAAAATATAAGAAATACGGCCTTCAGATTATAATAATTGAAAAGCAGGAATCAGCATACTACATTTCTTTAGTGAGTCAATTTCATCAAAAAGAAAATTTTGCAATTTAAAACTAAACTGGCATAAAAATTGCTTATCATGGGTATTGTACAAATTATAAGTTAAAGAGAAAATTAATGTCTAAGGTGCCCGCGTCTTCACCCTTTTCTTCGCGCTTTGAGAGGCAAATGCTTACTTACGCTCGAACTACGGCGGACAATACAGGCAAAACCCCAAGTAAAGTAGGAGAGATAGATCCCGGACCTATACAAGATGCCGAGCGTACTAAAGTAGAAGAGAGACTCGATAAAGACCTTCAAGGGGTTAATTTAGCTCACGATAAAGTGGTGGCTTTAGATGCTTTTGTATCTAAAGTACAAGACTTAGAAAAGATTACTAAAAAAATAATTAACCCCGGGGGTATAAGTACTAAGGATATATTTAAAACTCGTATTGCGAGTATCACCACTACAGAAACATCTCAGGACGCATCAAGTTTTTTAAAAGCATCAGCAAAATTAGGAGCAGCTTTAGAAGAGTATAAAATTTCAGTTAACAGGATGGCATTATCTGCAACAAAATCAATCTTTAGTTCGGTTGATGCTGCGGATAATCATTATATTGGATTCCCCAGTCAAACCTCTGATATAGTTACGGGCGCAGCTGGCTATTTTACCGCAGGCACTTTCGACATCACTAGTATACTTGGTACACAAACAATCACTCTTGTAGGGGGCGACAGTTTACAGACAATTAAAGTAAAAATAAACTCTATAAGTACTAGTACTGGTGTTATTGCGTCTACCACAAGGACAACAGATGGGTATATATTAAGCCTTAAAGCCACCACTACTGGAGTAGCTAATGACTTTACTATTACAGATAGCGGCGCCTTAGTTGCAACTCAAAGAGAGGGCACTGTAGCAGTACCTGGAGTAGTCAGGCATGTCGACATCACTCAAGCTGGAGGAGTCGGATTCGCTGCAAGAAATACAGATGTTGTCACAGGAACTGCGGGAAACTTTACTGCAGGAACTTTTACATTAAATGGCGTAGGCATAGTCTTAACGTCAGGAGATAGCTTAAATACTATAGTGCAAACTATTAATGCTCAAGTCGGTACTACTGGAGTTATAGCTTCTATTAAAAGCGTCGCAGGCGTATATCATTTGATTCTAGACCTAAAGGATAATACTGCGGATAGAATTACAATAACAGCCTTGCCTACAGATGTATTTACGCCTGGTGGAATTTTGCGAACTAACTACAACGCTCAAGATGCTTCAATTACACTCAATGACATTGCAGAATGTACTAGCTCTACAAACGTCATCTCTGATCTCGTAGATGGAGATGATATAACTCTTACGCTAATTAAAGTTAATACACCAGGCAATAGCCAAACCTTGGTAGTGCAGGAGAACAAAGATGCCATACTCAGAGATGGTGTAGATGGCTTTCTAGACACATACAATGCATTAGCTTTATTTCTGGCGCAACAGACTGAACGCGATCCTTCGTCCAAGTGTTATAAAGAGACCGCATTACTCTCTAGTAATATCACTCTCAATAACGTTGCAGGATATATGTGTAATGTTGTGATGCCTGTAGCGGGACTTCCTTCTGGCACTTGCGCCCTCGCTCACATTGGCATAGAAAGACAGCTAATACCCGAAGACAAGGACAAAGGATTGCCTGAGTACTACGGTCTATGCGTAGCAGACGCATCTCTTTTAAATTCAGTAATTGCTGAGAATTTTGATTTAATACGTCAAATTTTTACTACAACTTTAACTTCTAACTATACTAATCTTGAATGCATTAACAGCACATCTCAGACCACTATAAGTAAATTTACTCTTGATATTTCTGCTCCAGCAGGTGGGACACGTACTGCTACCATTACGCCATTTGGAGGAGGAGCTATAGCTGTAACGTACGAGGGGAATGAGGATTCTGGCGTAGTAATCGGTACTGTTGGCACTGCTACCGAGGGTTTAAAGATTTACTATATCAAATCTTCTAATCTCGCTGAGAGCTTTAATAATGTGGTTTTTAGCCGCGGTATTGCTAGCAGACTATACGATCAAATTAGTCCTCTTGTAACTTCCTCAAGTGGTAACGCATTGTTAAAGAGAGATTATGCCGAAGCCCAAAAACAAGAAGAAAATGCTAAGAGCCAAGCTACCAAACAGCAGAAAGCTCTAGATGCTTTAATAGAAAAACAGCGTGAGACAAATGCCAAAATTCAGGAGCAAAAAGCTAAATCTGCAATAATTGCAAATTATCTAGATACCTTAACGGGTAAGGGTAGAAAATAATTAATATTCAAGAAGGAGATGATATGAACACACAATATGCGGTCAACAAATACACAACAGCCGAAATGACTTACGGAAATCCTATCAGGACTATTATCACCGTGTATGATGTTATTATCAAACTCTTATATAAAGCAAAAAAGAGTATTGACGAAAAAGACATTGCCAATAAATGCATGAGCATACAAAAAGCATCCGAACTTACAGAAGCCCTAAGAGAGAATTTAGATCTAGATAATGGAGGAAAGGTAGCTGAAATTTTAGATGATTTTTATCTTGGAT
Organism: Pseudomonadota bacterium; assembly: GCA_040389305.1. GTDB lineage: Bacteria > Pseudomonadota > Alphaproteobacteria > Rickettsiales > Rickettsiaceae > JAZKAD01. The sequence goes on along the minus strand of JAZKAD010000041.1, from coordinate 17,111 downwards.
TATTTTATAAATTGCATGATTTAATAATTAAAAATCATGGTCATTCTGAAATAGACGAAATATTAGATACAATTAAAAAAATTCAAGTCAAGTGGCAGGACGCCTTGAACTTATCTTACGTTCTGCCAGATGAAGATAAAAAAACAGACATCGGCAAATTTTAAATGCTGAGTTCTAGCATTTAAAATACGATGCAAAGTTCTTTCTAAGGAAGAATTTGACTGGGGTCGAATTCTATATTGAACTCTTTCCATGAGTCATATCTATCTGCGGAGAGATTTTGGAAGGGGCTTGCAAGCCATACGGCGCGCAAAGCACCGTCTGCGGCAGCTTCACATAACGTAGCTCCAGCTGCGCCGCATTGCTTATCTTTAAGCTCCGCCTTGTCTACAGCGCCATCGGGTTTTAAACTAATATAAATAGTAATCTTGATCTCTCCGGCATTTTGCGCTCCGGCTGGGACGTTCCAGTGGCGCTCTACCTGCTGACGCAGAAGATTATACTCACTTATTGAGAGAGGCATTTCTTCATTAAATTGACCCTTCGCCTCCTTCGTCGCATCTGTTTTTTCAGAAAGCGTACGCTTATTAGACTTTGCTTCAGAGCCTTCTGACGCCTTCTCCAAAGTCTTTAATAGAGAATCAAGGTCAGTATCAGGGTTTTTCTTTTTTTTAGGAGCTTCCTTTTTGGGCGGTTCTTTTTTAGGTGGCTCTTTTTTAGGCTCAGGTTTCTTTTCTTTGTCTTTTATTTTCACAACGTCCTTTGAGGGCTCGGGCTTAACCTCCTCTGGTTTAGGCTTTTCCTTTTCGGGTTCTTTCTCTTTTGCTAATTCCTTTTTCTTCTCTGGCTCCTTTTCTACTTCTTTGGATTTTTTAATTTCTTTGGCCTTTTCTTCTTCTAGCGCCTTTTCTTGTTGAACCTTCTGGGTTTTAATATTGGAAACTTCAGTGACTGGCAGCATTTCTATAGCAATGACTTGCTCTTCTGGAAGTTTTTTGGATATAGCTGGGAGCCCAAAAGCAAAAAGAGCGAGTATAGCAAGGTGGCTAGCGATGGAGACTGCTAGGGCCAAAAATAAATTGTCTTGAGATTTTTTGTTCATCTTATTAATGCTTGATTTGCGTAATCAATGCAACCTTGGCAAAGCCCGCGGCGTTTATCTCCGATACAATATCTACTATCTCGCCATAAGAAACATTCTTGTCGCCTCTAACAAAAATCCTTGTATCCATCTTCGCCTTAGTTATAGCCTTCAATTTATCTGCCAAATTTTTTCTAGGAATCATTGTGTCTAAAATATAAACTTCACCCTTTTTATTAATACTGATTGCGAGAGGCTCTTCTTGGCTAGTTACTGGGCTTGCTTGAGTTTCTGGTAAATCCACGTGTATTCCCGTTACCATCATAGGCGCCGTCACCATGAAGACGATCAATAGAACGAGCATCACATCTACGAGAGGGGTAACGTTAATTTCGCTCATTAAAGCGCGTTTATTCCGAGTGCCGCCACGCGAATTCATCATACCCATTAAAGCCCCTCCTCAAAGTTTCTCTTTATCACAACTTCTCTTCGTCAATAGCTCTTGTCAAAATAGTGTATAGCTCACCAATAAAATCATCGAACTTATTGGTAAATTTATTGATCTCTGCAATGAATAAATTGTATGAAATAGAAGCAGGAATAGCCGCAACTAAGCCAATGGCCGTTGCTAGCAACGCTTCTGCTATCCCAGGTGCTACGACATCAAGCGTTGCATTTTTCATCACAGCAATAGATTGAAAGCTATGAATAATACCCCAGACTGTGCCAAAAAGCCCGATAAACAGCGAGCAAGAACCAACTATTGCTAGGATGCTAAGATGATGCTCAAGCTCATCCATTTCGCGGTTCCGCACAAGATTCATTGCTTGCATAATGCGCTCTTTAAGCCCAACTCGCAAAGTAGCTTGAACTGAAGCGGTTTTGCCGCCATCACCGCGCTTACACTCACTCATCGCAGCTACAAAAATAGCAGACAGCGGATTATCCGTTGAGCGCTTCACCCTTTCGTACAAAGTGTCTAGCACCTGACCCGACCAAAATACAGCTTCGAATGTCTGCATTTTTGATTTAACCCTTCTATAGCGAAACAACTTTTCTATAATAATTGTCCAAGAACCTACAGATGCTACAAAAAGGCTAAGCATCACAAATTTACTCATGGTATCTGCGGAAGTTATAAGATGAAGTAGAGAGACATCCACCACCATAGGGGCTTTAACTAGGCTATTTACAATATCAGGCGCGGCCATACAACACTCGTCTAAAATGAAGATTATTAAATACTCTAAAAGAGATATAGTATAATTAACTATTTATTGCAATTTTTTTGAATAGTAAAGTTATACAAAATACTAAACCGCAGCTCAAAATAATAGATGGAGCCGCCGCAAAGTCATAATAAAAAGAAAAAATAATGCCAAGCAAGCAAGATATCACCGAAAGAATGAAGCTGTTGCGTATCATGTGAATTGGCGTACTGCTTATGAGAACTGAGGCGTAGGATGGGATCATCAAAAGCGCGGTCACTAGCAAAGCTCCAATAATTTTCATACTCACTGATAACACAAGAGCTAGCAACACTAGAAAATAAATCTCCAACCTTTTAACATTCACCCCCCTCACAGCAGCTAAGTCGGGATTTAGGGATATTAAGATGATGTCTTCTATTTTGGAATAACAAATAATTCCTACAAATAGCAACAAAATAGACAAAGTAAGCAAGTCACTTGATGAGGTCGAGAGTATATCCCCGAATAATAGGGAATTTATATTGACACTTGATGGAAACATGCCAGCGAGTAGTAGCCCAAGAGCAAGCATTGTGCTTGATATTAAGTTAATGGCAGCGTTGCTCGCAAGTGCACTTTTGGTTGCAAAAACAAGCAAAGCAAAAATTGCAGCTACCCCGGGAGCGGCGATGAAAATAGGTACATCAAAACAGCCACTGACGCTGCTCGCTAGTAAGCATGCATGGGCAAGGCCATCTGAAAAATAAGCTTTTCTTTGCCACACAAGTATAGAGCCAAGAGGGGCAAAAAGAGCGCTAAGTAGGATGCAAACAATGACTATAAATAGCATATCTAATTCACTCCAACTATTATATCGCTTAAGATAAATTGTACATTTTCAGTTTGATTCCATTCATTAATTTGAGCATGACCTATAATCGCAATCTTATCTTTTTTGTGCGATAAAAGAACCCCTCCTAAAGGACTTTCTACTGCATTGAAAGCTATAGCCTTTAGAGCTTTAGATCCATATGCTGTACGAGACGGAGCTAATAAGCAACTCACATGCTTCTCTCCAACTATTTGCGCAGAAATTACATAAAGATCGTCCACTCTAATCATGGGCTCAGGGTTACCGCTGCCAAATGGTGCAAGCTGTTGCATTTCTTTGAGAAGGTCTAAAGTTAACCCGGAAGTAGTAATCTCTATATCATATTCAGAAGATCTGGTCTGCACAAATGCCTGATACTCCTTATGCATGACCAGTTCAAAAAATTCCTTTAATTCAGCAATATGCTCTTCTTTTACGGTAAAACCTGCGGCCATAGCATGCCCACCCCCTTCTTCTAAGAGGCCTCGCATCTTTGCTTCCACTACTTTACCGCCGAAATCTACTCCTTTCACTGACCTACATGATGCTTTTCCAACTCCATCGTTTAGAGCTATAACAGCCACGGGTTTTTGATATTTTTCTTTGAGGCGCCCAGCGACAATACCGATAACACCAGGATGCCACCCTTCCCCGGCCACCATAATCATGCTGCTACTTGGCATAAGTTCCGCCGATGCCGTAGCCTCCTCCAGGACGCCTTGCTCTATCTCCTTCCTCTCTGCGTTATATTGCTCAAGCATAAGAGCAATATTATACGCCGTATCCTGATCACTTGTGGAAAGCAACCTACTTCCAAGATCTGACTTACCCACTCTACCTCCGGCATTAATCCGAGGACCAATCATAAAACCTAAATGGTAGGCCGTTGGAGCTGAATTCAAACGTGCCATATCTGAGAGTACTCTAAGGCCAACATTCTCGCGTTTAGACATGATTTTAAGCCCCTGAGCTACAAAAGCTCTGTTAAGACCCGTCAGGGGCATCACATCGCAAACGGTTCCAAGAGCTACTAAATCCAAGTACTGCATTAGCTTTGGTTCTTTGAGGTGGTCAAAAAATTTAGCTTCTCGGAGTCTTGTACAAAGCCCCACGATAAAAATGAAACATACGCCTACCGCTGCTAAATATCTGTATTCCGTTGTTTCATCCAAACGATTGGGGTTAATCACGGCATCAGCTTCCGGCATCTTATCTCCCATCATATGATGGTCTATCACTATAACATCAAGCCCTATTGCTTTAGCATAGCTCAAAGCTTCGAAGCTAGAAGCTCCGCAATCCACCGTGATTATTAACTTAGTTCCGCTATTTTTAATTTTCTCCATAGCTTGTACAGAAGGTCCGTAACCTTCAAGAATTCTGTCTGGAATATATATTTCTATATCAATGCCTAGGTCTTTAAAAAACCGCTTTAGAAGGGCAGAAGATGTAGCACCATCGACGTCATAGTCACCAAAAATACAGATTTTTTCTTTATTATAAATAGCGCGCATTGCTCTTAAGACCCCCTCTTCCATTCCAAGTAAATGAAAGGGATCTGGCAATAAATCGCGGAGCTTGGGATTTAAGAAGGACTCTACGCCATCGATATCGATATTTTTAATAGCGAGCAATCTGGCTAAGATCTCGCTAATCTCTTGATGTTGCCTAAGGCTATGGATCTGCCTCTCAGACACAGACCTCAAAATCCAATTTTTACCTAAAGAAGACTTGCCGAAGGAAGATTTATTATCCTGCATTATTGAGCTCACTGTAAATAGAGATACAAAATTAGGCGACCCGAGGTTACTTATTGACGAAGCACAGCGTCGCTTTCAAAGGAGCTGTCACTGAGAAGAGAGCTAGCGAGACGGCAATCCACATAATACTTAGTCTCGCTCGCTTTTGTGCGTCTACCTTCTTAATTGCTTCATCTCATTCGAAGGTAACGGATTTGTCTATCTTTTTTCTGCGCGCTCTACAGCCTCACTGATTAAGGACTTGGCCTTCGCAGCATCCGCCCATCCAGTCACCTTCACCCACTTGCCCTTTTCTAGGTCTTTGTAATGCTCAAAGAAATGCACTATACGAGCTTTTAGCATCGGATCGATGTCTTCCATAGCTTTGATATCGGCAAATGTAACATCTAGTTTAGCCACGGGAACTGCGATAATTTTCTCGTCTTGCCCAGACTCATCTTCCATAATTAAGACTCCGATAGGACGACAAGCTATCACAGCTCCTGGCACCACAGGATAATGAGCAATCACCATAACATCTACTGGGTCACCATCATCTGAAAGGGTATGCGGGACAAAGCCATAATTACATGGATAATGCATAGCCGATTGCATAAATCTATCCACAAAAATAGCTCCCGAGTCTTTATCAAATTCATATTTGACTGGATCGCTATTCATAGGAATTTCTATGATGACATTGACTTCCTCAGGGCAATTTTTGCCACGGCTAATTTTATTCACGTCCATAACTGGCCTCTTTTAATATTTTTAGGAATTATATAATTAAACTACAAAGAAGTCACTACAGCAAATGCCGTTGCTATGGGGTAATCATCCGATAACGAAACATGTATCGTGATATCTTCCTTGTAGTTCTTAATTTTTACTTTAGGCGCCCCAAGGCTATCATTGATAATACTTATGTCTACAAAACGTAGAGGCCTTCCCACCCCAGTACCAAGAGCTTTGGAAATAGCTTCTTTTCCAGCAAATCTCCTTGCAACAAACGCTCTGCATGATTTTTTATTATACACCTCTTTCTCCTCTGGACTTAAGATTCGAGAAAGAAATCGATCGCTAAATTTTTCAATCAATCGCTCTATGCGTGGGATTTGTACGATATCCGTGCCAATACCTAGAATCATAATTTATAACGCTCTATAGAGTGAATACCAGGCTTTGTCTTGAGGGACTCCATCATGCTATGTAGATGAGGCAAGCCATTGATTTCTACATCTATTATGATCTCAAAAAAATCGGTATTTCGCGTATTAATTCTTAAATTCGTGATATTTGATTTACCTTCAGCTATCTCAGAAGTGAGGACGGCAAGGCTTCCGGGTTCATTAATGAGTATAGCTTTGAGCCTGCATATATATGGCACATTTGAAGAGTCAGAATCCCAACTAAGATCTATGATGCGGTCCGGAGTACTTGCAAAATTGTTAAGCATCTCACAATCTGCTATATGTATCGTCACTCCCTTCCCCGTATGTATTATACCTATAATTTGATCTCCCGGCAGCGGATGGCAACATCCTGCAAAATGTACTGCCATGCCCGGGATAAGACCTTGAATTGGCACGGCATGATCTGCATTCACTTCCTCTGAGAGGTTTTTTCTAGATTTTTTAAACTTCAAAAAGGAGAAGGTAGAACTAAATTTATTCGCCCTCGTCTCAATTTGCTTGATGACTTCTTCTCGAGAGATTGTCCCTTCTCCTACGGCAAATAATAATTCTTCTGTATTTTTTTGCTGTAATTTATGAGCAGCCTCAAGCACAGTGCTGCTGTTATATACTATACTCGCTTCTTTGAAGGCTTTCTCTAGTATAACTTGTCCAAGCGCTATATATTGGTCTTTTTGTTGACTCCTTATAAATCTACGAATTTCAGAACGAGCTTTACCAGTAATAACGAACTTCTCCCAAGAAGGAGATGGTACATGATGCTTAGATAGTACGATTTCTACTTGATCGCCATTTTTTAAATGAGTTCTAAGAGGTACGATTCGTCCGTTGACTTTCGCACCAACGCAGTGATGGCCGATATCAGAGTGTACGGCATATGCAAAGTCTATAGGAGTTGCTCCTTTTGGAAGAGCAATAAGACTGCCTTTAGGAGTAAAGCAAAATACCTGATCATAATACATAGCGAGCTTAGTATGATGCAGGAACTCTTCGGAGTCATTGGAATGCTCTAAAATACCAAGCAGCTCTCTAATCCAGCGATATTGTTTGCCATCTTGGTTTTGATATTTTTGTTTATACCTCCAGTGAGCCGCCACACCAAGCTCTGCTATCTCATGCATCTCTTCTGTGCGGATTTGCACCTCAATGCGCTGCTTCATAGGCCCTACGACTACAGTATGCAGTGACTGGTAATCATTATTTTTTGGAGTGCTTATAAAATCCTGAAAACTCTCTGGAACCATTTTATATGCGGCATGAACAGCTCCTAAAACTGTATAACACTCAGGTAGAGTTGGGACTACTACTCTAAATGCTATAATGTCTGAGAGTTGTTCGAAGCTCACGTTTTTTTGCTTCATCTTCATCCATATAGAATAAGGAGTTTTTTGCCTTCCCGAAACTTTAGCATTAATATTCGAGGCTTTTAGGGTTTTAGTAATCTCACTAACGATCTGGTTTACTAGCTTCTCTCCATCGTCAGCAAGACGCTGCAAGCGACTAACAATGGACTCTCTGATTTCAGGATGTAATATATTAAATGCTAAATCTTGCAGCTCGAGTTTAATCTGCTGAATACCTATTCTTTCTGCTAGGGGTGAATATATCTCCATAGTTTCAAGAGCAATACGCATGCGCTTTTCGTGTGATTTCACAAAATTAATGGTGCGCATATTATGAAGACGATCAGCTAGCTTAACTAAAAGAACCCTGATATCATCACTCATTGCAAGCAAAAGTTTGCGGAAGTTCTCGGCCTGCCTTACGTGATCCGGTTGAAACTCAATTTTAGTAAGCTTAGTGACGCCGTCTACGAGCTTGGCTACTTCGCTACCGAAATGCTCCTCTATTTCTTCAAGCTTTAGGTCGGTGTCTTCTATAGTGTCATGAAGCAGGGCGGTTATGACAGACGCGGTATCGAGACGCATCTCGGTTATGATGCTAGCAACTTCGAATGGATGCTGGAAATACGGATCGCCCGATTCACGAGTTTGGCTACCATGATATTCAATAGCAAAATCCATAGCCCTATTAACTAGGGTTTCATTGCAATTGGCATCATAAGATTTCAACGCGTTTATGATGCTTTGGCGATCTACCATATTATTCCCCTTATTTTCAGCCTTTACTCACCTTATCTTAAGGCATAGTGAAGCCATGGCATTATAATATAGGCTACTCCATATCACCAATGGTTTTTAAATAATGATTTAAAATAAGAAAATAGAGGTATTGTATATTGGCTATGATGCTACTTGAAGGCAATAGCGCTCATTTTCTGGGCTTCATTTTCTGGATCGTGAATTTCATCAAAGCATATCATGCTTCATGTGATTTTGAATAAATAGGAGATGTAGACTCCCGCCCTAGGTTTCATGCTCGGAGGCGGGAATTGGAGTATATAAAGCACATTAACACTGGAGAATAACAGAGGACTACCTCTCCTCTATATCGCTATCCATATCCTCAAACCCTTCTTCGCCATCAATTTCTTCATTACCATCCAAAATAAAATCGGTATCTTCGGCATAGACAAAACTTTCTTCTACATCAGTTAGAAT
>JAZKAD010000041.1:6389-8466 GCA_040389305.1 Pseudomonadota bacterium | reverse complement strand
CGCTTCTTCGTTTCCCACTTCTTCTGACTCGCCTTCTTCGCCTTCAATTTCTTCGATTCTATGGCGCTTCTGCAGTCTATTGAGTAATGATGTACGCAATCCTTCGATATCAAGATTTTTAGCAGCAATCTCGCGCAAAGCAACTACTGGATCTTTGTCATTATCTCTATCTACTGTAATAGCAGCGCCAGAATTAATTTTTTTTGCTCTTTCTGCAGCAAGAACTACTAGCTCAAATCTATTTCTTACCTCTGGTATGCAGTCTTCAACTGTCACGCGGGCCATAGACTTACCTTATTAATTTATAAACGCGAATTGTATCTTAGTTAAGCTAAATAAGCAAGAATTTACTATTCTTTTTTTATAATTTGCTAGCGTCCATTTTGCTATCAAGAAAATGTCCTTGCTTCAGAAGTCCAATCGAGGTATTCCATGGTCGCAAATTACAGTATGTTGTACTAGATTATTGAATTCACCAAAATTCTTTCTACCGATAGGAATTTGTTTATGAAGCTTGAAAATTTACTTGAAACTCAATCGTCTTTGGGGCTTCGTTTACAATCCTATCTTTGTGGGCTTATAATATTTCATCCATAGGTCTACAAGCAGCCTAGTTATCACGGTGGCTGAAAACATAGAAGCAACTATTCCGATGCTTAAAGTCACAGCGAAGCCTTTAACAGCACCAGCGCCGAATGCATAGAGTAAAAACGCAACAATGAGTGTTGTTATATTGGAGTCAATAATTGTAGAAAGTGCATGATCAAAGCCTTGACGTACGGCGTATAAATTAGAAGCTCCTTTTCTTAGCTCCTCTCCTATACGCTCGTAAATAAGTACATTCGCATCAACGGCCATCCCGATAGTTAGAATAATACCTGCAATGCCTGGCAATGTTAAAGTTGCATGAAAAACTGATAGCATGGCAAAAATATAAAGAAGAGCTAGAGATAATGCGATATTGGCAAAAATCCCTAGCATTCCGTATGACCACACCATAAAAATCACAACACTAATGAAACCTATGAAACCCGCTTTTTTACCGGCTGTTATAGAGTCCGCCCCAAGATTCGGGCCGATGCTACGCTCTTCTATCACATGAAGTGGCGCAGGCAAAGCTCCGGCTCTTAGGAGTAACGCGAGTTCGTTTGCTGATTCGATTGTAAAGTTTCCAGAAATAACGCTACTCCCACCCATTATTGGCTCGTTGATAACAGGCGCGCTGAGGAGTTTATTATCTAATACTATAGCAAATCTTTTTCCTGTATTATTTCTTGTAATATCTGCAAAAATTTTACCTCCCATGTTATTTAAAGAAAATACTACCGCAGGCTGGGATTGCTGATTAAATGTCGCTTGAGCATCAGTAAGTAAATCCCCACTAAGAGCGGATTTCTTCTTAATAACAACGCCGTATCCTCCCCTTCTTTCATCCTCACCCTTGATAAAAACAGAACCTGGAGGTAGGCGCCCATTTGCAGCATCTTCCACATTTGCATTTTCGTCCACAAGGTGGAAGGACAGCTTTGCAGTTTTACCAAGAACGTTTTTAAGACGAGCAGGATCTTCGTCACCCGGAACCTGCAACAATATATGACTATCACCCTGACGGCCCAATGTGGGCTCTGTAGTGCCAGTAGGATCTACCCTCATTCTTACGATTTCAATTGATTGATCGATGACTTTATGACGCAGCTCTTGAAGCTTTTCTTCGTCAAAAGAAAGTTTGATTAGACTATTTTGCTGCTCGAATCTTAAACCACGCTCTAGTTTTTTAACTATTTTACGTGCATTATCCAAGTCGGAGTTATCGCGTATTATAAAGCTTATATGCTGTCCATTTGAATCGAGATTCTGATACCCTATTTTATTATTGCGCAGCTCTTTACGCAGGGCGTCAGTCAAGGTCTCTAGCTGACTCGTAATAAAGACGTCAAAATCAACGTCTAAAAGTAAATGAGATCCACCACGAAGGTCTAGTCCAAGGTTTATTTTACTGCTTGGAAGCCAGCTAATATTCTTGCTACACTGAAAATTGGGCAGGATGTATATAACAGACAGTATAGTAAATACTATC
>JAZKAD010000041.1:0-6379 GCA_040389305.1 Pseudomonadota bacterium | reverse complement strand
ACTATCGTTAGAATAATCCGCCCTGCGCCTAATGACTTCACTTCTTCTGCCTAGTTTTTTTCTCTGGTTGCACAGCTTCAACTTTAGACGCAGCTTCTTCCTGCTTGCTTCCTTTTTGTCTACGACTAACGATATCAGCAATAGCAGATTTCAGCATCTTAATGGTAAGATCATTAGCAACTGTAAGCTCTATTGTATGATCACTATCATTAATTTTAGTAACAGTACCATATATTCCGCTAGTTGTAAGAACCTCCTCACCTTTTTTGACTCCTCCCACTAACTCCTCTTGCGCTTTACGCTTTTTTTCCTGAGGACGAATAAGAAGAAAATAAAAAACAGCAAAAATGAGCAACATGGGTACCAAGTTAGTCCAACCCGCAGAGAGAGAAGAAGGGGATTGAGGTAATGCTGCTCCGGATGCGCCTGGAGCCTCAGTGGTTGCAACGACTGCTGTATCTGTGGATGACATGTTTAATACTCCTACTTATAATTTACTGTGATAGATTTAAGCTGACTGTTGAGCTTGGCAATAACTTCCGCCGTAATATTCAAATCATCAGTTGCATATAACACATTTGAGTTAGGGAGCGCAACATTAAATCCATATTCTTTTGACATACCACGGATAATTCCAATGGTAGCTTCGTGTACTTTTGCCATAGCTTCTGCGTGAGCTTGTTCTAGCTTAGCCTTTTTTTCCTGAATAATTCTTTGGGCATCTGAAACTTTTTTGCCAAAGTTCGTTACTTCTTTATCAAACTCCTCTTCTTTGATAACTCCGCGCTTTTTAATGATAACTTCTTCTGCTTGCTTAAGCTCTTGCTCTCTAGAAAGCATCTCTTTATGCAATGCTTCACTCACCCCTTCAATCGTCTTCCTAATACTTTGTACGGCTAAGGATTTTTCTAAAATAGCTTGTACGTCAACTATAGCTATGCGGGCTTGATAACCAGACTCGGCCGCGAAAGAATTAAATGCACAAAATATAGATAAAAGGCCAAATAATACCCTAAAATTCATATCACATCCTTAAAATATATGATTTGCAAACACTTATACATTATACCTTGCAATTTTTCTAGCATATGCAATATCTTTTAACCTATCACATACAGCATCAAAAATTGTTTTAGGTAAAATCTCGCTTGTAGTTATTTCTATATACCTATCATGTAACTTCAAATTAAAAGACGGCTGCTTGAATTCTGGACCATCTACTTCACGCGCAATTCTTATGATACTGCCTATAATCTGACTACTGTGATAATCTTTTTTACCGATCATTTTACGCGCGAGTTTGTGAATATATAAATCCGATTTTGAGCTAAATGCATAGGATACAGCAAGACTGAGCATAATCCTTTGCCTGTGGCTAAAAGGCATATCGGACGATAAAATAAATTCTGCAATGAAGTTCGCTTTTAATGTACGATCGATATTCTTACTAAAACTAGCTAATATTACGGCTAAATCAATAACTTTTTCAACAATAGTATCCGCGTCTACTAAAAGACTCATAATAAGTTGATGATATTTTTCTACCTTACATGAGGCCTCATCAAAATCTGCAAGTTTTTTGCATCTTTCAAGAATTATATCCTTGCTTTGTTCTGCCTCACTAAGGCTTACGAATCTTACGCCCTCTTTCAAACCGTAATTCGAAATTACAATTTTCTGAGGCTTGATAACGCGTAAAAGAGCTTGAGCTACCATAATTGCTCTATGGTCTATACGCTTGGTTTGATAAAGAGGGTTGATCTTTGCAATACTATCTAATTTTTCTAGATAAATCCAAAAATCATCATGGGATATTTCAAGATTATGTAAGGTTTTAAGAGGATATCTTACAAAATCCATATAATATCTTCCTATAAAACGGAAAGCTCCGCCTATTAAATAAAGATTTTTGCATATATGCTTTGGATTTAATGACTCAGAGATCTGGTCAAGCAGAGAATCGACTGTGGCATCGGCACTTATCATTTTTGTGCCAAGCGGTAACGAATGCAGAGTTTCTACTTGTCTTCCATGGATTTCGGCAAGTTCAAGACTTCCCCCTCCGAGGTCAGCAGCCATACCTTGGGCGTCCGTCACTCCAGAAATAAGTCCAGCAGAAGTTAAGTAAGCCTCTCTCTCGCCGGAAATGATATCGATATTAATATTATATTTTTCTAGTACTATCGCTGCAAATTCAGGGCCCTTTGGATGATGCCTGAGAATTGCAGTAGCAACACAATCAATACGAACTACACCAAGCTGCTGGAATATATTGGCAAAATATCTTAATGTTAAGTATACCGAATGCTTAATATCTATGTTATCAAGAGCCAAAAGGCTCAAAATATCACTACGAAATTTGTCATTGTATATCTCAGGCGCTCCAAGAGTCTGATCATCATATACAACAGCCCTTATAGCATTTGAGCCTATATCTATTATAGCGTGACGTAATTTCATCGTATTTCTTCTTCATATACAGTCATATTCTATGCAAGTAACTTAACTACTAGCTCAGGAGTTTTTGATCTCATTAGTCATTGCGAGAAACCTGCGTGACTAAGCAATTTCATTCCGCAAAAAAAAGGGAAAGTCAGTTCGAGTGGGTTCGAATGGATGCATGACATTACTCTTCCTGCGGTATCACTACACTCGCGTAAAGTTCGCGGCCGCGAAGTCCCAATTTACTAAATGCTCTAAGAATATTTCTAAATAATCAGCTCTACGATTACGATAATCTATGTAATATGCATGCTCCCATACGTCACATGCTAGAATAGGCTTCAAGCCTTGCGTAATCGGAGTTTCAGCATTACCAGTTTTTACGATCTGAAGTTTGCCTGCGCCAAGTACTAGCCACACCCATCCACTACCAAACTGAGCAATTCCAGAGCTGCGAAATTCTTCTTTAAACTTTTCAAAGCTACCAAAATCTCTTTCAATCGCCTCAAGCAAAACTCCTTCTGGGACAACACTTGCTTCTTCTTTCATAGAATGCCAGTAGAATGTATGATTCCAGATTTGTGCTGCGTTATTGAATATGCCTTGCAAGGCAGGATTTTGATGAGATTTTAGAATAATTTCTTCAAGCGACATGCCATCTAGCGCACTCTTGCCACCAAGCAATTCATTCAGCTTAACAACATATGCATTATGGTGCTTACCATGATGATAATCAAAATTTTCAGCTGTAAAATAAGGCTCTAATGCATCCTTACTATAAGGTAGATCCAGTAAAACAAAAGGTGCTGATGGTTGGTTAGACTCAGGTGAGTATATAGTCATTGAATCCTCATTTTATTCATTACAATTTGACTATATCCAGCGGGAGTCTTAAGTGCAAGGAAGATCGATGTTACTTTTGCGGACTCATTGTTGTCATCGCTCCCGCTAAAACAACAATTATACCTAAAACTTGTACATTTGTAATGGTTTCTCCGAGCATAGTAATACCCACTAAGACTATTGAGATTGGCTCTAGTACCGATAAAATAGAAGCCTTTTCTGAGCTAATATATTTCAAACCCTGAAGTAAAAGTAATATTGGAAGAGCTGTGCAAAGTATACCAAGCCCTATAATATCGCACCATATGCGAACATCCATGGGGAGAACAAAGCTACCCTCGAAATACGCGTATATGAAGCTAGAGACCATACAACCCATTGATAGCATAAATGTGGAGAGTAGTGGGGGGAGAGGGATTTTCTTACTAAGCACTATATAAAGCGCGTAAGCGAAGGCTGAAAAAAAGCTAAGAGCAATACCAATAATATTGGCCTGAAGCCCTTGCGTGTCAACTAGCAATATCAGGCCTATGATAATTAACGCTATACTAATATAGTACATTAAACTCATCTTAGCGTTAAAGAAATACCAATTTATTAGCATCACCATCACAGGAAAAGAAAAGAATATAACAATAGAAAGCCCGGTGCCTATATATTGACTAGATACAAAAAATAGCATTGCGCCAGGAGTGTATAAAAATACTCCACAAAGGAAGATGCACAAGGATTCTCTTGGATGACTTAATAAGGTTTTATACTTAGGAAGTAACGCGATACCCATCACTATAGTAGCGACCAAGAAACGCCAAAAGGTTGTGTTTGCGATGGAAAAATTCGCATTGATAATGCTCATGCCAAAATAACCAAGCAGACCATAGCATAAACCCGATAGTATGGCGTATGTTGTACCTCGTTGCTCGTTTGATAATGGATTTAGTCTTGTTATCATATTCTTACTCCTTCTGCACCAATTCTCCTTGATAGTTATTTATATGGATAAATACTAATAATGTAAAGAAATTTTAATTATATTTTATTCTAAGACAGCCTCCTATACGAAAGAATTCTATAGAATGTTATTGAGTATGAAATTTTCAACAAACAAATTACCTTTGTTTTGGCTTGGAATTATCGCTAGTATTAACTTGCAGCACAGTAATTTATAGGTAAAATTTGAGATATATCTTATTAATTGTATTTATCATTCTCCCTAAAATCACCCAGGCTATTCATATGCAACCTTACGAATATCAAAAGATTAAAAAAGATAATCACGTCATTCATATAGTAGAAATTGATCCTGCGGCATACAATATTCAAATAGCTCGGGCTAATGACGGATCTGGAAGAGAAAGCATTCCAGCACTAGCGCAAAGGGTTAAAGCAGATATAGCGATAAATGGAGGGTTTTTTGAGATCGGGGGGATAACTGATGGCAATCCGAGCAATACACTTGTCATTGACGGTAAGATATACGCTCTTAAAGATGAAATCCAGTCTCTTTTAATAGTAGATAAAGGAACATTATCTATTAAGCGGAATAATCCTAAAAACATCAAACTAAATGGAGTTTCTATCCTTAGTGGCATACCAATTTTAATATCAAATGGCGAGATTCCAGCGGATTTAAAAGATAAAAAAACTGATTTTTTTGTTAAAGAGCATGCGCGCACAGCTATTGGACTAAAACCAAATGGCAATATAATACTTATGATTGTAGAACAAACTTATTCAAGAGATTTGAGCGAGGTAATCTTAGGAGAGGTATATTCGCTCATAAATTTAAATAAACAAGCTTACAAGCAAAAATATAACAAGGATCCATCTGATCTTACATTAAGGGAGGTCACTGAAATTATAGAGCAAAAATATTCTACGCCAGATGGGTCTAAAGGAGTAACTATACTTGCTCTTGCTAGTTTGATGAAGGAACTTGGCTGCATCAGAGCTATAAATTTAGATGGCGGTGGCTCCTCCACGCTTTGGATGAATGGCGCAGTAATGAATAAGACCGTTGGAGATGAAGACGAAAGTAAGGGCGAATCGGTTATTAGGAAAGTTTCGGACGCTATCACTTTTACGAAAATAAAATGATCATTATGGGAATAGTAAATACTTTTACATCATCCTTCGCTCGTGATATAGTGCGCGCTAGTTTAAAATGCGCATTTCAAGGGCTATATAATCAATGTCTTCTAAGGTATCACAATTCATTCAAATAGAAACGGCAGCGGAGCTGATCAAAGCAGGTGATCTTGTAGCTTTCCCTACAGAAACAGTATATGGCATTGGCGCTAACGCCCGCGATGACGAGGCTTGCAAAAAAATATATCAGCTCAAAGGAAGGCCAAGTAATAACCCTCTTATAGTTCATGTATCGTCTTTGGAAGAAGCAAAATCCATTGCGAAATTTGATGCTACTGCGGAATCTTTAGCAAGTCACTTTTGGCCAGGACCCTTGACCTTAGTACTGCCGCTGCAGCATAATGCCAATCTTGCTAACTCTGTTACTGCTGGATTAAATACTGTGGCTATTCGTATTCCATCCCATCCAGTTGCCCTAGAGCTTATTCGTCTATCTAGGACGCATATAGCAGCGCCTAGTGCTAACCCCTCTGGTTATATTAGCGCAAGTCTTGAGGAGCATGTAACTAAGCATTTTCCAGGACTATTCGTGCTTCCCGATATTATGTCCGGGCCTATAGGCCTTGAATCTACTATCCTTGATCTCTCTAGCGCTAAGCCTTGTATATTACGCTATGGCTTCATCACGCCAGAAGTGATAGCCGACATAATTGGGCAAAATGTAGAATATCTCACTGATCAAACCATCAAGGCACCAGGTATGCTCTCAAAGCATTATTCTCCAAGAGCGAGTATAAGGCTAAACGCGATATCAACGGAGCAAGGCGAGCAAGGTATTGGCTTTGGTGACATTGATATTGGGAGGTTAAATTTAAGCAAATCTGGTGATCTTATAGAAGTCGCAAAGAATCTATATACTATGCTAAGAATACTAGATGACGCAGAAGATACTACCTCCATCGCTATAGCTCCCATTCCAAACGCAGGAATTGGACTCGCCATTAAT
>JAZKAD010000040.1:0-2442 GCA_040389305.1 Pseudomonadota bacterium | reverse complement strand
AGAATGAAAAACCAATCCCGACCGGAATGGAAGATTCTACGGACTCCAAACGACATTAATGAATTACTGAAAGAAATAGAAAATGCAGATATAGTCGCAGTCGATACTGAGACTACAGGAGTTGATCGAGATGCTAAGATCATTGGTATCTCTGTGTGTACATCCGATACACATGCCTGGTACCTAGTGTTATCTGAATGGGATGCTATAAATAGCACCTTAGTTCATTTTCCAGGAATGAAAGAAGCTGCAGTCGCCGTATGCGAAAGCCTTGTCGGTAAAAGACTAATAGCTCATAATGCTATTTTCGATGCTCAAATGATCGAATTTAACTATAAAATCTCATTGATATCAGATATTTACATAGATACTATGATCTTAGCGCATCTTTTAGACGAGAATTCCCCTATAGGCCTAAAAGACTTAGGTACAAGGCTTTTAGGCGAGGATATGGCGCAAGAATCAATAGAGGTTAAAGCATCAGTACAAGCAAATGGGGGAAGTATCACTAAAGGCAATTATGAGCTTTATAAGGCAGATTCAAGCATCATTGCTAAGTACGGTGCAAAAGATGCCTGGATGACATATATGCTTGTATATGAGTTTCTACCTAGACTAGCCGATGAAGGTCTTGATGATTTCTTTTTTACAGAATCAATGCCCCTATTACGAGGGCCTGCCTATGAGATGAACACTACAGGACTTCGATTAGATCAGACAGATATGACTACACTAAAGAAGACTCTACAGGCCGAATGTGAAGAGCATAAAGCTTTTATTAGCGCTGAGATACATCAATATATCAAAGACAAATATCCCGGCACTAATAAGAAAAACACCTTCAATACAGGTTCTAATGCTCAACTCTCTTGGCTACTGTTCGGAGTACTTAACCTAGAGTTTGCTACACTAACAGATGCGGGCAAACAAGCCTGCCAAGATCTAAACCTAAAACTTCCATATGATCCTGCAGCGAAACGGCGCTTTATAGCAGCTGCTATAGAATCTGAAGGCAAGATACAAAAGCCCTCTTATACTCTTAATGGCAAATTGGTACGTGCTAAAAAATTCAAGTCTCCTTGGTCATATATAGCCGTAGGCAGCAAGGTGCTGTCTAAGTTTACAGAACGCTATAAATGGATTGATGCACTTACTAAAATGAATAAGAAAAAGAAAATCTTGTCTACTTATATTGAAGGAATGGAGTCCAAAGTTAGTTATGGTATTATACGTCCTAGCTTCTTAATGCACGGTACAACAAGCGGCAGATTCTCTAGTCGTTCGCCTAATTTCCAAAATCTTCCGCGAGATGATAAACGAGTTAAAGCATGTATCGTATCCAGACCGAGTAAAGTATTCGTAGGAGCTGACTATAGTCAATTAGAGCCTAGAGTGTTTGCTTATTTCAGCAATGACGACAGACTATTAACCTCATTCAAAAGCGCAGATGACTTCTATTCAGTCATCGGCATGGAAGTATATGGGAAAACAGACTGTATCCCTCGCAAAGACGGTAGCCCTGATGCCTTCGGCATTAAGTACAAGAAGCTTAGAGACTTATCTAAGGTCATAGCATTAGCTAGTACTTATGGAGCTACAGCAGGACAGTTAGCACAGACTACGGGCAAAAGTAAGGAAGACACAGCACAAGATATTGCAAACTACTTTGAAGCTTTTCCTGGCGTTGCTCAAATGATGTTAAATTCACACGCAGAAGCTAAAAAACAAGGATACGTCTCTACGCTATTCGGACGTAAACGCCGTATTCCTGATGCTCTTAAGATAGATAAGATCTATGGCAAAAAATTGCATGCTGCCTTGCCTCCTGTGGCACGTTCACTACTTAATTTAGCAGTGAATCATAAGATCCAAGGTACGGGAGCCTCTATTTGTAATAGGGCTATGATCAAGTATTGTGAAGATCGAGATTCCATAGGTATTAAAGACGCGCCTATTGTCATGCAAGTGCACGATGTGATTATCGTAGAGTGCAAAGAGGAAGATGCTGAAACAATATCTCTTTTATTGCAAAATGCCATGGAAACAGCAGTAATATTACCTACTATCGATTTAGAAGCCATTCCTAAGTCCGCGAAAACATTAGCAGATTTAAAATAATAAAAAACATTAATAAAACTATTGACACTAATACCAAAATGAGGCAATATAACTATATGAAAACACTTAAAATAATTCTAAGCTACCTTCCTTCTAAACTGCCTGTAGGCGTAACTGAGTTTAACTCGTTTGCAGACTCTATCATCGAGCTGACAGGTCCTATGGCTGACAACGACTCGATGAAATGGGCAATTGCCAATAATATTATTCATCTCCCGTCTACTGTCTCTCATAAATCAAAGCAATATTTTGTAAGAGTTTTACGGAAAGCGGCAGCTAATCAGATTGCTAGTTTCGTCTTTCAAGACATTAAACTTAAACAAC
>JAZKAD010000039.1:0-1616 GCA_040389305.1 Pseudomonadota bacterium | reverse complement strand
ATAAAGAGAATAGTTTAGGGAATAGTTGCTGCAACACCTGTAGCGTATTCTGTTCTGTCTTGAATTTCTCCACTATCTGCTTTAATTGCCTAGCAGTAAAGTACTTACTTATACTATCGCGTACGATATCGTCAAACTCAATATCCGTAAGCTCTAGCCCATCTTTCCCAATTTGCGCAAACCTATCATCCTGTACCGCATATTCAGCTTCCGCAGACTCGAACCCTTTAGATACGTTTGAAAACATCACATTTACTAACGCATTGTAAAAAGTATTGTCAATAGCTTCTCTAGCCCATATATTAGGCCAATCGCGTGGATTGTTTTGCCTAGCACTTATAGCAAAGGTGTCTTTATCTCTTTCCAATCCACAGAGATATCTGCTTTATCGTAACCTTCAAGTGGCAATTCCATATTTTTGCTAATATAGTTAGTCATGGCCTTGAATGAATCAAAAGACCTAGGCACTCCCTTTATTGTTTCCGCCCAATCTATGGTTACTGAATTCAATTTAGGATTAGCAGGGAACAGGTTGTTAGCTAGTGGCTTATCTGATAAAGAAGTTCTCGGTGTTTTTTTAGTTATTATCTCACCTAGTTTTGTAGGCGTAAAAAAGAAATCAAGGTTGAATGGCCACTTTGTAATTTTCCTCAACTCAGAGATATTGATATATCCCATTTCGGCATTTTGTGTATCTCCATTAAGTATTGCGTACCCGTACGCCTGTATTTGTTCAGGCTCTGCATCTTTCTCTACTATATACCAATCAGAATTGCCAACAAAATAATGCAGGTATACAATTTTATCGGCCTGCTTAATATTGTCAGTCTCGTATGATTTGGGCATATTTTCAATAATGCCTTTCAGCCTGTCTATTACCTCCCAATGCTCTGTAGAGCCAACGATTGCACGCTGTTGGCTTATAGGCATGAATTCCTTAACTACAGCAGGGATATCCGATAGCTTAAGTCTTCCGCGTTGTTTCTCTTCTTGTTCTCTTTTTGGCGGGGCCACAGGTGTTGCTGTCGGTTTAGCGATGGGCTGCGTAGCCCTAGATGGCTCCTCCTCTATTTTCAAAAACTTAAGTGCGGAAGATTTTAAATCATTTTTCGCTATTGAATTCAAATTCTTCTCCTTAAGCAATCTAACAACTTCATCCTTTATTTCATTTTTTGAAAATTTACCGTTTTTCAGATACGGTTCTTGTTCAAAATAAGCGGTATCAACCCAACGGGAATGAATATAATCATCTTCTTCTATGGTCAATAGTTGCAACTGAGTATCGCCATCATGTTTTATGATTAATACAAATTCTGAATTATACAGTGAGTTAATTGATTTGCCATCATCATTTTTAGGTGCAGAGCCCCTGTCTTCCCATTTCACAGAGTCTACCACCGAATAGTCGTCATCCACAGTACCGCCTTTCTCTTTTCGACCTAGCTGCGCTTCTACATTTATAGCTGCTTGCATCATTTCTTCTTTATCTTGTTTTCCTGCCATGTTAGTGAGGTTTTGTTAGTAATTTATATATAATGAACATTATCCATAATATTGTAGCTATTTCTAAGTTTTTTTCTATAATAACATCTAGTATAGTGATCGCTAATAGAATC
>JAZKAD010000038.1:0-7593 GCA_040389305.1 Pseudomonadota bacterium | reverse complement strand
CGTCAATTTCGGTATAGCACCTTCTATACTTACCTATCTCTGGTCATTACATCAACCAGAATTTAAGGTGCTGTCATGGACTGCAGTTCTATTATTTGCGGTATGTATGGCCATAAGACTAGCTCGCTTTAATACAAGCATAATATCGGAAGCTAGCTCTCATTCTAAGCGTTTTTTTACAGGAGTCCCAGCTCCCTTAGGCGCTCTCTTGCTTATGACACCTATTATGCTAGACTTCGATTTTTCTACCAATATGAATATTAATATTAGGTCTCACAGCCTAATCCTTAGTCTATATCAAATAGTCATAGCTTGTATGCTAGCGTCTCGCATCCCAATTTTTTCTCTAAAGCACTTAGTCATTAAACCAGAATATGTATGGGTCTCACTTCTTATTGGAGGGGCACTTATCATTAATATGGTAATGTATCCTTGGTACGTTATTCCAGCCTTGGGGCTTTGCTATATATGCACCATCCCACTTAGTCTCTTCATCGCAAAAAAGATTAATTAAAGCCTCGGTCTTATTTAGGGAGAATCGTTCATCGTCATGAAGCGGTAAATCGACTGCGGCAATTATAGATAAATTTACCACAAGTGTATCATTTTTTATGACCCTACAAAGCAACTATGCTAGTGCTTTTTATCTCATAAGGTATCCTTCAGTTGCAAAAGCTATTAGGTTATTCAACTTTTTAACTTACGAATGCAGATACAAATTTAATAAGGAAGTATTATTATGACAGCAACACAAGTAAACACCACAAGTAACTTGATCCCCGTACCACATAAAGATGTTAAGGCCGCTGCTCACACTGTCGCTGACACAACTAAAGCCCCATACACCGCATCTAGTTGCTGCGGAGGTGCGTTTGATAGCACGGAGGCAGTTATAAAAACTGCAGCGAAAGAGGCATTAATAACTACATTGACAGCAGCACTAGCGCAATCTCCATTACCGAAAAGCGTCCAAGATGCCCTTGTTTCGTCCATTGGAGCTGTAGCAGATCAAGCAATGACTGCTGTGCAAGGTCAGGTACATAATGGGGTTAAGAGTCTTCAGGTTGCAGCTACCGCAAAGGCAACAGAATTACTAAGCCAAGTTGCGCGTGATAAAATCGAGGCTGCTTGTACTTCTAGCGAACATATTTGTAATGAACCTCTAGTAGCAGTTGCTGCGCCAGTTGAGCTAGCAGCTGCACCAGTTGAGTTAGCGGGAGCTAGTCACGAGCCTGCTACTGATCACGCTTAAGATTCTTCTGTTCGTCATTGCGAAGAGCCAAAGGCGACTCTGCAATTCAGAAAGTAGTACGCGCTTAAAGTGCGTACTACTAGCTGAATGGATTTTCATGAGCTCGAAAGCAACATCGCTATTCGATCAATTGATGGGTTATTCCTTGGGTTTATCCTCATCGCCTTTCATACCGTCTTTAAAGGCCTTGAGGCCCTTTCCGAGGTCTTCCATGACTTTTGGAAGCTTACCAGCTCCGAATAGAACAAGCACTATTACAAGAATTATAACCAAATGACCCAAACTCATACCCATCATATTTTATTCTCTCTATAATTTAATAAATAATAACTTATTCCCAAACATAATACTACATTAGCGTAAAGTGCAAGATTGATGATTTCAATTTTAGAAGCTGCATTTTGTAACCCGAAATGTATTACAATAACTATTACTGCAGCCACCGCTGCTTTTACTAATACCACTGTATTGCCACGCCTACTATAAGGATTTTGCATAAAAATTGCGAGAGTCAAACAAGTTACTACAAGGCTGTATAAAGGCCAAACAATTCTCTGATGCCCTTCAGCCCTTAGTTTCACTTTTTTTATTTCGCCTAGATCATATTCTGGGTCAAATAACTCACTCAAAAAATATTCCTGAAGATTTTTAGCTCCATAATTTACGATGCGCTGGCATTTACCAACTTGATCTTTTTCTGCATCACTGCAGCTCTGCGGAGTTTTAAGCGCTACTAATAAATTGTCAAAACTCATTTGACTAATACGTCCATTTTTATCAACTAGCTGACGAGTTCCATCGCGCAGCTCATAATAAGGCTCGTGATCTTTTATGTATATACGCCCTGTTTTTGCAAATAGCACAGACATTTCATCGCCATGCTGTCTTTCAAAGAGGATAACCCCTTGAAGTACGCCATTTGTATCTTTTCCCGAAACATAAAGCGTAACATTTTTGGATATAGGGGTAAATACTCTGGGTTGAATTAGATTAGATACATAGTTATCGCGAAAATCATTTAATGTAGTTTTTAGCTTCGAATAAGATAAAGGAAGGAGATATAAAGAAATAAAATAACCTACTAGAGTAATCCCAAGCGCTAGGGCTAAGGCTGGCTTGATGAGATCGTAAGGAGTAAGCCCGCTGTTACTAAGGACCACAAGCTCTCTGTCGTGGCTAAGCTCATTATATCCTATGAGCGTTCCAACTACGACTCCAAAGGGTAGAATAGCGAAAAATAAAGAAGGTAACACCAAAATTACAAGATAACAAAAATCGTAGAATGCAATCCCTTTATCAAACAAATAGATTAGTTTGATTGTCTGACTAAGCCACACAAGGCCTGTCATGATTAAAATTATTCCAAAAGTGGGTTTGGCTATACAGTACGCTATGTGCTTTTGATATATAGGTATTTTTTTCATAACCATCATAATTACAAAAAGTGAAGCGACCTGAGTTCTTGTCTTGGCTATGCGGGAGCTCGGGAAGTTAAATTCTAGAATTCCCGCTTTCGCCATGGATGACGCTTCACCTCGGAGCGATATTTCCTTCTACAATCCAAGCAATAACCTTTCTGGATTTTCAATCGCTTCCTTGATTTTTACTAAAAATGTTACGGCTTCCTGTCCATCAACTATTCTATGGTCATAAGACAGGGCTATATACATCATCTGGCGGATTTCAACCTTCCCTCCAATAGCCATAGGTCTATCTTGTGTTTTATGAATTCCTAGAATACCTGCTTGAGGTGGGTTGATAATAGGCGTAGACATGAGAGAGCCATAGACACCACCATTCGAAATAGAAAATGTAGCGCCCATAAGGTCAGACATAGCAAGCTTCCCATCTCTAGCTCTTTTGCCGAAATCTACAATATCGGCTTCGATCTCATAAAAACTTTTGCGGTCAGCTGCTCGTAGTACTGGAACTACCAAACCTTGCTTCGTACCAACAGCAACACCGATGTCGTAATATTTTTTATATACAAGTTCGTCGCCCTCTAACTCAGCATTTACGGCAGGAATAGCTTTTAACGCCTCCACTGTAGCTTTAATAAAGAAAGACATAAAGCCCAGCTTAATGCCATGCTTTTTTTCAAACTCTTCGCGATATTTAGTCCGTAGCGCGATTACATTCGTCATATCTATTTCGTTGAATGTCGTCAAAATAGCTGCGGTATTTTGGGAATCTTTTAAACGCTGCGCAATTGTCTTGCGAAGACGAGACATTTTCACCCTCTCCTCTGGTTTATCAGAAGATTGAACGGGGGGTTGAGTAGAGGGTTGCACAGAGGATTGAATGGCCGAAATAGAGCTGCTATTTTTTTGATATTCCATAGCGTCACCCTTAGTGATACGCCCATCTTTGCCGCTACCAGAAATCTTTTCAGCGTCAAGGTTATTCTCGGATATGATGCGAGCCGCAGAAGGCGGCAGCATTTCCGCCGGAGAGGATTCTGGTTTTTTATTTTCTGAAACCTTTGGAGGTTCGGCAGAAGACGCGGCGGGAGCGGACGCAACCCCGCCTTCTTTAATCTTGCCAACAACTTCGCCAACCGCTACATTTGCGCCCGCTTCTTTGGCTATAGATTCAATTACTCCAGTTGCAGAGGCGCAAACCTCTAGGGTTACTTTCTCCGTTTCAAGCTCCAGTATTAATTCATCTACTTTTACAGATTCACCTGGTTTTTTATGCCATTTAGCTATAGTAGCCTCAGATACTGATTCACCAAGGGCTGGAACTATTATTTCTATACTCATTATTTTCCTCTTTTTTCAACTATATGCCTTGTGCTATTTATTATAAACTTAGCGCTTTATTCAATAAATCTTGTTGCTCTTTATTATGCAGGTACAAGGAACCTACTGCCGGAGACGCAGCAGGCTCTCTGCCAATATATTCTATTTTACTATTTATTATCTCACTTAAATAAGGTTTGATAAAATACCAAGCCCCCATATTCTGAGGCTCTTCTTGGCACCAAATAAATTCAGTAGCATTTTTATATTGAGCTATTTCCGAAGTTAGATGCGTTTTAGGAAATGGATAATACTGCTCTATCCTAATAATTGCAATATTCAAGCCTTTCGTCCTCCGCAGCTCAAGCAGATCATAATACACCTTGCCGCTGCACATTATCACGCGCTTTACATTTTCGTTTTTAATATCTTTGTCTATTTCTCCAATCACTGGGAGAAAGCTCGTGCCAGAAGCAAGATCATCAATACTTGATACAACTAGCTTATGCCTTAGCAATGATTTGGGAGACATTACTATCAAAGGCTTTTGAAAATCTCTATGCATTTGCCTTCTAAGAAGATGAAACAAAGACGCTGGTGTCGTTGGATTCACTATTTGCATATTGTCTTCTGCTGCAAGCTGCAAAAAGCGCTCAAGACGTGCAGAGCTATGCTCTGAACCCCCACCCTCATATCCATGAGGAAGAAGTACAACAAGACCACTCATACGCAGCCATTTTGTTTCAGCGGAGCTGATAAATTGGTCAAAAATTATCTGCGCACCATTGGCAAAATCTCCATACTGAGCTTCCCAGATTACTAAGTGCTTTGGATTTACAAGGGAATAGCCATATTCAAAACCAAGAACGCCGTATTCCGATAAATTACTGTCCGCTACTTCGTATTTTGCATAGGAGCTCGATAGATTATTTAACGGAATATAACGCTTACCATCCCTTTGGTCATAAAGCACCGAATGTCGGTGCGAAAATGTACCACGACCTGCGTCTTCCCCAGTTAAGCGGATTGGTATATTTTCGCTAAGTAGAGTTGCGAAAGCAAGTTGTTCGGCAGTGGCCCAGTCAACTTGTCCATTCTGTAACTCTAGCTTTCTTTGACCAAAAAGCTTAACAAGCTTAGGATTAATCGCAAAATTTTCTGGCTCTCTGCAAAGGCTAACACCGAGCTCCTTAAGATTCGCTACTTCTACACCTGTAATACATTGGACTTCTGTAGTTTCGGGGCGTTTGTAACCAGACCATCTACCCTCTAACCACTGCGCCTTTGGCTTGAAATCTTTCGCAGCATCATATTCTTTTTCTAGAATCTTTTTAAAAGCGTCTTTTCTATTTTGATATTCACCTTCGGCAATCACTCCCTTTGCAACCAAGTCATTCGCATATACTGCGGCTGGGGTTTGCTTGGTCTTGATCACATCATACATCACTGGCTGCGTATACATAGGCTCGTCGCCTTCATTATGGCCATATTTACGATAGCCAATTATATCTAAAACAACATCCTTACCAAATTTATGACGATATTTTGATGCAAGATGGGTAGCAAAAACTACAGCTTCAATATCATCTCCATTTACGTGAATTATCGGAGCATTTACTATTTTTGCTACTTCAGTAGCATAACGACCAGGATGCTGATCCTCTGGATTTGCCGTAAAACTTACTTGATTATTTGTAATAATGTGAAAAATACCACCTACATTATAAGCATCGAGTCCTGACATTATAAGGCATTCAGGCACCACTCCCTGCCCGCAAAAAGCACCATCACCATGCACTAACATTCCCATAACTTTTTTGCGAGAAGAATCACTCATTACATCTTGCTGAGCTCTTGTTTTGCCCGCAACTACTGGGTTTATAGCCTCGAGATGAGAAGGGTTGTACGCTAGTGACAAATGCACTTTATTTCCCGCTTTTGTTGTGGCGTCACTTGAATATCCAATGTGATATTTTACATCTCCAGATACTGGAATATCTTTAGGTATGGCGCTAGTACCCATAAACTCTGAAAATACAGCGCGGTACGGTTTGCCCATAACTTTTACAAGAGTTGAAAGCCTTCCACGGTGAGCCATACCGAGAATAACATCTGATATTCCGTTATCAGCCCCATATTCAATCGCTTTTTGTAAGGCAATTATGGAGGCATCGATTCCCTCTACAGAAAAACGCTTAGCTCCAGGAAATTTAACATGTAGATATCGCTCAAAGCCTTCCACTTCTACCAAATCCTGCAGCATAGAACTTTGATCTTCCGGAGAAAATGTCCTAGTGGCACATTCGACTTCAGAATAAAGCCAATTTCTCTCTTCTCTACTTGTTAGATGGCTAAATTCGAATCCGATATTTTTTGAATAAGTGCTATCTAGCATAGAGATAAACTTATTAAGTGCGCATTTCTGCATGCCAAAAAATTCACCCCGAAGATTAATTTCTTCATTCAAGTTCTCGAGATCAAATCCTTCCTCTTCCGGACTTAGGCCCGCTTCTTTTTTATCGATAATATGTTCTAAATTTAATGGATCAAGTTTAGACAAAAAATGTCCGCGTTCACGATAAGCTTCTGCGAGGAATTTTGCTTTAAAGTGATTATCAGAGCTTGGAGCCTTAAGATCAACAGAAGATGGTTTTTTGACAAGAACTTCAGCATCATCGGGTGCATCAATGATTTGTGGATGAGCTCCCCAGGATGCTCCGAAGGACGCGTTCAGCGCTCCTCCTGCATCTTTAACTTGATCAAAATACGCAGACCAACTTTGATCTACTGAATCCTTGTTCTTGAGGTATTTCAGATACAATTCCTCAATATAAACGGCGTTACTTCCGTATAAAAAACTTGACCCTTCTATATCTCTCACTTCACTCTCCATTTATTAAGCATGCATACTCTTAGCCTAGTCCGACAGCATATTACCTAATTTAAGTGGTATAGTACATATTTTTACTACTAATACTTGCAAGTTCTTTAATAAACTTCTCTGGATCTCTTAACCCCCTTCCTTCTCGCGGGCAATCCGGCCCTATCCCCCTGCTTAGTTGCAGCAACATGCATTTGCACTTCCCTTTTAACGCTTTCTACATCACGAGATATAGAAGTTGCCTCAAGGTGCGCTTCAGGGGGTACTCTTTGACGCTTCTTGTCAAAAAGCTCCTCATGCGCAGCTGGCTTAGATAGAGCTACATCCTCTGCTGTAGCTGTTATAGGAGTTGTTTTTTCAGAAGTTTTTACCTCTGGCATTTTCTCTTTTTGTGCTTGAATCTCCATCTCTTTAGGAGCTTTCACGGGATCTAGAAGCTCTCTTTCTTTTTCAAGAACTCCTACGTCTTTGTATTTTGAATAAGGGTCAATCCCCCTCCAAATATCTTCACCTATATCTCTAAATGCCCTGGTAATAATGTTACCTCTGGTAGTAATAGCACCTTCTCTGCCTACTATCTCTTTTTTGATTTCCTCGAATTTATCTTTAATCTGCTCATCCGTCATCTCGCTCAAAGATTTATCTTCGGATAGTTTTTTAACCGCCATAGCTTGAATACGTTGTTCGCGCGTAGACTTTTTTAAATCATCGATATTTGA
>JAZKAD010000037.1:0-21146 GCA_040389305.1 Pseudomonadota bacterium | reverse complement strand
TCCAAATCCCTACTTCAAACTAATTTAGTATAGCAAAAAGCTTCCAAAATCTTCTACATCGCGCGTGGCCCAAAACATATTATGCAAAATTCCACCACGGTCATCGCACATATTTATATCAACACCTCGTGCAATAAAGTCTTCTATTATTTGTTTTTGAGTTGTATTTCCTAGCATGACGCTGCGAGAAATAGCCCTAAGAACTGAAGGAGTAATCACAGCTCCATTGGCAAGTAAAAAATTTATCAACTGCATATCATTTCTTGAAGCTGCTTGTGAGAGAGGAGTTACAACATCACTTTGTTCTTCGTTAAACCAATTTTTATATGTCTGATTAAGATCAACCCCACGCTGCATCGCATATTTTACACACTGAGCGCTAGTTTCATAATCTATAGGATTACCAAGTACGAAATACACTATAAACTGCATAGCATCATTCTCGTTTAGACTTAGATGAGTTATTGCACCCAAATTAAAACGATCTAAAACAACTGGGCGGAAGACTTCCATGACAACAGATTCTTCTTCTTTTACATTCCAGCAAAGCAGATATTGATTTGCAACCATGTATTTAGCTACTATTTCACTCACTATCTCCTTAAGTGGTTTTAAAGAAGGTTGCTCATGATAGTCTGCATATGCAGAGGTTGTATCTATATCATGGATAAGAAATGGTAAATCAGCAGGAATGACAGGCTCTGATATGTCAGTTGCCGAGCTTTCTCCTACTACTACAAGACCTTTTGGCATTATTTCCTCGCTTGGTTTTTGTAATTAATGAATGGTAATCCCCACGTTTTTAGCCCTTGTCATAAGCAGAAACTACGCCGCCATAGCAGTTGCCATTTCTAGTTTCTGCTTTGGCGTTCCGGGATATTGTAATTGAAAAAGAAGTCTAATTATTTTTTTCAAGCTTTGCGAGTTCAACGCCAGCTCTGATACGAATAGAGTTAATGACTTCCTGTAGTTCTGGAAATTGTAGCTCGACAGAATTCTTGTCTAATGCATTCTGAAGGTTGATGAGATGATCTTTGTCCACATCGCCGTTTATGAGGTCAAATCTTACGTCGTTTAAGTGGGAAAGAAGGCTCGCGCCAATCTCCTTCATTTTTTGTATGTCTTGATCATAGGAGCTGCTGAACTCTTGAAGAGCAAGGAATGGGTTGAGATTGCAGCTAGAAGATGCCGAAGCAACCTCTTCTTTTTCATCCAATAAGTCGCAAAATAAACCGCCACTGCTAGATTTTGATGCGGTTTTTCTGCGACTACTTCCGACTACTCTAAAATCCAAAGCCTTCAAATCTATGGACATATAATTTGTTTTTCCAGAAATCGCAGCTATATTAGTTCAAATTCCACATAAAAAAAAGATGTTTCTAAAATGTTTAAAAACTTAAGTAGTAACTTATCTAAAATCTTTGATCGTTTACGTTCCGGAGGAGTCCTTACTGAGGCTCAAATAGATGAAGCTATGCGGGGCATAAGGGTAGCACTTCTAGAGGCAGACGTTGCACTTAGTGTGGTGAAGAATTTCGTAGATGCCGTCAAGAATAAGGCCATAGGTCAGAATGTTATAAAATCTGTAAGCCCCGGACAAATGGTGGTGAAGATTATCCATGACGAGCTTATATTACTTCTCGCTTCCACGGAGGAAGAGAGGCAAATTAACTTAAGGGCTGACCCACCTGTCAATATTATGACGGTAGGCTTGCAAGGTAGTGGTAAAACTACATTTAGTGCTAAGCTCGCTCTCTATCTTAAGGCTCAGCATCTTAAATCGCAGAGCAAAAAGATATTACTTGTCTCGCTGGATACTTATCGTCCGGCGGCTCAAGAGCAACTTGCAATTCTAGCAAAATCTGCGGAGATTGCCTCTCTTCCTATTATCTCCGAAGAAAAGCCCCTTGAAATCGTTCAAAGAGCTCTCAAAGGAGCGCGTTTAGGGGGATATGATGTTGTCATTTATGATACGGCTGGCCGGATTCATATAGATGACGTGATGATGAAGGAGCTTGAGGACATTAAGGCTCTTACGAATCCTACAGAAATCTTATTGGTTGCCGATGCTTTGACTGGTCAAGACGCGGTGAATATAGCGTCGCAATTCGATGCGAAGTTAAATATTACAGGCGTTGTGCTGTCTAAAATTGATGGCGATGCGAGGGGTGGTGCTGCCCTTAGTATAAAATATATAACTAAAAAGCCCATCAAGTTCCTAAGCACCGGAGAAAAGCTTTCTGACTTAGAACTCTTTCAACCAGAGAGAGTAGCTGGCCGCATTTTGGACATGGGTGACGTTGTATCCTTTGTAGAAAAAGCAGCGGAAGCTGTGGATGAAGCAGAGGCGGCAAAAGCAGCTGCACGCTTGCAAAAAGGCCTCTTTAATATGAATGATTATTTGACTCAGTTGCGTTCCATTAAAAAAATTGGTGGATTTGCAAGTATACTTGGAATGTTACCTGGGGCTGGAAAGATGTTAAACCAAGTAGATTTAAGTAAAAAAGAAAAGGAGGTTAAGCGCTCTGAGGCAATCATATTATCCATGACCAAAAAAGAAAGAAGAAAGCCCGATCTCATAAACGCCTCAAGGCGTAAAAGGATAGCGGAGGGCTCAGGCACCTCCGTGCAGGATGTAAATAAAATGCTAAAGCAGTACTTGCAAATAAGTAGCATGATGAAAAAAGCAAGTCGTATGGGCCCTAAAACTTTGATGCGAAGCGGGATGGGACAATTTTTTTCTTGACAGAATACTCCCTGCTATGCATACTGGTAATTATTAGTTAATATAATGTGAGTAGTAGTAATATGTCTAAAGCAAAAACCGCGTCAAAAAATAACCCAACTACGCGTGAACAGGCTAGAGAATTCTTGTATCAAGGGCAAAAAATTAAACCCGTAAAACTCGTTACTAGCAAATCTTCTTTTTTTGCCGCGGAATTCGATGGATCAGGTGATTTAGTTCTTGGAGCTGATGGCGCGCCTCTTCCGTGGGATAGCGCTAAGCATTCTGGCTAATAGTATAACTAATATTAATAGCGAGGTCTATCATGCAATTATCATCTGACTTACTAAAAATTTTAGTATGCCCAGTGACCAAAGGTCCCTTAGTCTATGACGTGGAAGCTCAAGAATTAATTAGTCTTGAGGCGGGGTTAGCTTATCCAGTCAAAAATGGCATCCCTATGCTACTTGCGGATCATGCACGTAGAGTAGACAAAGCAGTTGCTTTGTCTAAGGAGACATCAACTCATGACTCAGATCACGATGCAGATGACGTTAAATCTGAATCGTCCAAGGGCAACTCTAGAGCTTCAAAAGCAGCGCAAAAAGTAGCATTGAAAGAGAATGTGGCATAAACTTGTCTTTCCCTTTATCCTTGTCGCATCTATTGGAGCTCTAGCTCTTGCGTTTTTTACTGAATACGTTCTTGGGTTTCCTCCTTGCAAACTCTGTCTTTATCAAAGGCTGCCTTTTGTTGGCCTCATTAAACTTTCGCTATGCGGAATTTTTGCGCCAAAATTACGTGGAACATGGACTCTTTTTACTGTTATGACAATTCTGATAGCAATAGCGATATCAGGATACCATACTGGAGTTGAACGTGGAGTGTTTGAAGCTAGTGATAGATGTAACCCAGACATTCAAATGCCTGATAGTTTATCTGCTAGCGATATTCGTGATATGCTATACGCTAAGTCAGTTGCAACCTGTACAAAACCGCCGTTTAAGGTGTTGATGCTTTCTATGACAGAATGGAATTTATTGTTCAACATAGGACTTCTAGTTATAGTATTGTTATCCCATTTTGGCCATCGCTACGAGACGGAAGAAGACGCGAAGCTCATCGAGTCTTCGAAAGTAACCTAATTCTCTAAGAGGCACATCTATGCCAAAACCATATTTTCACGATCGCCCCAAATTGATACGTAGTATAATAAAGGTAGATCATGCTGGAGAATATGGTGCTGTGCGTATATATAAAGGCCAGATAGACGCTACAAAAATATGCAATAGTTCAAGAAGCAATAATTCCGATACCAATAAACTTTTAACCCATATGCTCGCTGAGGAAGAAAGGCACTTGGCATTTTTTGCAAGCAAAATAATCCAGCGCAAAGCAACTCCGACTATTTTCTTGCCATTATGGCATGCAGCAGGCTATGCTCTTGGCTTTATAACGAGCTTATGCGGAGCTAAGACAGCTATGCTTTGCACCCAGGCCGTAGAGGAAGTGATCGACGAGCATTATTCTAGTCAGATCCAAGACCTTAAGCATCTCAAAGAAGAAATGGCTTTGGCGGATAAAATCGAAGAATTTAGACTAGAAGAATTAAAGCACAAGGAGATTGCCATAAGCCAAGGTAGTCTTAATTCTCCCCTCTATCATATATTTTATAATACTATTAAAGCCATGTGTAAATTGGCTATCGGCTTGAGTAAGCGTATATAACCATCCTTCCAAAACGCACCTCAAAAAGCTTACGGTTTTACAAAAAATCAAAAAGGTAATAATGGAACTTCTTTCCTAGTAAATCAAAGGGAGAGGAGCTTAAGGCGGCTCTCAAAAAGCACGCTAGAGGAGAAGGCTCTGTAGAGATTTTTGCAAAGACAAAGAGCAAGTCTATAGAGGAGAGGTGCTAGAAATAAAGCGTATGGCGTTACTAATATCTTATATCGCTACCCCGGTTTGCGAGGTAGCGATATAAGAGAAAGCTATTCTTATTTTAAAGAATCAATTCCTTCCTTCAAGCCTTTGTTAGAAAATACAACATTTATTTGTTGACCTTCGATAGTGAGTAACCCAACAGAGTTTGCTGTTGATTTTAGAACTGTATCAAGGGATTCCTTATTTAGCTCTGATACTGCAATGCATCCAACCACTGGCTGGCAGGTTGTGAACTTACCTGGTGCTATAAGTTTATCATCACTAATAATTGATGTTCCGGATTGAAGCATTACTCCAAATGGTAGAAGTTGTATCATTTTAAGTGTTTTGTCGCCAAAATATCCCACTCTAAATTCTGCCACTCTTTGTTCTGGGTTTTCTTTAGAGCTTAATGCTTGAGATAAAAAACAAACTTCTTTTTTATTTTCTTTGGTGCAAGTTACAGTCCAGTCCTCAAATTTTTGACCTTCTTTGGGCGATGCTTCGACGTAATGCGATCTACCAACTAAGACTAAAAAAGTTACCAAAGCGAGGCCAGTAAGTGTAAAAAGCGCTTTGCGCATCGTGCATGATGTCATTGCCAATTCTCCATATTTAAATATTGTGAATGTTACCAACTAAAACCATAAAAACAGTATAAAATCGAAATGAGTTTGAATTAAACGCAAATCGATGGTCCAAAAACTATGGTCATAGCGTAAGGTTAGTAGATGATTATAGCAAAAACGCGAAGGATAGGCAAGAATCTTTATAAAAAAACTGTAAAAGGCGTCAATATACAGGGCGTATATTGACGCTTAAATCTTGCAGGTCATATTTTGAATAGAGTGTGCCCTATTGTTTGTTTGAGCCTGACATAATTAGCTGTTGCAAGCTTCTTTAAGATTCTTGCCAGCTCTAAATACTGGTTGCTTGTATGCTGCGATACGCATTTTTGCACCGGTTTTTGGATTACGTCCGTCGCGAGCTTCGCGGCTTTGCACATGAAATGAACCAAAGCCAACAAGGCTAATTTCAAGACCTTTATGTATTGCCTTTGTTACTGATTCTGTGATTAAGTTCAGAGCTTTTTCAGCATCAACTTTTGATATGCTACCCACTTCTGCGATAAATCCTACAAATTCTGCTTTATTCATGATATTGACCTCAAGGTTACTTAAATATAAATTGTCGCAATATTAAATTGTAACAAGTGCATCCAACGCAAGTGTACCCAACAGATCTTCTAGATTATCTAAAGCAAATCTTCTTTGAATACACCAAAGTATCAGCAATACACCAATACAAAAATGATTATAACGAAACGCAAACAGGCCGCAACATAAGATTTCCTAGTTTTTATACTTAAGCAGAGATTTTAAGGGGATATGGTGTTAATATTACACATATTTACACTAAAAATATTTAAACATATAAAACTAAGTTCGGAAGTAGGGGGAAATTTATCTTTTACAAAATAGCCAGCGCTGTGTATATTATTACAAACTCAAACCTTTAGGTCTTTTAATATGATGATATTACGTAATTCATTGCTTATAATCTGTATTTCTATCTTGTGTGTAGGATGCAAGTCCAAAAAGGATGACGATACAATCATCCCAGCTAAAGAGCTTTATGCCAAAGGCGTTGAGTCATTCGATAAGCAGAAATATAAAAATGCCGCAGAGGATTTTGCAAAAATATACTTTCAACATCCTGGATCTCCTCTCTCGGCAAGGGCTGAAATTATGGAGGCATATTCATTGTATCTCGCTGGTGAATACGATGAAGCAACGGATGTGCTAGACATATTTATAAAGATTCATCCATTGCACGAAGACATAGCTTACGTATATTATCTCAAAGCCTTGTCTTATTACATGCAAATTTCTAACTCCTCTCATGATCAGTCAAAAACTGAGCAAGCAAAAATAGCGTTTTCTGATGTGATCTCAAAATTTTCTGGCACAAAATATGCGAAAGATGCAGCCCTTAAAATGGGTCTAGTCAATGACCATTTGGCTGGAGCAGAAATGAATATTGGGCGCTTTTACCTTGCGCAAAATAATCCAATCGCTGCTGGTGGGCGTTTTGAGGTGGTAATCAGAGACTACCAAACAACATCTCACGCCGCAGAAGCACTATATAGAATGGTAGAAAGCTACATGATGCTGGGCCTTCCTGAGGAAGCTAAAAAATACGCAGCAGTCCTTGGGCATAATTACCCTGAGAGCAGCTGGTACAAACGTAGCTTTAATTTGATTAAATAGCGTAGCAAGGGGAGGGTGGAGTACTACCCTTCCAATTACAGGGATATTTTATTATGCAATTTTTAGAAAAGAAAAAAATTCAAGGCAACTTAGGTGCAATTCATTTTATAGGCCTTGGAGGCATCGGCATTAGCGGTATTGCTGAAGTTATGCATAATTTAGGATATATTGTACAAGGCTCTGATTTAGCAGAGAATGCGAATACTCAAAGATTATCAGCTCTAGGAATCAAGACTTTTATAGGGCACTCAAAAGATAATATTGGGCGGGCTAGCTATGTAGTAATCTCTTCGGCAGTGAAGCCAGATAATCCTGAGGTTATCGAGGCTATGCGTCTAAATATTCCAGTTTTGCGACGCGCAGAGATGTTGGCAGAGCTTATGAAATTTAAAACATCCGTGGCTATTTCAGGATCTCATGGAAAAACTACCACAACCTCTTTAGTCGCATGCATGTTTGAAGCGGCTGGACTTGCTCCTACCGTAATCAATGGCGGTATTATTAATAACAAGTCTACAAATGCATACTTAGGAAGTGGTGATTATCTTATTGCCGAGGCTGATGAATCGGATGCAACTTTCATCAAAATTCCATCAACGATAGCGGTTATTACAAATATTGACCCAGAGCATATGGATTACTACCATGATTTCGATACCTTGATAAAAGCATTTGAAAGTTTTGTCACTAACTTACCATTTTATGGATTTGCAGTTGCATGTATAGACCACAAAGTCGTAGCAGGACTGGTGTCTAGAATAAAGGGTCGTAAAATTATCACCTATGGCATAGACTCTGATAATGCAAACGTGCAGGCGTTCAATATAAGAACAGACATCAATTCATCCACCTACGATGTACGTATTAAACTGCAGACACTAGGCGGCGCTATTATTATAGAAAATATCACATTGCCTACGCCCGGAAGGCATAATGTACTAAATTCACTTGCGGCAATTGCAATCGCCGCAGAGCTTGATTTTGGTATTAAAGTTATCATGGAAGGGTTTCAAAGCTTCCAAGGGGTTAAAAGGCGGTTTACTAAAACCGGAGAATGGAATGGGGTGTCTATTATAGATGATTACGCCCATCACCCAATAGAAGTTGCAGCCACGATCGGTACTGCACGCGGCGTAGTAGAGAGAACTGGTGGCAAAGTTATAGCTGTATTTCAGCCCCATAGATATTCTAGGCTTCAGAGTTTGCAGGAAGATTTTTCGAAATGCTTTAAAGAAGCGGATATATTATATCTCGCAGAGGTTTATGCTGCGGGTGAACAAAAGATCGAAGGTATTACAAGCGAAGTCCTTGCAAATGAGGTCAAAAAAATATCACCAGGAATGCAAGTAGAAGTCCTTAAAGCGCCAGAAGACCTACCTCAGATAATATCTAGTATAGGCAAGTCAGGAGATATAGTACTTATAATGGGCGCTGGTACCAGTACCAAATGGGCGGCAAGTTTACCGCAAGATCTTAGAGATCGTGAAGTTTAGGTGGTATCACCCATCAGTAATGAGGCGGGCGTAACGAGGTGGGCTACAATGTATGGTGCATTCGATTGGATTTGAACCAACGACCTTTGCCTTCGGAGGGCAACGCTCTATCCAGCTGAGCTACGAATGCTTATTCTCTTGTTTGTGAGATTATACCAAGTCCCATTTTTAAATGATCTAATAGATTTTGTACTTGGCTTTGCGCACCTATTGTCTATAGGCGGCGTTGCCTTCATAAAAAAATCTATTAGATCATTTAATCTGGGAAATGGCATTAGTACGCGAAGGACGCGAACCCATCAAAAATTATTTTTAGAAAATTAATTTCAAGGATGGTTTCCCTTTTCAATCGTCTTGTACTGCGCTCCATTACGTTCAATAATATCATATTTACGTATGGCAATGTTATCATTAAAAATAACAGACCCAGAGGTTCCAATATATCCTTCTTGGCTTCTAAGTCTAGATAAAAACTGCTCTTGGCTTAGGCCTTGTCCCAAATAATGTGAAGTCATACGTCCTAAATCATAAGCCATAAGATCCATGAAACTTAGATGATGAATATTCAATATCTCAGAGGCTCTTTTATCTAGTCCATAATTCATATAATTTAAAGACCCCGTATAAAGCAACTGTATTCCATCTGGAAAATATATATCTGCTCGATTATCTCCTATAACTAGAGCCTTTTGGTCTAAGTTATGCTTTCTGAAGGCGCTAAATACAAGCTCTAAAACCTTAGCATCATCTGCGACATATATTACAGGCTTAGTTGCGTTATCTTCTATTTCATTTAAGTTGTCCACTATATCTGAAATTTTAGCCACGCTCAATGCTATAGATTCTGGCTCATCTCCGTAAAACTCCGTGTGGACAGGCGAGATGTTAGCTTTCAAAGCCATATCTTGAATAATATTACTCATAGTTTTCGTATAATTCCCTGCAGGCAGTAGTAATATTAAGTCTCTATAACCTTTATTTATGCAATAATTCACTACTCTCTCTGTCTGACGCATAGGAGCATGACCGAAAACATACATATTACCACCCCCAATTGCTGGATTATTAGACAGTGTAAGAACGGTTATGTTGTGAGCTTCTACCTTAGGCATAATTGCATATGCTATTTGAGAGAATAAGGGGCCTAGCACTATCTTAGTCTTCTTAGCTATAATTTTATCCATCATGAGCTGGGCTGATTTTTCATCAGATGCATCGTAAGTCATTAGATCAATCTGTCCTTGAAGTCCATCTTCAAGTCCAAGCTCCATGAGAGAGGCAAGGCGTCTTCCAAGAACTCCATCTTGTCCAGTTAGAGGCATTAAAATTGCTACGTTTATCTTCGGAGGAATATGTTGTGGTGGATTAGTTTGACAGGCTGAAATTGCTAGCAATAAAACACAGAGAAATATTCGTTGTAATGCGTGGGTCATAATTACTCCTTAAGTAACATTTGATTTATGTAGGCTGAACATGAACTTAGATCCTTGCAGGCCATCGCTTTCGGCCCAAATTTTTCCTTCATGCAGCTCTATAATTTTTTTGCAAAGGTTAAGTCCAACCCCTCTTCCTCCGGCTACAGATTTGGTTTTGGAGCTGACAGTAAGAAGACCGAAGATATTCTGAAGATCCTCGAAAGGAATTCCCATGCCTTCGTCTTGGATAGAAAATTCGACAGAAGAAATTTTGTGCATATAAGATGATGTAGAAGCGGAGTTATTCATAGGGTTGCTAAGAGACCTACTCTTAGAAAGTTTACCGCTAGTTATTTGCGACAGCAGAGCTTGTTCTGGGCAAAATAATTTTACTTCTATTTTTCCATTTTTTGTATACTGAATGGCATTAATTATAAGATTGTCTATCACTCTTGATATATAATATCTATCGCAATAAGCTATTATATTTTTTCCTAAATTTAAAACAAAGACACGATTATCTATATCTTTTTCTGCTATGTATAGCTTTTGACAAATCCCAAGTCTTTCTTCTACGAGTTCAGAAAGATTTACAGTAGTTCTACTTAAGGCAGTTTCGCCTTTAGCAGATAGCCTTGATAAATCCACAAGATTACTCGCCCAAGAATTAAGGCGCTCTGAGCTTGTGACTATCTCTCTAATCCCACCTTTAATCTGATCCTCATTGAGCTTGTCAAAGCCAGCTTCAAGAACTTCAGCCATGGTAGCAATGCCAGTAATAGGGGTTCTGCTTTCATGCTCGATATTACGCAAGAACTCGTTTTTCATTTTAAGAAGAGTAATGAGTTCGTTGTTTTGAAAGCCCAAGGTATCTTGGAGATAACGAATCTTTGTCTCGGTAAATTCAGCATATTCTTCTTTGGGCTTCAAGAAAATAATAACTGCAGCGCCAAGAAGAAGAGACAAGTACATAAATATAGCGGTCGGAGAATATGTGTCAGGTAGACCTATATGAGTAGTATTAGCATATATTTGATAAGCGATAGATGCCAGGTAAAAACCTGAAGTTATCATGACAGCGCCCAGTCTCCAGCCTGCTATGGTGAAAGCTACAACTGAATTTAATGTAAAAATTGCAAAAGCAAATCCTTCAAAACCAGTTACCATAAGAAAAAACGCACTGAAAAAACCCAGCATATAAAACATAGCTATTGGCCACCAAATTTGCACTATAATTTCCTTTTTAATGCTAGTTGGCCATATGGGAAAAGACCCCATCATTGTGCCAGTAACAAGCATAACTTGATAAAAATGCATTATGACTCTGGACTCATCTTTTACAAGTTCTGAATCTGTAACATACATCGTTGCAAATGTGCAGATAATACAATAAACCCCAAAGCCCGAATACATAAGTTCATTCTTAGGAGCTAGTTCTTTGATAAAAGTCAGGAGGCGAAAGTCTCTGAGTTGTCTTTTAAACCTATTGTAACGGAGTCTTCTGTCCTGAGCCTCTTGTGTGAGGAATGTTTTATCTTTTACGCCAACAAAACCTCCTTTTTGACTTAATACATAGTGTGACCCTAGAAGGAAGATGAGGTTAACAGTCATGGCAATTACTATGCAATCAGCCTCGATACCAAGAAACTTCCATATGACGACTGTAGCAAGCCCAGCTCCCATTCCTATAAGCACAGAAAGAGTAGAGCTACGAAACCCTAGAATTGTCATAAGAAGGGGTGTTGTAACTATTGGCATATAAAAAGCATTTGCAGATAATACTATACCTAGCAGATCTGCTTTAGAGAGAGCAAGAGCAACGGCAAACGCACCAAGGAAGCTTGCAAAAATCCTAGAAGCCATAAGTTCATTTTTAGAACTAATAATACCAAGGGGCTTGCATATATCATGAGAAAAAAGCACCGAAGCAATATTCATATAAGCATCTGCTGTAGACATAGCAAGAGCTACAATAGCTACGATCATCATACCTTTTAAGCCGGGATAAGTATAGTGATCTACAATATACGGCAAGAGTTCATTGGGTTTAAGATCGGGGTTTACGTTATATACAAGAAAGGGGATCCAAGCAATGGAGAGGTATATAAGAGCCACTAAAACGGCAGCAATGATATGCGCACGTTTTACCTGAGCGATATTTGTGCCCATCATAACTTTTTGAGTATCTGTGGGGCTTAGAGCGGGGACGGCAAAATATAATAATAATGGCAGCATTGCCCAGAACTTAGGATTCTCTAGGTTGGCTACTTCAACAACATTAAACATAGGGGTGTCTAGAGCGGCAGATAAGCTAAAAGACCCATCGTGGTTTAATTGATGCCATACCAGAAGGCCAATCAGTGGAATTGCGACGCCGAAGGTGATGCACTGAAGTATGTCAGTAAAAGTAATAGCTCTAATTCCCCCAAGGGTAGAAAAAATAGTCATAACAATGCCGGCAGCAACAACAGCTATCGCGCCGTCTATTTCTAAGAAGTAATGAAATATATTGCCGAAGGCTTTGAACTGAACGGCTATCATACCAACGCCGCCAATTATAGCGGTTACAGCAACGATAATCCTGATACTTTGCCCGTATATATCTCCCATAGCCTCTGCTATAGAGACCTTACCCAAAAACTCTCCCATCCTTGGGGCTAAAACAAAGGCAACGAATAAAAGAGGAAAAAGGTCGCCGCATGTTGATGCTATTAAAAAATACAACCCATCACTGTAAACATGAGATAGAGTGATAAAAAATCCACTTCCACTTACGCATGTTCCGACTATGGTGGCAACCAGCGCTCCTGTAGTAAAATTTCTCCCACCCAATGCATAATCTTGGATGGTTTTTACATTTCTACCATATCTAAGACCAACTACGAGATTAAGAGCTAGAAAGGCTATAAAGATTGCGACGTCTAAATCAAGACTCATATTTCCTCTACTTTAGGTTGTTTGCTATATCAGAAAATACTGTCTATATTACAACTTTTCAACTATCTTCCTACACTCTGAATTAAATTGTTATCAATGTTATGAAAGCTGGTCTCTATATAGTATCAACTCCCATAGGGAATATGGCAGATATAACACAACGAGCAATTGATACTCTTAAGCTATCGGATTACATTTTTGCAGAAGATACCAGGGTTACAAAAAAATTACTAGATAAACATAACATCGAAACAAAGCTCAAAATATACAATGATCATAGCGATGAAGTCGTGCGTGGTTATATTAAGAGCTTAATAGACGAAGGTCTTGTAGTCAGCTTAGTATCTGATGCGGGCACCCCTCTTATTTCAGATCCAGGATATAAATTAGTAAGAGATCTTCAAAATGATGGATATTTCGTTGATGTTATCCCGGGATGTTGTTCTCCTATAGCGGCGCTTACTTTATCAGGCCTTCCTACTGATCGATTTATGTTTTGTGGATTTTTGCCAAAAACTTTTCAAGCAAAAGAAAAAGCGTTTAAAGAAATATCAAGTCTACCCGCAACTATAATATTTTTTGAGACTACGGCAAGATTGCATTCAAGCCTCGAGGTGGCACTTAGGACTTTGGGGGATCGAGAAATTTGTGTGGTTCGAGAAATTACCAAAATGTATCAAACAGCAAAACGCGGTTTAATATCAGAGGTTATGGCTTTTTTTGAAGCAAACCCTCCAAGAGGTGAGATAGTTATAGTACTATCTGGGGAAAAAGCGGAAGGAAACATAGATATATGCGCTATGGCTAGAGATCTTTTGGATGGAGGCATGAGTGCAAAAACCGTCGCTGAAATAATACACGAGAAGGATCTGGGTTATAGTAAAAGCGAAATCTACAAAATTGTAAACCAGGCTAAAAAAGGTACGTGAAGTTCTCTTGTCATTTCTTTGGCTGCGGGAATTCAGTCTTTGCAGTAATGCAACCTATCCGCGCAAAATTTGTTGAATTTTTGCCATGTCATCAGGCATAGCTGCAGTAAATTGCATCACTTCTTCGGTCCTCGGATGCACAAATTCAATAAAGCATGAATGCAAGGCTTGGCGTTTGAATTCTTCAAGGGGCTCGCCTTTGTAGTATTTTTGGACTTTCCGTGCATTATGTCCGTAAGATTGGTCTCCTATCACAGAATGCCCAATATGACTCATATGAACGCGTATCTGGTGGGTCCTGCCAGTTTCAAGTCTGCATTCTACAAGGCTAGCATTCGCGTAGATTTCTAAGATTCTATAATGAGTAGACGCTTCTTTGCCACCGCTCTTTACTACCTGCATGCGAGTTCTATCATGATGGCTGCGATCAATTAAAGTAGATATGGTTCCGCTATGAGGTATAGGCACGCCCCAAAGCAATGCGTTATAAACTCGCTTAAGGTCGCGGCTTGCAATTTGCGCGGACAAGGCAATATGAGTATAATC
Organism: Pseudomonadota bacterium; assembly: GCA_040389305.1. Classification (GTDB taxonomy): domain Bacteria; phylum Pseudomonadota; class Alphaproteobacteria; order Rickettsiales; family Rickettsiaceae; genus JAZKAD01. The sequence continues at coordinate 6,908 of JAZKAD010000037.1, read as the reverse complement.
GTTTTTAGCAACCATCATAAGCCCCGATGTATCGCGGTCAAGGCGATGGACGATACCTGGTCGAGTAACGCCCCCGATGCCGGATAAGCTGTCTTTACAATGCTTAAGTAATGCGTTTGCTAAGGTGTCGCTATGCTGACCAGCGCCTGGATGGACAGTAAGCCCAGATTGCTTATTTATAACTAGCAAATCATCATCTTCATACATTATATCAAGAGGAATATCCGCCTCTCTCATTGTCGTATCTATGGGAGGAGGGACCGATACTTCTATCTCTACAAAAGCTTTAACTAAGCTAGACACAGAGTCTGCTATGCAGCCATTAACTTGGATATTGCCGCTTTTGATAAGCTGCTGAATACGCGTACGTGTAAGATCGCATAGTAAACTCAATGCTTTATCGAGCCTAACTCCATCTAGATTTTCTGGGATTATAAGTTTATACTGGTTCATAATCGGTAAAATAGCACGAGTTATGAATTCTGCAAATACAAAACAAAATATAAATCTTGCACTTGAATGGTATGCCCATATGGGTATAGATGTGATGGCCCGCTCTAACTTAGATAAGGCGGCTCCCATTAAGCCATCAAAGCCATCAAGTAATGAGCCTCAAGACAAAGCTTCTATGCTTGCTGCTCTTAAAAATAAGGTAATGAGCTTTGATCTCTGCGCATTAAAGCATACGGCCACAAATACTGTATTTGGTGACGGGGCAATCGATGCAAGTATAATGATCATCGGGGAAGCGCCTGGTGCTACCGAGGACGCAGAAGGAATTCCATTTTGCGGAGAAAGCGGCAAGTTACTTGATAATATGCTAGCTAGTATTGGATTATCTAGAAAAACAAATGTCTATATAACGAATACAGCCTTTTGGCGTCCTCCTGGCAATCGTAGGCCTAGCGATGAAGAAATCGAACAATGCAGGCCATTTGTTGAAGAGCATATTGCGATCATAGATCCAAAACTTCTAATTCTCGTTGGTAGTACAGCGGTTGAGAGTTTGCTGGGTAAGCATCTGCAGATCAGCAAAATAAGGCAGGAGCATTATCACTATACCAATAAATGCCTCACGCGCAGCATTACTACAACCGCGCTGTTCCATCCTGCTTACCTCTTGCGTCAACCTATGCAAAAGAAAACGACATGGTACGATTTGCTTAAAATAAAAGAATTTTTAGCCCTGTAGTCAGGATTATCCTGAAAATGCCAAGACATTCAGTTTTGCGCGCAAGCCCCCCCAAAAAGACTTCTTTGGTATTAAAAAATGCTAAATTTCGAACTTTTTAGCTCTATATAGACAATTTTGGCATTAAATTTCTTCGTGTTTTTGAAGTATAATCGCTGCAAGCCTAGTGCTTGTGTAAGCCTGTTGCTATCTGGGGTTGAGCCGCGCTATAAATCAACCATCATCCCTAGTAAAGTTATGTAAATATCACTTGACTAATTTTTTTTCATAGATTATTCTCCATTCAATCCCAAATATTCCCACATACACCCAAAATTACTTAAACCTTAACCAAATAAAAAAACTCTAACCGATCTATAAAAAAGTATATAGACCGCATGCGATCCAAAAGAACGAATTATGAAAATCTTCCTATCTAGGTACTTCAATAATATAGACAAAAAGGGGCGCGTCTCTGTACCCGCTTCCTATCGTGCTATATTAAGTGATCAAGATTCTGGCGGAGTTATAGTATACCCCTCTATTAAAAATAGATGTCTAGAGGCATGCACAGCAGAACGTTTAATGCAGCTTTGTCAAATTATACAAAGCCTAGACCCATATTCCGAGGAGCGAGATGCCTTTGAAGGTATTATTCTTGGCGGATCCGTGCAGTTAAGCTTCGATAGCGAGGGAAGGGTCATTATACCGAAATCCCTTATGGAATACGGGAATTTAATTGACCAAGTGAGTTTCGTGGGGAAAGGTGCAGTATTTGAGATATGGAACCCCCAAGACCTTGATAATCATTTAGCGAAATCTAAATTGATAGCTCAAAATAACCGTAATTTACTAAAGAATATATAATGCATATACCAGTGCTGCTAGATGAAGTGTTAAAATATATGAATCCTCAGAAAGGGGAGACTTATGCGGATTGCACTTTCGGAGCTGGTGGATATAGCAAAGCAATATTGTCTCTTGGGGCTAATGTAGTAGCTATAGACCAAGATCCATCAGCTGCGCAATATTGCGACTCTTTAAGCGAAGAGTATCCAGGGCAAATAAAATTTGTAAATGATAATTTTGCTAACATCGCCAAGATTTTAAATAGCTCTCGAGCTGATGGTAAAGTTAATGGAATCGTTCTGGATTTAGGGGTTTCTTCCATGCAGCTTGATCAAGCTGATAGAGGATTTTCCTTTATGAGAAATGGCCCTCTTGATATGCGCATGGGATCTCATGGGATAAGTGCTGAGGATGTAGTAAATACAACTGCTGAAGAAGAGCTCGCCAATATTATATTTGAGTATGGGGATGAGAGAGATTCTCGTAAAATCTCCCGTGCTATATGCAGAGCCCGCGAAATAGAGAGGATCACTACAACATCAAGACTTGCAGAAATTGTGAGACGCGCTGTTGGCTTTAGGCCTGGCAAGATTGACCCATCCACCAAGACTTTTCAAGCTTTGCGTATTTGGGTGAATGATGAGCTTGGGGCTTTGGAGCGCGTACTATCGGACGCTGAGCATGTTCTTGTTGAAGGCGGTAGGTTGGTTGTTGTGACCTTTCACTCTCTAGAAGACAGGATAGTAAAACAGTATTTGCAAGATAAATCTGAAAAACGTGTAGCTAAGTCAAAATATGCAAAGGTCCTGCCAAGTAGCGCGGTATACAGACTGCCCATTACAAAGGTGATTAAACCTACCGAAGACGAAGTGAAGCGCAATCCAAGAGCAAGATCGGCTAAGCTGAGAGTGGCTATAAAAAATTGAGCCACTATTAAAACATCGCAAGATATAAAATACAAGACACAAAATGAACAGAATACTCAACTATTTTTATACCTTTGTTGTTGCCATTGCAGGGTATTACCTCTTTGCTATCAAAATCAAGGTACAAGATTTAGGATACCAGCTCTCTAGTATAAATAGCCAAGTGCAAAAAGAACAAAGCGACCTTAATATTTTAAAAGCTGAGTTTGCTTATCTTAGTTCGCCTAAAAGACTTAAATCATTTGTAGATAACCATTTGATGTTAAGCGATATAAGCGCTAATCAGATATCCAAAGACCCTTTGCTTCGGGAGGATGTGCAAATATCTACTGCCCCAGGTAATGTTAAGCATGATATACATTTAATCACTAAAAAAATAAGCTGGAGATACAAGACTTACGGCAAGACAGGCATGCAAACTGTCAATTATAAGGGTCAGTAAGCAGATGTTGAGAAGAGCAAAGCAATTATTCAGATGGATTTACAAGGCGCAACATTCTTTGTCATATAACCTCATATCCTGGAATTATTGCGCCTCTTCGAGAGTGCTAAGGCTTATAATTGTAACTCTTTGTTTTAGTATTGGCTTTGTCATCATATGCTCAAGATTGGTGTATTTAGCAGCCGTAGCTCATGATAGTAAACAGCGCTATGCAGCATCGCATCAACCGCGCAAAGAAATCATGGATCGTAACAATAATATACTCGCTATCAATGTGCCGATAGCATCCTTATTTGCGAATCCTCAGCATATGGTAAATCCCGCAGAAGATTTTGCTAAGCTAAAGAAAGTATTGCCAAATATTGATGTAACAAAACTCCTTGAAGATTTAGGTAAAGATAAAACTTTTTGTTGGATTAAGCATGACATTACTCCAAAAGAAGAACAAAAAATTAATGATCTTGGAATAGCTGGTCTTTACTTCGAAAAGGAAGAAAAAAGAATTTATACATATGGCAATCTCTTGTCTCATATAATCGGATATGTAGGTAGGGGCAATGATGGATTGGCTGGGCTTGAGAAATCTTATAACAACTTCTTAAATCATGACCATGTCCCAAACAAGGAAGGAGACAAACCACTGCAACTGACTATTGATGTCAGGGTGCAAAATATTGTCGCAGAAGAGCTTGATAAAGCTATAAAGCAATACAGCGCGCAAGGTGGCGTTGGCGTAGTTGTGGACGTTAATACGGGTGAAATCATCGCTATGGTTAGTAAGCCTGATTTTGATCCGCATAACCCAGGCAAAGCTAAGCCAGATAATCTATTCAATCGCGCTAGTCTTGGGATATACGAGATTGGGTCTGTAGCAAAGTCTTTTACTCTAGCTATAGCCTTTGATACAAACACCATAACCATGCATGATGCATACAACTTGAGCAATTTCCGGGTAGCAAATTTTAATCTCAAAGATACTCATAAAGCAACCGGGTGGCATAGCGTGCCCGAAATCTTTCTGCATTCTTCGAATATTGGGGTAGCGCAAATTGCTCTTGAGTCTGGCAGAGCTAACTTTCAATCTTATTATAAAAAATTAGGACTAATGGATAAGTTGCAAGTTGACTTACCAGAAAGAGGAACTCCATTATACCCTAAGAATTTGCATTGGAGTGATTTAAGCTTGGCTACAATGTCTTACGGATATTCGATATCAATAAGCGCATTGCATTTTGTACAAGCTATGCTTCCAGTGGTGAATGGAGGACTTATGTATCCTTTAGCCTTAGTTAAACAAAACGACCCTCCAGAGGGCACTCGTATCTTCAAAGAATCCACCTCCGAAGTCATGCGTAAGTTGATGCGCCTTGTAGTATCCCATGGAACAGGAAAAAAAGCAGAAGTTGCTGGTTATTTAGTTGGGGGAAAAACCGGAACTGCCGAAGTTCAGGTAGGAAAGAGATATGTTAAAAATCAGAGGCGTGCATCTTTTTTTGGAATTGTTCCGGCTGTTGACCCCAAATATGCTATATACGTTATGCTTGATAGGCCTCAAGGGACAAAAGAGACATTTGGTTTCGCCGGAGGAGGGTGGACTGCAACTCCTACGGGAGGATCGATTATTTCGCGTATGGTAGCATTATTTGGAATGCAACCATATGATCCTAATGACCTAGAGATTCAAAAAAAACTACACGTGGATTATCAGGTCAATTCAGATACATAGTAATGGTATGCCCCCAAATTTAATCTCTGCCTTATCAAAATTAAAAATTTGTGATATTACTGCACATTCTAAAAAAGTAAGTCAAGACTCTGCCTTTTTTGCTATTAATGGAACTACCTTGAACGGTAATGACTATATAGAGGCCGCGATCAAAAATGGGGCAAAGCTAATAGTGACCGATAAGGCTCCATCCTTTAAAATAATAACTCCCTTTTTAGTAGTCCCTGATGCGCGCGAAGCTCTCGCAAAAGCCGCTCGTCATCTATATCCAGGTAGGCCACAGTATATGGTAGCCGTGACGGGTACTGGTGGAAAAACCTCCGTTGCGAATTATTTTTGGCAGATATGTAGCTTTTTAAGTGAGGATGCGGCTGTAATCGGGACAATGGGAGTTTCCTGCAAAGATCATGCTCTTAAAAATGAACTCGAGGAATGTGGCAAGATCTTAACGACGCCAGATGTAGTGACAATGCATAAAATGCTTAATATTATGCATAAACATAAAGTAGAGTATCTAGCATTTGAAGCTTCTAGTCATGGCCTCGATCAGAAGCGCTTACTTGGTATTCCGGTAGTTGCTGCAGCTCTTACCAATATCACTCACGACCATCTTGATTATCACGGCACAATGGAAGCTTATACCAATGCCAAGCTAAAGCTATTTACTGAAAATTTAGATCCTGGTGGCCTTGCAATTATCAGCACAGATCTTGAGAATTTTGAGGAGATAAAAGAATTTCTGCTACTACATAAGCGTAAGTACGTTACCATTGGCAAGAAGGGGGACTTAGATATTCGTCGTATCAATTCCACTCTTGCAGAGCAAAAAATAGAATTTTCTTACAAAGGTCAAATATATAATTTTGAAACAAATATTTTTGGCGGATTTCAAGCTAGTAACATGCTCATAGCAGCTCTATTAGTAGAGGCATGTGGTTTAAGCTTTGAATATATCATGCACGCTCTACCAAAGCTTCAATCCCCGCGTGGAAGGCTTGAGAGAGTTACTCCTCCAGATCATAAGTTTCATATATTTGTAGATTACGCTCATAAGCCGGACGCTCTTGAAAAATCTCTATTTGAACTGAATCATTTGAAAAAGAATAGGCTTCTTGTTGTTTTTGGTTGCGGTGGAGATCGCGACAAAGAAAAGCGTCCTATGATGGGCAAGATAGCTAGCAATATCGCAGATCTGGTGATTATCACGGATGATAATCCAAGGACCGAAGATGCAGAGCTTATCAGAGCTCAAGTCGCTAGGGGGGCGGAGGGCGCAATCGAAATAGCTGACCGAGAGGAGGCAATCAAACACGCTATAAGCAAGATGAAAGATGGAGATATCTTACTAATCGCTGGCAAGGGTCATGAGACTTATCAAATTATAGGCGAAGAGAAAACCCCATTTGATGATGCGGCTGTGGTCCGGAGTTATTTGGATTAGGTTCAGTGGGAGTATTCAACTAAATAGGAACAATGATGACAAAAAAGCATGAATTAATATTCATGAGATAGATGATAGTATAAGCTCCGAGTAGACTATCAATCTATAATCTCAGGAGCTAATACTATGAGTATAGTAAAAACAGCTGAATTATGGTGCAGCAAAAAATGCGCATAAAGCTTAAGTATAAATCTGCATATAACTGAATCTGTTGCGGGAGTCCATCTCTTTATATTAGCCCAAAGCCTTTCAATTGGACTGCCGATCTGGACTAGATGGAGGTGGAAAAATTACTTTGCATCCCACGGATTCTATTAGATCTCTGGTTTTCTGAGATTTGTGAAAACTGGCAT